>CAYMQN010000115.1:0-11803 GCA_964392545.1 uncultured Desulfobacteraceae bacterium
CAGGAACCAAAAGCTACCGCTTCTGGACGGACACTATGAGGGCATCTTTTGCCCCCCGGCGGCGTTCTCGCCTCTGGTCGGTCCTCGGTGAAGCCGGGCTGCGCCGGTGGGCGTCCGCCCGATACTCACATCGAAGTGCTTTTTAAGGAGAATACTTAATGGATTTCATAACGTTTGGACCGCAGCCACCGATTCATGCGGGTAGGGAGAAAAGTGGGGGTGCCGCTTCGTCCGGCGCCTCCGGCGCGAACCGCACCCCGGAGGGCGAGGGGCAGCGCCTTGCCAAGGCCTGCTCGGAATTCGAAGCCATCTTCATCGAGCAGCTTTTCAAGACCATGCGGGAGAGCCTTCCGGAGGTCGACCTGATGCGGGGCGGGAGGGCCGAGGAAATCTATACCGGCATGCTGGATCAGCAGATTGCCGTGGAAATGTCCCGGGGTCAGGGAAGCATCGGGCTGGCGTCGCAAATGCTGTCGCGCCTGCTGCCCGAGCGTTCGTCCGAAGGATAAACACCTAAAGCTCCAGTTGGGGGTGACCGATAACTGCCTTGCGGGCCCAGCAGGCCGTGGAAGGTTCCTGCGGATGGCAGGCAGGCCGTTCACGGGGAACACCGCCGATCAGAACCCTTAGTCAATGGATCCCCAACGCAAGGGATCCGCAGCTGGAGGCCAGGTATGCAAATCAACGACAGCAATGTTCACATCAATTTCGACGCCTATGCCCAGAAGTCCCGCGAGACGAACGGCAATCCGGCGCCTGCGGCGACGCCTTCCGGCCGCGAGGCCCCGGTGGACAAGGTGGTCCTGTCGCCCAAGGCCCGGGAAATCCAGGAGGCCCGCAAGCAGCTGGACACATTGCCGGATGTCGACGGACCGAAGGTGGAGGCCCTGCGCGTCAAAGTTGAAAAAGGGGTTTATGAAATCGACGGAAGTCAAATCGCGGAACGCATGCTGCGGGAGATGGCCCTCAACCATACGTCTTAGCGGTCATCGCACCATAGGGATGAGCACTCGCTGCGATTGCGGTTTGCGTGATTCTGACGGCCCACGGAGAATGGAATGGAAAAAATGCTGAACGATTTGTGCGACTGTGTTGACCGGCAGCTGAAGCTCTATCGCAACCTGTTGGATCTGTTTCAAGATGAACGCAAAGCGCTTTTGGCCTCGGACCTTGAACGCCTCAATCGGGTCATCGTGGACAAGGAACGAATGCTCCAGCATATCCGCCGCGAGGAACTCCGGCGGCGGCAGGTGGCCGACGATCTGGCCCTCAAGCTGGGTGTCGCGGCCGAGGCATTGACCATCACCCGGCTATGCGACGGGCTGAGCGACCTGCCCGCTGCGGCCCGGATCAGGAAAAAGGGGGTCCGTTTAAAGGCCCTGGTCGAAGAGATTCAGATCGAATCCGATCGCAATCGCTCCCTTTGCCTGCATGCGCTTCAGTTTGTCGGCAGCTCGATCAAAATGCTGACGAACCTGATCCGCCCCAACCAAGTCTACCATGCCACGGGGCGGGTCCAAAGCGGCGGGCAAATTGGACGCATGCTCTCCGGTGCTGTTTGACCCGGCATCGTTCTGTCAACCCAAAGGCCAGCTTCGGATAGGATGTCATGACCAAAACAGGATCGAAAGTCATTCCCCGGCTAGACCAATTTCTCGAGCAGCTTGACAGCCTCAGCCTCAACGATCGTGAAGGGTGGCGCGCTCTGGCCGAACAATTGGCAACCCTCGAAACGGCCGTTCCCAAGCAGATGAAACCCCTGCGCACCTTGCTGGGGCGCTGTCGGATCAGCCTGCACGCCATTGCCGAAAAGTCCCTCAGCGACTATCTGGGCATCATCGGTGCCATTGGCGAGGGCTTGGAGGCCGGCAAGCATTATCTGGAAAACGGGCCGGACCGCAAACGGCTGCTGGCCCAAGCCGACGCCGCGTTGGAAACCGCGCTGGAGGGTGTTGCCGCCCAAACGATTCCCGACGGCGATGGGTCCGACGACAGCCTTTCCGGGGAAAGCGGGCCGCCCAGCATCGACGATGCGGCCGCGCTGCTCGTACAGGCCGACCGGGATGCGCCGGCGGAATGGCAAGCGCTGGCGACGGCCCTGGAAACCTTGTCCGCCGAACAGGGCTACCCTGAGCGGGCGCGGGCCGGTCTGCAGGATGCGCGCGTGCTGGTGCGGGAAGCCCTCCAGCGGGGAATGCCGGTTCCCGACGAGGTCGCCGATCGATTGGGCGCTTTGCTCCAGGCGGCGATGGACGCGCTCATGGATAGCACCAAGGCCCAGCGCGCCACGCCTGGCGGAAAAGAAGGCGCCGTCGCGGAAGGCCCTGCGGCCCCTGCGCAGCACGAAAACCCTCCGGCGGCATCCGCTCCCTTGGAGAATTGCGCCGAACCGGAGGAAACCAGCGCCTCCCCGAACAGCGAAGACCACATGCCGGCCGACCCGGATTTTGAACTGATCGGCGAATTCATCGAGGAAGGCAGCGATCTCATCGCCAAAGCCGAAGAAGCGCTCCTGCGCCTCGAGACCGATCCGGACGATATGGACGCCGTGGGCATGGTCTTTCGGGCTTTTCACACCATCAAAGGAACATCGGCCTTTCTGGAGTTGGCCATCATCGCGGACATGGGGCACCATGCCGAAAGCCTTTTGAGCCGGGTGCGGGACCGTGAAATCCGTTATACGGGGGGCTATGCCGATCTGTCCCTGCGGGCGCTGGATATGCTCAAGGCCCTGATCGAAGGGGTCCAGGATGCGCTGGGCGGCGGGCCTTTGCGCAAACCGGCCGGCTACGAAGACCTGTTGAAGGTGCTGGCGGCGCCGGAAGCGGCCGGGATCTCCGAGGCACGCGAAGACACGCCGGTACCCAGGGTCGGCGATCTTCTCGTGGCCCAGGGGAAGGTGTCGCGGGAGGACGTGGAGGCGGCCGTGACGGCGCCGCGGGTGGGCGACATCATGGTCGCCATGGGAACGGCCACCCGCGAGCAGATGGAAAAAGCCGCCGATTTTGACGGGCAGGACCCGATCGGCGTCAAAGCGGTCAAATCCCGACAGGCGTCCGTCAAAGAGGTGGGGCAGGCGCTGCGAACCCAGCAGAGGATGAAAAATCCCCAGGCGATGGTGGATAGTTCGGTGCGGGTCAGCACCAACCGTCTCGATCGCCTCATCGACATGGTGGGCGAATTGGTCATTGCCCATTCCATGGTAGCCCAGGACGATGTCGTCATCAACGGCAACAATCACGACCTGATCAAGAAGATCGGCCACACCACCAAAATCGTCCGGGAACTCCAGGACATGAGCATGTCCCTGCGCATGGTGCCGCTCAAGGCGACCTTCACTAAAATGGCCCGTCTGGTGCGCGACGTTTCCCGCAAGACCGGCAAACAGGTGAATCTGGTGACCGACGGCGAGGAAACCGAAATCGACCGCAATCTGGTGGATGTGATCAACGATCCCCTCGTCCACATGATCCGCAATGCCGTGGACCACGGCATCGAAGCCCCGGAAGACCGGGAATCAAAAGGCAAGGACCGGACCGGCCAGGTCAAGCTGGCCGCCTATCATTCGGCCGGCAACGTGGTGGTGGAGATCCAGGACGACGGCAAGGGCCTCGATCGGGACGTGATCCTCGACAAGGCCCTGCAAAACGGCCTGGTCAGCGAAGGGATGGCCTTGAGCGACCGCGAGATCTTCAATCTGGTGTTCGAACCCGGTTTTTCCACGGCCGCCGAGGTCACCGATGTTTCGGGACGCGGGGTGGGCATGGACGTGGTCCGCAAGAACATCGAGTCCCTGCGCGGCCAGGTGGAAATCCATTCCGTCAAGGGCGTCGGCAGCACCTTCAAGATGAGTCTGCCGCTGACGCTGGCCATCATCGACGGCATGGTGGTGCGGGTGGGGGCCGAAAGCTATGTCATTCCCACGGTTTCCATCGTCAAATCCATCAAACCCGAGCCCAGCGACATTTCCACGGTATACGGCCGCGGTGAAATGATCTCGATGCAGGGCAGCCTGATCCCGCTGATTCGTCTCGTGGACCTGTACGAGCTTGGTGAAACACGGAGCGACGACGACAACATGCTGGTGGTTATCGTCGAGGACGAACATCACAAGGCCGGCCTGGTCATTCATGAACTGGTCGGCCGGCAGCAGGTGGTCATCAAGACCCTCGGCGAAACCATGCGCCACATCCCCGGCATTACCGGCAGCGCCATCATGCCCAACGGACGGGTCGGGTTGATTCTGGATGTGGGCAGTCTGATGCGTCACGCCAGCCGGGACGGCGGGGACGGCAACAAGGACAAGCGGGGCACGGAGGCCGCGGCCCTCCTGGCCGTGGCCTGACCGGCGGGGGCTTTTGGATGCGAAGCCGGCTTGCAGCGAAGCAGCCGTACCGGAAGAAGAGGGTGGCGCCATGAGCGTGTTGACCGCCGAGTTGAATCACAACCAGTTTCAGGAAATCAGCCGCATCGTCTATCACCAGTGCGGAATCAACCTGAAATCCGGCAAGGAAGCCCTTGTTCGCGCCCGGCTCATGAAACGCCTGCGGGCTTTGGAAATGCCCAGTATCAAGGCGTATATGGACCTCATCGGCAGCGACCAGGGGGAGCACGAGATTCGCACCCTGATCGACGTGATGACCACCAACAAGACAAGCTTTTTCCGCGAGTCGGCCCATTTCGATTACCTGGCCGATGTCATCCTGCCGGAGAACGATCACCAACGGCTGCGGTTCTGGAGTGCGGCCTGTTCTTCGGGTGAGGAGCCCTATACGCTGGCCATGGTGCTGCGGGAATCCATTCCGTCCATCGATCGGAAGGACGTCTTGGTCCTTTCGACGGACATTTCCAACCGCATGCTCGCGGCCGCCCGGGCCGGCGTCTACCCCCGGGAGCGGCTCGCGGGGATCCCCCGGGCCCTGGTCCAAAAATATTTCGAGCGCGCGGCGAGCGGCACGGGTTTCCGGGTGGGACCGGCGCTGCGCAAACTGGTTCGATTGGCCCCCTTGAATTTGATGCAGCCCTGGCCCATGAAGGGGCCCTTCAATGTTATTTTCTGCCGCAATGTCATGATCTATTTCGATCGCCCGACCCAGCAGGGGCTCATCAACCGCTTCCATGACATCCTGGCGCCCGGCGGATATCTGTTTGTCGGCCATTCCGAAGGGCTTTCCGGCATTCGTCACGAATTTCAATACATGAAGCCTGCCATTTACCGAAAACAGTCGTGAACACAGGGTGCGGATGGGATCGATGAAACACGTCGTTGTGGTAGCCGATATGAAACTGGGCCAGAAGGGCGATGTTTTGGTGACCCATGCCCTGGGCAGTTGTCTGGGGTTGATGGTGTACGATCCCCGGGCCCGGGTGGGCGGCCTGCTGCACGCCATGCTGCCGCTGGCGAAAATCAATCCGGAGAAAGCCGCCCACAACCCCTATATGTTTGTCGATATGGGCGTGCCGAAACTCTTCAAGGAGATTTATCGCCTGGGGGGTGAGAAGAGCCGGCTGGTGGTCAAGGCGGCCGGCTGCGGCCAACCCCTGGGCAAGAACGAGATCTTCAAAATCGGGGAGCGCAATTTTACCGTGCTCAAAAAGTTGCTCTGGAAAAACAACGTGTTGCTGGAGGCCGAGGATGTCGGGGGTCCGGCCGGGCGGACCGTTCATTTCGATATTGCCACGGGCGAGATCAAGGTTTCGAGCAACGGGGCGGTGAGGCTGCTATGAAGGGTGAATGTGTCGAAAAGATCATGACCGCGGTGGATGGATTCCCCAGTATCCCCGGCTCGGCCGTCAAGTTGATGGCCATGCTGGAGGACCCCGAAACATCGGTCGAGGCCGTCGAAGACGTCTTGCGGATGGATCCGGGGATGACGGCCAACGTGCTCAAATTGACCAACTCCGCCTACATGGGGCTGCCGGCCAAAGTGGGTTCGGTCAAACGCGCCGTCATGCTGCTGGGCATGAAAAAGATCGGCAAGCTTGTCATGGCCTCCTGCGTCGGACCCGTCCTGGACAGCTCCGTTCCGGGCTATGATCTGACCTCCGGGGAACTCTGGCGGCATTCGATTGCCGTCTCCGTGGCGGCCGAGGGCCTGGCCCGGGAACTTGATTTGCACGGCGCCGAAGACATTTTTACCGCGGCCCTGCTGCACGATGTGGGCAAGCTGGTTCTGGGGCGTTTCGTGCAGGACGACATGGCCGCCATCCAGGCGGCGGCCGGGAGCGAGATATCCTTCGAAGTGGCCGAGAAGCAGGTGCTGGGCACCGACCACGCCCACATCGGAGCGCAGATTCTGTCCCGCTGGGCTTTTCCGGCGGACCTGGTGCATGCCGTGCAATGGCACCATGATCCCGACGGCGGCGGCGAAGCCCGCCGCACCACGGATATCGTGCACGTGGCCAATGTTCTCTGCCTCATGATGGGCATCGGGGTCGGCCGCGAAGGGCTTCAGTACCAGCCCTCGCCGGCGGTCACGCGTCGCCTGGGCGTCAATCCCATGCATCTGGAGCGGATTGCCAGCCAGACCCTGCAGTGGGTCGAGGAGTTGGCGGATGTGTTTGTTGCGGAATAACAAAAGAAAAAGAAGCTAACGGGGTTCCAATATGCCACTCAATGTGCTTGTCGTCGACGACAGCAGCGTCATGCGGGCGATGATCATCAAAACCATGCGGATGAGCGGCCTCGATCTGGGCGATGTCTATCAGGCCGGCAACGGACAGGAGGGACTGGATGCCGCCCGGGGCAACTGGGTCGATCTGATCGTCGCGGACATCAACATGCCCGTGATGAACGGCGAGGAGATGATCGATCACATAAAAAACGATCCCGGCCTGTCCGATCTGCCCACCATCGTCATATCCACCGAGGGCAGCGTCACGCGCATCGAACGACTGGAGCGCAAGGGGGTCAAATTTATCCACAAGCCCTTTACCCCCGAGATCATTCGCGACGTGATCCAATCGTTGACCGGTATCGGCGACCGCGATGGGGCCGCATCCCCGATGGGGACAGGAGACGACGATGACCCACAATCCTTCTGAAGACCTGATGGAAGTCGCCGGTGAAACCCTGGAGCAACTGGCATTTGTGTTCAGTTTCCCGAACGCTGCAGACCCCGCTGCGATCTGGGAGGCGGAGGTCACCGGCGCCCGTCTGACGTTCTGCGGTCCTCTGCAGGGGGAGCTGTGCATGGTGATCTCCAGCTCCGCCCTGCCGGAATTGACGGCCAACATGCTCGGCCTGGAAGAGGGTCAGGTGCCCCCCGTCGACCAGCAAAGGGACGCCCTCAAGGAAGCGCTCAACGTTATTTGCGGCAACCTGCTGCCCCGCATCGGCGGCGCGGATGCCGTCTTCGACATCCAGGCGCCGGAGATTCTGGAAGCGGCCGCTGCCCGGGAACACGTCGCGGCCTGTCGTCAAAACGCGGCCGAATGGTCTTCGGCGGCATTGAGCCTGGACGAGGGGGAATGCCAGTTGTTCCTGCGGTCCATCACAGCGGCATGACCCGCGGGCCCCGTCCTGCGGGCTGGAAAACGAGAGAAAGGCCATGATCAAAGTTCTTATCGTAGACGACTCCGCGGTTGTGCGCAAGATTTTGAGCGACGAGCTGTCGCGCTACGAGGATATCGATATCGTGGGGACGGCGGTGGATCCCTATGTGGCGCGGGATAAGATCCTCAAGCTGAAACCGGACGTCATCACCCTGGATCTGGAGATGCCCCGCATGGACGGGCTGTCCTTCCTGGCCAAACTGATGAAACACTACCCTCTGCCGGTGATCGTGCTGAGTTCCCTGACACCGCACAACAGTGAAACCGCCATCAAAGCGCTCGAATTGGGAGCGGTCGATGTGCTGTGCAAAAGCGGTTCGGCCTACTCGACCCAGGATGTTTCCCGCCAATTGGCCCAGGCCATTCGCGCCGCGGCCAAAGCCAGGATCAGCGCCCTGCCGTCCCGCAGCGCTGAAATCCCCCGGGAGGCCGTTCCCGTGGCTTCCGGTCTGCTGACGCGCACCACGCACCAGGTGATCGCCATCGGCGCTTCCACCGGCGGCACCAAGGCCATCGAAGCCGTTCTCAAGGCCATGCCGGCCGGATCGCCGGGTACGGTGATCGTCCAGCACATGCCCGAGACGTTCACCAAAACCTTTGCGGAACGGCTGGACAGTCTCTGTCCCATGGAAGTCCGCGAAGCCCGGGACAACGAGCATGTCGTCCCCGGTTTGGCCCTGATTGCCCCGGGCAACCGGCATATGGTGCTGCACCGCAGCGGCGGCAACTATCTGGTGCAAATCAAAGGGGGGCCGCGGGTGCACTATCAGCGTCCCAGTGTCGATGTCATGTTCCATTCGGTGGCCAAGCATGCCGGCCGCAATGCGGTGGGCGTCATTCTGACCGGCATGGGCGCCGACGGGGCCAAGGGCCTGCTGGCCATGAAGAACAGCGGGGCCTGTACCATCGGTCAGGACGAACAAACCTGCGTCGTATTCGGCATGCCCAAGGAGGCCATCAAACTCGGCGGGGTCGACGAAATCCTGCCGTTGCAGAAAATTCCCAAGGCGATTTTCAGCGCCCTGTCGCGCAACGGCAATGGCGGCCCACGCCAGGAGGGATGAACCATGCCCGACATCTACGGAATTTTGAGCACCGCCAGCCGCTCCCTGCTGACCCAGCAGAAAGCCATTGACGTGACGGGGCAGAACATCGCCAACGTCAACACGCCGGGCTACTCGCGGCAGCGCGTCGTCATGGAACCCAGCACGCCGATCAATTTCGAGCCGGGTCAGATGGGCACCGGGGTCAAGGCCGCCGAGATTCAGCGGATCTATGACAGCTTTATCGGCGGCCAGATCAACGGCGAGAACGCCTCCCTGGGCCAATGGGAGGCCACCGAGAGCGGGCTGTCGCGCATTGAACTGATTTTCAACGAAAGCAGCGGGGCGGGGCTCGAACAGGCCATGGGCGAATTCTGGTCGGCCTGGCAGGATCTGGCCAACAATCCTTCCGGATACCCGGAGCGCACGGCCTTGCTGTCGCGCAGCGACACCCTGGCCCGCACCTTCAACAGCATGTCGGAAAACGTGCAGCAGATCCAGATGGACTACGATCGCACCGTCGTGGGAACCGTGGACGAGATCAACGGTCTCAGCCGGCAGATTGTGGACTTGAACGGGAAGATCGGCGAAGTGGAAATTGCCGGCCAGAACTCCAACGATTACCGGGACCAGCGGGATCAGCTGCTCAAAGAGCTGGCCAAGCTCATCGATGTCACCACCTTTGAAAACGAGCGGGGGCAGGTCACCGTGATGACCGGCCGAGGCACGGCGCTGGTCCAGAGTCCCTACGCTTACGAGCTATCCACCGTCACCAATGCCGAGGGGCTGCAAAATGTGGTCTGGACGGACCGCAGCGGCACCACCGCCATCGACATCACCGAAGACATCACGGGCGGCGAACTCAAGGGGTGGCTGGATGTGCGCGACGGCTACGCCCGGGATTATCTGGAGCGGCTGGATGATCTGGCCGGGACGATCATCGACCAAGTCAACACGGTGCATCAGGCCGGTTTCGGTATGACCGAAGATCCGGCCACGGGGGATCAGGTCACGGGCCAGCCTTTCTTCGCCGGCACCACCGCCGGCAGCATGGCGGTGGATGCCGCCATCGTCGCCGATGTCAACCGCATCGCCGCGGCGGCCACCGCCGCCACGGTACCCGGCGACAACCGCAAT
Organism: uncultured Desulfobacteraceae bacterium; assembly: GCA_964392545.1. Taxonomy (GTDB): domain Bacteria; phylum Desulfobacterota; class Desulfobacteria; order Desulfobacterales; family UBA5852; genus JABZFP01. Next base: position 9,735 of record CAYMQN010000115.1, read on the forward strand.
GCCATGGCCATGGTCGGCCTCCAGGGTGCGCTCACCATGAACGCCAATAGTACGACCTTCGACGATTACTACAGCGCCTTGGCCAGCGGGGTCGGCAACGATGTGCGCAACGCCGCCGCCAACCATGAATACGAAGATGCCATGGTGGCCCACTTGGAAAATTACCGGGAATCGGTTTCCGGCGTGTCGCTGGACGAGGAGATGGTCAATCTGGTGAAGTTCCAGCATGCCTACCAGGCGGCCGCCAAGGTGATCACCACGGTGGACGACATGCTCGATACGGTGCTGAGAATGGTTTAGCCGGTCGCGGATAAACGGCGCCTCGGGCTGATGCGTGCTCATCCACGATCGGCTTGGCGCCGCGGATAAAAGGAGGATGCCATGCGCGTCACGAACAGTATGATGACCACCACCGTCAAACGCAATTTGTTCCGCCAGGCGGAACGGCTGGCGAACAAGCAGGAAATCATGTCTTCCGGCAAGAGGATCAATCGTCCCTCCGACGATCCCCTGGGGTATGGCAAGGTCCTGGATTATCGCAAGACCTTGTCCTCCCTCGATCAGTACGATCGCAACATCCAGAATGCCAAGAACCGCATCGATTTTCTGGAAACCACCCTGGAGGGGGTCGATGAGCTGATCGTGGATGCCAAGAACTGGGCCGTCAACCAGTCCGGTTCCGAAACCATGGATCGTGAAGCGGCGATCACCAGCGTGCAGAATCTGCGCGACCAGCTGGTGCAGCTCGGCAACGCCAAAATGGGCAACGTCTATGTCTTTGCGGGCTTCCAAAGTCTGACCCCGCCCTTCGACGCCTCCGGCACCTACAGCGGCGACGACGGCTATTACAGTGTCATGACCGCCGACAGCATGGAGATGCAGGTCGAAGCGGACGGCAGCCGGGTGTTCCAGGGCGCCGAAGATGTTTTCGATGCCCTGGATCAGTTGCTGGTCGGGCTGCAGACCGATGATGCGACCTTGATCCGCGGCCAGATCGACCGTTTCGACCAGGCCAAGGGACAGGTCGAGGTGGTGCGCGCCGAAAGCGCCGCCAAGTATGAGCAGCTCGAGCTGGTGGAGCAGCAGACCGCCAAACTGAAACTCACCTTTGAAGAGATGATGGACAGCACCGAAAAGGCCAACGTGGAAGAGACCATTATCGATTTCAACAACCAGGAATTGGCCTATGAAATGTCCTTGAACGCGGCCGCCAAGATCATTCAGCCGACCCTGATGCAGTTTCTGAATTAGCCATGGGACAGTTTGTTGCCAAAACCCTGGGGGCCGTCTTGCTGGTCTTGCTCTGCCTCCCCGCCGCCGTTGCGGCGACGTCCGCCGAAGCCCTGGTGGCGCTGAAGGAAGCCGGTTTGGGGGACTCGGTCCTTCAGGCCGTGGTGCGCGAGAAGGTCATCGAAACCGCGGCCTTTACGGTGGAAGAGCTCATTGCGTTGAAAAAAGCGGGCATGGCGGATGCCACGCTCGAGGTGCTGGTGACGGAACGCTCCTTCCTGCGGCAAGCCCGGCCGATCGTATACGGCCGATCCGTCAAACCGATTCATCTGGCCTCGGTGCAGGACCTTCTCGAACTCAAGCGCTCCGGCATGCACGACGACGTCATCCGGGCCATCGTGGTGGCCGCGTCCCCCCGGCGGGACGCGGAATACGACCGGTCCTGGGAAATGCTGAACCGCCTGGGCCTCGAAATCGAGGTGCACCCCTGAGCATGGCGGACCACCGGCCGAGGACCATGAATCTTTCAGATGCCCCCCACCGCCCGCGGATCGTTGCCCGCTGCCGCACGTGCCGCCATTATTACGTGACCTGGGATGCCGACCACCCTCACGGCTGTCGTGCGCTGGGATTCAAAAGCCGGCGCCCCCCCTTTCTGGAAGTCCGCCGCATCACCCCGGGCGTGGCCTGCCTCTATTACACCAAACGCTCTTAATTTCGATAAAGGTCCTCCATTTCTGGTGGGGATTCGGAAAAGTTCTTCTTTCCCTGTGTATTGATACCCAAGGGATTGTTCATTTTCTTTCACGCGAAAGAAAACGAACCAAAAGAAAGCGCCC
>CAYMQN010000116.1:0-11764 GCA_964392545.1 uncultured Desulfobacteraceae bacterium
TACTGCACATAGCCCTTCAGGAAGGGGTAGTCCCCGAAGGGGAAGCTCCAGGTGAGCTCCACGGCGCCTTTCGAAAAACCGGATTCAATGTTGTTGCGCGACATGACGCTGAACACGTGGTCGCGCCACTTGTAGGCCGCGCGCAGTTCGCAGTGGCCCAGGTAGTCGGTGATGTCCGGGTTGTCGTCGTCCTCGTCGTCCTCGGGGATGCGGTACCAGGGCTTGATGCCCAGGGCGAGCGGCCCCATCTCGAGGCCCATGGCGGCATAGATCCGGTTCCAGCTCCGGGACAGGACACCGCCCTGGCCGTTGGACTGGTGTACGAAGCCGACGGCGTTGACGGTGTTCCTGACGCCCAGGAAGGACCAGCCGGGCTGAAACTGCAGCCAGACCTCGGGCTCGTGTTCGCTTTCCCGAAAGGGGGCGGAGTCCGAGTCGTAGAGCTGCCAGAAGGAGTGGTTCGTGTAGCCCGCGTAGATGTCGAACAGGTCGAAGAGGCCCACGGCCAGCGGCGTCTTCAGGCTGATCTGGAACTGTACTTCGGTGTCGCTGACGTCCAGGGACGGATCGTTGTCCTGCAGCCGGTAAAGCGCGGGGTCGTACCCGCTGAAGTTGTGGGCGCCGAACAGAAGGTAATTCGGCTTGTGGCTCATCAGGGTGAACGGCTCGAGAACGTTTTCCTCGTCCTGCTGGAGGCGTTCGGTGAGGACCGGGGCGATATCGTCTTCCCCGGATGGTTCCACGCGGTTGAGTTTCTCCCGGCACTGCCGGCGCAGTTCGCCGATGGTGGTGTCGTCATCGGCCAGCGGCAGCATTTCCCGCATGCAATCGGAGAGCGCATCCGCCGTGCCGATGCCAGGCAACAGGACAGCACCCGTCAGCAAGATCACCACCACCCAATTGCCAGGCTTGACAAACCATGTTCTCAAATTCACGTTGCTACCTCCTCTTGCAGCGCGCGCAGCCCCCGGAATCCTACGCGGCACCGAATCCATTTTCATATTCCCGATTTTGCCGTTCGCCCTTTCCGGCCCCTATTGAAAATCTCGATGCAGAAATGCTATGAAATTGGAAAACCGGATGGGTCCGAGGCGGCCCGGCGGTTTGTCCTATCCCATGAAAGAAAGGAGTCTGCCAATGGCTGAGCCGATCCGCATCTACGGCAAGGCGGGATGACCCTACACCCAGAAGGCCCGTGAGGCCTACGGGAAGCACGACTACATCGACGTGAAAGCCTCGTCGCAGAACATGGAAGCCATGCTGAAGGCTTCGGGCGGCCAGCGCAAGGTGCCCATCATCGTCGAAGGCGAGAAGGTTACCATCGGCTACGGCGGCACCTGAGGCGTTTAGATCATCGGCTGGTTCAGCCGATTCACTTGTCCCACGATTTCCTGCGCATAGACCGGAAACTGCCGGCACAATGCCTGCACCGCATTTCGGACCTGGTTCCGGATGTGCTCGCTGTCGGGGTTCCGCAGAATCTGGTCCATCAGCCCGGCGATCCGACCCACCTCCGCCGGCCCCATTCCGCGGTAGGCGATGGCGCAGGTCCTCAAACGCAGGCCGCTGACCTTTCCGGGTTCGTCAGCATCCCCCGGTACCACGTTGCGGTTGGCCACGATGCCGGCGGATTCCAGCGCTTTCTCGGCGTTCGCGCCGCTGATCTCCATCTTTCCCAAACGGCCAGGCTCTCCACCGCGTCGGCATGGACGCAGCCGGCATGGAAGCGCCGGCCGGGATAGCCTTCGATGGTCTTGGTAGTGAAAACGGACCCCAGCGCCTCCATGACGGACCGCGGGCAATGGCTCTCCGCTGCGATGAGATCGATGGTGTTCTCGAGGCGCTGCGTTTCCCGGGATACCAGGTCGGCCAGGACGGGATCGTCTTCTTCTAAATACGCCATGATCGTGCTCCTCGGTTCAAGGTATGACGATCGCTGATATGGATATGCCGAAATTTCGACGCATTTTCCAGTCGTGAGAAATACCGGACAAAAACAACATAACAAACTGGAGAGACGGCCGCCACCCTTCTTTGCCGCCTCAAAAGCCAGGGTCGGCTTGACAACGCAAACCACGGCGCCATCTTGATCCATCACGGCTGTGCAGTTGAGGTGGGCCTTGCATCAGTGCTCGCCTCCGTTGCGGTACCTGCTGCCAAGCGCTTCTGGATTGCTGCCCGCCCCCTGACTTCCGATCGGCACGGCCGACCCGCAAAATATTGGGTAACAACGGTTTACGTGACGGCCGATTGCCGTCGGACAAAGGGAGGGACCGCCATGGGCAATCCCGCTCTCGACGTAAGGCGCATTCATGACGAGAATGCGGTCCTGCGCAATATCCTGGAAGGCACGGCGACCGCCACGGGCGAGGCTTTCTTCAGAGCGCTGGTGGAAAACCTGGCCAAAACCCTGCAAACCAACAGCGCCTGGGTCACCGAATATGTTCCCGAAAAGCGGCAACTGCATGCCCTTGCATATTGGTCCAACGGCCAGGTCTACGAAGACTTTTTCATTGACGTGGACGGCACCCCCTGCCAAAAGGTGATCGAAAGCACTGAGATTATACACTATCCCAACAATGTCCTGCGGCTTTATCCCCAAAACGCCACGTTCAAGGAATTCCGTGCCAAAAGCTATCTGGGCATCCCCCTGGTGGACAACGCCGACCGCGTTCTCGGAAACCTGGCGGTCTTCGACACCCGTCCCATGCCCGAGGAACCCCAGTTGCTGGTGGTCTTCAAGATATTCGCCGCCCGGGCCTCCGCCGAACTGCAGCGGCTGCACGCCGAAGCCCGGGTGCGCAAAAGCGAGGAAACCTTCCGGCGCATCATCGAAACCACCGGGGAAGGGTTCGTGCTGATGGACAAGGATCTGACCATCTCCAGCGCCAACGAGGCCTTCTGCCGGATGGTGGGCTATACGCCGCCCGACATCGTGGGCCGATCCCCCCTGGATTTCGCTGCTGAAGATTTCCGCCAATTTTTGACCGTCAACCGCAACCACCTGTTCTCCGAGCAACACAAGGAGTTCGAGGGCCGTCTGCGGTCAAAATCCGGCCGCGACATACCCGTCCGCATTTATGGCGACATCTTGAAAGACGATCTCGGCCGGACCATCGGCTACATGAACTTTGTCAGCGACCTGTCGCGGCAGAAACGCTCGCTGGTGCTGGCCGGCGAGGTCCAGCGCAGCCTCATGCCCCAAAGCAGCCCTCAGCTGAAAGGCTACGACATTGCCGGCAGGACCCTGAGCTGCGACGAAATCGGGGGGGATTACTTCGACTATTGGGTGGATCCGGACAAGCCCCAGGAGGCCATCACCATCGTGGTGGGCGACGTTACCGGGCACGGCGCCGAGGCGGCCCTGCTGATGACCACGGCGCGGGCCATTTTCCGGATGAAGGCGCTGCAGATGGACGACATGGCCGAGATTATCAATGCCATGAACCGGCAGCTGGCCCTCGATGTGCTCGATTCGGGGCGTTTTATGACGCTATTCTGCCTGCGGCTGGAGGCCCGGGACCGGCAACCCCTGTGGATTCGGGCCGGGCACTCGCCGGCGCTGCTCTACCGGCCCGAGCGGGACCGTTTCGCGGAACTCAAGGGGGAGGGGATGGCCCTGGGGGTGGAGGCGGACTATCGCTACCGGGTGCGCCGTGCTCCCGAGATTGCCGCCGGCCACGTGATCGCCCTGGGAACCGACGGCATCTGGGAAACCTTCGACCGCAACGGCAAGCGTTACGGCATGCGCCGGTTTCGGAATGTCATCCGCCGCAACGCCCGCAAAGACGCAGGGGCCATCCTGGACGCGGTCTACGCCGACGTGCAGCGCTTCGCCTACGGCACCAAACGGGAAGACGACATCAGCCTGGTTATCGTCAAGGCCGGGCCGGAAGCGGCGACCCCGATGGACTGGAGCATATAAAGAGCGCACTTCCCTTTGGCGGAAACCCTTTGGGGGCAACTTCCATCATGAGAAGAAAAGAGGGGTGCCATGAAAATCGACGTGCAAGTGGTCAATGCGTTCATCGAAGGCGCGAATGGCGGCAATCCGGCCGGGGTCGTGCTGGATGCCGATCATTTGAACGCGTCCCAGAAGCAGCAGATCGCCGCGGGTGTGGGGTTGTCCGAGACGGCGTTTGTTTCATCTTCGGCCTCGGCGGACTTCAAACTCGAATTTTACACACCGACGCGCCAGATCGCCCATTGCGGCCATGCCACCATCGCGGCCTTCAGCTACCTGCAGGCGTTGGGTCGGATCCCGTCGGCCGAAACCTCCAAGGAAACCATCGACGGCAAGCGCAACATCTTCATGGACGGCGACATGGCCTTCATGGAGCAGGTGGCCCCCCGCTATGCCCCGCTCGAGGAAGACATGTCCCGAATCGGGGACTCCCTCGGGCTCTCCGCGGAGGCGTTTGCGCCCGACCCCCAGCCGATGATCGTCGATACCGGAAATGCGTTTCTGCTGCTTCCTCTGGCAAGCATTCCAACCGTGGAGGGTGCCAAGCCGGATTTCGCGGCGATCGAAGCGATCAGCGCGGCGTGGGATTTGATCGGCTATTACATTTTCTCCGGCGCGCCGCAAAGCCCGGGCCGCGATGCGGGCGCCCGGATGTTTGCGCCGCGCTTCGGCATCAATGAAGAGGCCGCCACCGGAATGGCCGCCGGTCCCCTGGGATGTTATCTCTACGACAAAATGGGGATTCACAAGGAGGTTTTCCACATCGGGCAGGGGCATTTTATGCAGCCACCGTCGCCCAGTGCGATCGAGGTGCGCCTGACGATCGCCGACGGCCGCATCTCCGGCCTGCTGGCCGGCGGCAAGGCGAAGCACATGTCGGCGATCACCATCACCCTGTGAGCAAGAGGAGCAGGCTGACCGTCGTTACGCCCGGTGGGTGCTCTATCCGCATCCTCGTTAAAAGGGAAGCACGCTATGGTAAGCCATGCCGAATGGTTCTCCTGCGAACTGGAGCAACACGACACCCTGCGGGCGGTCCTGGAAGGCACCGCCACCGAAACCGGTACGGGTTTCTTCGACGTGCTGGTCAGGAGCCTTTCGCGGGCCCTGCAAACCCGCTACGCATGGGTTACGGAGTACATGCCCGGCCAGCGACGTTTGCAGACCCTGGCCTTCTGCGAAGACGGCCAATTGCAGCCCCCGTTTGGAATCGACATCGAAGACACGCCCTGCCAGAAGATTATCGATCATTCCCAGTTTGTGCATTATCCCGACAATATCCGGGAGCTCTTTCCGCGCAGCCATAAGCTGAAGGAGCTGGAAGCCGTCAGCTACATGGGTGTGCCCTTGAACAATCTGGAGGGCGCAGTGCTGGGCCATCTGGCCGTCATCGACGACCAGCCCATGCCCCAAGCGCCCCGCAATCTGGCCCTGTTCAAGATATTTGCGGCCCGCGCGGCGGCCGAGTTGCGCCGCATCCGCGCCGAGCAGGATCTCGAGGAGCGGGAGATCGAGCTGCGATCGCTTGTGGACAGCGCCATGGACGGCATCGTCGTACTGGACGAAAGGTTTCGCATTACCCGCATGAACCCGGCGGCCCGCAGCGCTTTCGGGCTGAGCGCGGAAGGCGGCACCGGCGACAGCCTGTGGCCCTATCTGGTGCCTGGAAGCCGGGACAAGCTGAACCGCTTGATCGCACAGGTGGACACCTTCCCCGAGGGCAAGCGCTGCATGTGGATCCCGGACGGGCTCCAGGCCTTCGGTCCGGGTCGCCGGCAATTCAAGGCCGAGGCAACCCTATCCCGCTACGAGGCCCGGGGGCGTCGGCACCTGGCCCTCATCCTGCGCAACGTCAACGACCGCATCGCGGCGGAGCGCCGCATCAGCCATCTCCAGGAAGAGCGCGATTATCTCCGGGAGGCGCTGCGTTCCGGGGAGGAGATCGTCGGCGCGAGCGATGCGCTTCAGGAAATTCTGCAGAATGCCGCCCAGGTGGCCGACACCGACACCACCGTCCTCATCCAGGGCGAAACCGGCACCGGCAAGGAGCTCATCGCGCGCTACCTGCACCAGCGAAGCCGGCGCGCCCCGGCTGCTTTCATCACCTTGAACTGCGCCGCCCTGCAGCCCAACCTGGTGGAAAGCGAGCTCTTCGGCCACGAAACCGGCGCCTTCACCGGCGCCACCCGGAAGCGGCGGGGCCGTTTCGAACTGGCCGACGGCGGAACCCTTTTTCTGGACGAGGTCAGTGAAATCCCGCTGGAGCTGCAGGCCAAGCTGCTGCGGGTGCTGCAGGAGGGGCAATTCGAGCGGGTCGGGGGGACGCAGACCCTTTCCTGCGACGTGCGCGTGGTGGCCGCCACCAACCGACGGCTCGGCGAAGCCGTGCAAAGCGGCCACTTCCGTGCGGATCTCTTCTACCGCCTGAATGTCTACCCCATCCAGGTACCGCCGCTGCGGCAGCGGCCGGAAGACATTCCCCTGCTGGTCGACTACTTTCTGCCCCAGCTCAGCCAGCGCATCGGCAAGACCATCACGACGGTGCCCTCAGCGACCCTGCAGGCCCTCCTGGACTACGACTGGCCCGGCAATGTGCGGGAGTTGAAGAATGTCCTCGAACGGGCGGTCATCACCAGCTCCGGCCCCGAACTCCGGTTGCCCGAAGCCCTGCGTGGCCGCACGCCTCAACCACCTGAAGACGGGGAGGGCGCGGCGTGGGCCCCCTTGGCCACGGTGGAGCGCCGCTACATCACGCGGGTCCTGGAGGCTGCGGGGTGGCGCATCAGCGGCCCCTCGGGTGCGGCGGCCGTGCTGGATCTGAATCCCTCGACCCTCCGCTATCGCATGAAAAAGCTTGGTATCCGCAGGCCCCGGCAACAGGCAGCCGGCTCGAACACGTCTCCCACTTCTCCTTCGTGATCCCGATCCACACTCGTCAAATGTTGCGCGTCAATAACGGCCCTTTTCGCCAATAGTTGCGAGTTGCCGTATTGGACGGACGCTTCGTTTCTCTCCTCCTATAGGTAATAAAACTCTTTATTCCGGATGGTTAGAATCTACATCGGCAGGTTTCAGCGTGGCTGGCACGCGATATGCTGTATTCATGCGCAAACCACCCGGCCTGTTCGCATCGCCTCGTGTTGACCACCCCTTCGGTGCTGAAATATCTCATCTGACACGGTAGCCTCAAGCGTACTACCACATCTCATGATCACCCGGGAAATCCGCAAATTGCTTCGATTTCGCGGGACCGTCCACCTGGCCTTGGCGGTCGTCATCACGACCGGTGCCGGAACTCCCGCCAGAAACTACCGTCTTTTCCGGAGGTGTCGCCATGACCTTTCTCAAGCCCGACCAGACCTTCTACCCATCCCCCCGCATGGCCTGCAAAGCGCCCGCGGAACGACTGGGATATGTCGCCACCCTGAATACGGGCCGCAGCGATCGGCCCGATGCCCTCAGCGTGGTGGACCTGGATCCGGAATCGCCGGACTACGGCCGCATCGTCAACACCCTGGAGATGCCCTACGCCGGCGACGAACTGCACCACTTCGGCTGGAACGCCTGCAGCTCGGCCCTGTGCCCCTACGCTCCCCACCCCCATCTGGAACGACGCTACCTGATCGTGCCGGGCCTGCGCAGCTCGCGGATCTACATCATCGACACCAAGCCCGACCCGCGACGCCCTTCCATCGCCAAGATCATCGAACCGGAAGAGGTCATGAAGCGTTCGGGCTACAGCCGGCCCCACACGATCCACTGCGGCCCGGACGCCATCTACGTCAGCGCCCTGGGCGCCGACAACGGCGGCGGGGGGCCGGGGGGGATCTTCATGCTCGATCACTTCAATTTCGACGTGCTGGGCCCCTGGGAGATCGACCACGGCCCCCAGGAGCTGGCCTACGACTTCTGGTGGCACATCACCGAAGACACCATGATCACCAGCGAGTGGGGGCTGCCCAAACAGTTCGAAGACGGTCTCGTACTGGAGGACATCCTGGCCGGGCGCTACGGCCATAACCTGCACTTCTGGGACATGCGCCGCCGCCGGCATCTGCAGACCATCAACCTGGGGGACGAGTACCAGTTCGTGTTCGAACTGCGGCCCGCCCACGAGCCATCCAAGACCTACGGCTTCGCCGGCGTGGTGCTCAGCCTCAAGGACCTGAGCAGTTCCATCTGGACCTGGCACCGCGAAAACGGCCGATGGGCGGCGCGCAAAACCATCGAAATTCCCGCCGAGCCGGCCCGTCCGGAGGAGCTGCCGCCCCCGCTCAAGGATTTCAAGGCCGTACCGCCCTTCGTGACCGACATCGATCTCTCCCTGGACGACCGCTTTCTCTATGTCTCCTGCTGGGGCACCGGTGAGCTCCACCAATACGATGTGAGCGACCCCATGCAGCCGCGCCTGACGGGCAAGGCCAGCATCGGCGGGATAACGCGCCGGGCCTCCCATCCCAAGAGCGGCGGGCCGCTCTCGGGCGGACCTCAGATGGTGGAGATCAGCCGGGACGGCCGCCGGGTCTACTTCACCAACTCGCTCTACAGTGCAGTGGACGACCAGTTCTATCCCGGGCGGATGACCGGGTGGATGGCCAAAGCAGATATCGCGGAAGACGGCGGCATGGCGCTGGACCCGCACTTTTTTGTCGATTTCGGCGAAACCCGCACCCATCAAGTGCGACTGGAGGGCGGCGATGCATCCACCGACACCTTCTGCTACCCTTCCTGAGCTGATGGTCAGCTGGGCGCTGATGGTCGGCTTCGGGGCCTACCACGGCTTGAACCCGGGCATGGGCTGGCTTTTCGCCCTGGCGCTCGGACTCCAGCAGAGGAGCGAGCGTGCCATCTGGCGGTCCATGCTGCCGATTACCACAGGGCATGCCGCCTCCATCGTCGTCGTGGCGGGCCTCGTGCTGGCCGCCGGGAGCTGGCTCTCGATCACGCATCTGCGCTACCTGGCCGCGGGCGTGCTTTTGCTATTCGCCGTCTTCAAGCTGTTCAATACCTACCGTCACCCGCGCTGGGTGGGCATGCGGGTCGGCATGAAGGACCTCTTTTTTTGGTCTTTCCTGATGGCGGCGGCCCACGGTGCCGGACTTATGGTGGCGCCGGTGCTGCTCGAGGTCGGCCATGCCGCCGGTCCGGCAGCCGGATTCATGTCGGGATTGGGGGTGCTCATGGCGATTCTGCTCCACACCGCGGCCATGCTGGCGGTGATGCTGGTGACCGCCCTGGTGGTTTTCCGCAAGCTCGGACTGGCCGTCCTGCGCCGCAGCTGGGTCAACTTCGACCTGATCTGGGCCGTGGCGCTGTTCGTCGTAGGGTCCACGGCCCTCTACCACGCCACACGCATGGCCGCCGCCTGAGACGCCGGGCAGCATTAGGAGGATACCCCATGGATGCCAAATCGCTGCGTGCCAAACAGCAGCCGCTGAAGAAACGCTATCGCGAAGCGCCCCAATCGGCCGTGCACGTGTTGCGTGCGGCTGACCGAGCGCTACTGTGTCGTTCACCAAACCTTGAGCCATTCGCCTGATTTAAGCGTCGGCTACGACCTGACGTCATCGGTCCGGTTCGATGCCGACCTCGACGGATCATCACAGGCTTCAGGAAGCTCATAAAAATGAGGAGAAGAAGAAAATGCGTATCATCACTCTATCCATAATGATGCTTTGTCTTGCCGTCCCGCCCGCTGGGGCGCGGATTCACGATCCCATCGCCCTGGCGGCGGATCCGGCCACGGCCGAAACGCCCATCGCACCCCTGCTCGAAGGGCTGGGGGACCATCATTTCCCGATCACCACCCAGGTGCCGGAATCCCAGATTTTCTTCGATCAGGGGCTGCGGCTGACCTACGCCTTCAACCACTCGGAAGCGCTGCGGGCCTTCAAGGAGGCCGCCCGCCTGGACCCGGGCAATGCCATGGCCTACTGGGGCTGGGCCCTGGTTTTGGGGCCCAACCTCAACCTGCCCATGGTGCCGTCGGTGGCGCCCCGGGCCCACCGCGCCATCCGGCAGGCGCTGGCACTCAAGGATTCCGTCTCCGAGCGCGAGCGCGCCTACATCGAAGCCTTGGCCAAACGGTATTCAGCGGATCCCTCCGCCGACCGCGCGTCCCTGGACCAGGCCTATGCCCGGGCCATGGAGGATCTGGTCATGCGCTTTCCGGACGATCTGGATGCCGCCACGCTCTACGCCGCCGCGCTGATGAACCTGAGCCCATGGGATTATTGGCAGTTGGACGGCAGCCCCAAGGGGCGCACGCTGGACGTTCTCGAGGCCCTGCAGTCGGTCATCGGCCGCAATCCCCGCCACCCCGGGGCGCTGCACTACTACATCCACACCGTGGAAGCCCGCCATCCGGAATTGGGCGAGCAGCCCGCCGACCAACTGGCCGGGCTCATGCCCGGGGCCGGGCACCTCGTCCACATGCCCTCGCACATCTACATGCGCGTCGGCCGCTACGCGGATTCCTACGAGGCCAACCGCCGGGCCGTGGCGGCCGACGAGGACTACATCACCCAGTGCCGGGCCCAGAACATCTACCCCCTGAACTACTACCCCCACAACATTCATTTCATGGCCTGGTCGGCCATGTTCCAGGGGCGCCCGGAGGAAGCGCTCCAGGCCGCACGCAAGATCGTGGACAAGGTGCCGCCGGAGCTTTCCGCCGACAAGAACGTCTGGGCGCTTTACGAAACATTCTTGTCCCAGCCCATGTTCGTGATGGTGCGCTTCGGCATGTGGAAGGCGATGCTCGCCGAGCCCCGGCCGGACATCGATTCCCGCTTCATGACAGGGATCTGGCATTACGGGCGGGGTCTGGCGCATCTTTATGCGGGGCGATCCGATGCCGCACGCCGGGAGCTGTCCAGCTTGAGTGCCGCCCGCGAAGCCATGGGGACGGAGGCGCACTACGTCGGCTTTGCCACGGCCGAAACGCTGCTGACCATCGCCGAGGAGATCGTGCGCGGCGAGCTGACCTACGCCGAAGGCCGCACCATGGAGGGACTGGCCCATCTCGAGCGGGCGGTCCGGCTGGAAGACGGCCTGCGCTACAACGAGCCCCCGGACTGGTATTTCCCGGTGCGGCACTATCTGGGCGCCATGCTGCTGGATGCCGGCCGGCCCAACGAGGCCGAGGTGGTCTATGCGGCCGATTTGCGCAAGAACCCCAACAACGGCTACGCGCTCTTCGGCTTGCAGCAGGCGCTGGCGCAGCAGGGCAAGCAGACGGATGCAGCCGCCGTCGCCGAACGCTTCGACCACACCTGGGCGAGTGCGGATCACGCGCTGACGTCCTCGCGTTTCTAAGGGAGGGGCTGAATGATGGCACCACAAACGACTAGAGGCCGCCACGCCGCGCTTGCGGCCTTCGAAACCGAGATCGCATCCGAGAGCGCCGTTTGGCGCCAGGACGAATGGGGTGATATGCGGGTGGGGTACGAAACCTATCTGCAGGATTTCGACGACGCGCCGCTGCTCAAAGGGCTGCCGGAGGACCGCTGCCCATGTCCGCACTGGGGATATGTGCTGGCCGGAAAACTGACGGTGCGCTACGCGGATCACGAAGACGTGGTTCCAGCGGGCGAGGCCTACTACATGGCCCCCGGCCACACCATGGCGGCCTCGGCCGGGACGGTGCTGATCGAGTTCAGCCCCAGGGAGGCGTTTCGCGAGTTGACCGCGATCGCCGAAAAGAATTTCAGTGTCCGTTCATAAAGGGCATCTTTCGGTCCCTGGCGGCGTTCTCCCCTCCCGTCGGTCCTCGGCGTAGCCGGGCTACGCCTGCGGGCG
>CAYMQN010000117.1:0-1281 GCA_964392545.1 uncultured Desulfobacteraceae bacterium
CGAGACTGTGTCGCAATGCCCCTAAAAGTCCCCTTTTTGCCCGTCATGCCGGCGGAAGCCGGCATCTCGTTGGGCTAAAGGTATGAATATGCATGAGATCCCGGCTTCCGCCGGGATGACGGCGTGTGTCTACCCCTTTCGTGCAAATTGTGACACAGCCTCTTTCGCGGGGACGACAAAACCTATATTTTCGACTTTTTACGAGCGTATCTTTTCTCTCACGCGAAAGAAAAGAAGCAAAAACTTCAAGTAGATCGGATCATATCATTTTTGGCAGGTTCTCTGCCCAAGTTGGGGAACTCAGGTCAAACCCTAAAAATCGATCTGCTCTTCCATGCCGCCATACATCAAGCTGCGCGGCACTTCGCTGGTTAGAAAATCGTGCGGGAATCCCAGCGGGATCTGGCTGATTTTGTTCAGGCGCTCCATTTGTTCGTCGCCCAAGGCAAAGGTCAGGCAGGCCAGGTTCTGCTTCATCTGCTCGGCCGTCCGGGCCCCCAGGATCGGGATGACCTGCGGCTGGCGCCGCACCCAGTTGAGGGCCACCTGGGCGGGGGACTTGCCGATCTCGGCGGCGACCCGATCCACCTCCCGGGCAATGGAATAATTGGTATCGTCGATCTCCTTGAAGGCCACCTTGTCCAGCCGCCGCTCGCTGCCGCTGTCCGCCGGGCGGTGGTATTTGCCGGTCAGCAGACCGCTGCCCAGCGGCGACCAGGCCGTGACCCCCAACCCCAGGGCCCGGGCCATGGGAATCAATTCCCGCTCGGAGGTGCGCTCCACCAGGCTGTACTCCACCTGCAGGGCTGCAAACCGGCTCCAGCCGCGCAATTCCGCCAGGGTGTGGGCCCGGGCGACGATCCAGGCCGGGGTGTCGGAAACGCCGATGTAAAGCACTTTTCCGGCCCGCACGAGGTCGTCGAAGGCCCGCATGACCTCCTCCACCGGGGTGGTGAAATCCCAGGCGTGCAGCCAGAAAAGATCGATATACTCCACCTTCAACCGCTTGAGGCTGGCGTCCAGGGACTGCAGCATGTTTTTGCGGTGGTTGCCGGCCGCATTGGGGTCGCTTCCCGGTGAGCTGTTGGTATACTTGGTGGCCAGCACGAACCGTTCGCGGTCTCCGGCCACCATCTCGCCGATCAGTTTTTCGCTGGCCCCGTTGGTATAGATATCCGCCGTGTCGATAAAATTGCCTCCGGCCGCGACGAACGCGTCGAAGATACGGCGGCTTTCCTTGGGGGAAGCACCCCAACCCCAATCGTCGCCGAAGGTCATCGT
>CAYMQN010000117.1:1381-11744 GCA_964392545.1 uncultured Desulfobacteraceae bacterium
TCCACACCCACGCCGATGGCCTTGGAGGTGTTCACGCCGATCACCAGACCGTCTTTGGTGATCAAGGGCCCGCCGCTGTTGCCCGGATTGATCTGGGCGTTGGTCTGCAGGAGATCGGAACGGCGCCCCGAAAAGATGCCGGAAGTCACGGTATGCCCCATGTCCAGCGAATTGCCGATGGCATACAGCGGCTGGCCATGGTGCAGGCCGTGGGCATTGCCGCGCGGGATATAGGGCGTTTTGTAGTCCTTGAGCCGCAGCAGGGCCAGGTCGTAGCGTTCACTGACCATGACGCGCTCGGCCTGCAGTTGGGTCTGGTCCGCGAGCACGATGGTGTAGCCGCTGTGCGCCAGATCGTCGATCAGACGCTTCTTGTACGCATCGTAGGCCGTGTCGAACTGACGCCGCTGTTCCTCGAATTGATAGCGCCGCTGGCGCAGGATTTCCTCGCTGCGGTCCAGCCGATCCTTCCAATGGCGGTATTCCTCCGGTGACATCTGACGCCGCTGGCGCTGCAGCTCGGCTTTCTGCTTGCGGAGGCGGCGCTCCTCCTGTTCTAAGGCCCGGGCCTGATACGCGACCTGCTCCTTGACCGCTTCGATTTGATCGCCAGCGTCCTCATCCTGGCCGTAGGCGGAATCGATCACGTGACGGTTGGTCACGATGTAGCCGTTGGCCGAAATGAAAAACCCCGAACCCGACCCCAGGGGCATCTTGATGGAAACGGTGGCATTGCGGGCGGCTTCGATCTTGTTGGCCGGCGGCAGATGCTTTTGGAAATGCGCCTGCAGATCCTGGCCCACGCGCACGGCCGCTTTGGAGCCCGATGCGCCGGACGCGGCCGGATCATCCTCGCCGTATTGCTCGGCCGTCTCGTAAACCGCCTCGTCCGGGGTATCGGTGAAATGCCAGACGCCGTTTTCGTCCTGGTATTTGTAAACCCCGGCCGCGACCTTGGCGGCCTGCGGCCAAACAAGGGCCGCCGCCAGAAGCCAGACAGCCGCCCATCGGGCCATCCGGCGCCCGGGGTTGGGACAGCCGGCCGTTTGGCCGTCGACATTGCGAAATCGCCCGCGTATGTGCATCGGCATATGCATCCTCCCTCATGGTTCGCAAGAAAACCTACCGTCTGAAGGTATATCGGCAAACAAAAGCTTATATTGAGGCCGGCGCGAGGTCAAGCCCGGCCCCGGGCGTTTTTAGGCCCCTTCCGCCAGGGGCAGAAGTTCCTGCCAGGGACCTTGCTGCAGGCGTTGATCGGAAGGTCGCCATACGCTCACCGCCCCCTGCAGGTACCAGGCCGGCAGGGCATCGAGGACCCCGCCCCGCAGGCCCTCGTAATGGTAGGATCGGTGAAAATGCCCCACGAAAATGCGGCGCGCGCCATGCCTGAAACGCGCCTCGGCAAAGGAGCGCAGCGCTGCCACAGGCAGGTGTTTGCGGAAGGCCTGGTTGGTGCCTTTCAGATCGCGTTTGACCTGCTCCGCCAGACGGGGCCCCAGGGGCAGGCCCCGGATGACCGCCCTTGAAACAGGATTTTTGGTCGCCATGCGAAACGCCAGGTAGGCCCGGTCGGCACGATTGATGCGGTCGCCGTGGCAAAACAGGTGCCCCTCGGCCGTCTGCCACCAGGGGCCCGGGGTGCACCAGGTGAAGGCCCGGCGATGGGCCCGGGCGACAAAGAATTCGTGATTGCCCTCCACAAAGCCGATGCGGCGGCGGGATTTCTGCCGGCGGCACCAGGCCGCGAACCTCTGGTGGCAATTCTCCTCGTAGCGGGGCAAAGCGATCCAGAGATCGAAAATATCCCCCAGAAATACGACATCGCCGGGGCCTTCGCCCAGCATGGCCAGCATGTGGAAAAAGGCGTCGAGATTGCCCCGGCGCCGGCTGAGGTGGGCGTCGGCGATCATCACCAGGGGGGCAGGCGGCTGGTCGGCGGCGGTCTTCAGGGTTTTTCCCCTTCAGAACCCGGAATGGTTTCGGTTGGCATCCACGATATCCCGCAAGAAGGTTTTCAATCACCCTTTGGTTTGCAAATTTCCCGATATACCCAATCAAGAGGTGTCAAACAGGGGCATATCGTCGCGGAAGGCCCCCACGCGGCGCTTTTGGCTGCCGGCGGACCCTGCGCCCAACGCCGGCGCTGCGGATCATCCGTTGTAGGCGGCATAACGAACGGCGTTCCGGCCTCCGTTTTTGACGGTCCGCATCAATTTTTCGGCCGTCTTGATCATGACCGGCGCCTCGGGCGGCACGCGCAGGAAGGTGACCACCGCCACACTCAGGGTGACGGGCCATTGGTTCTCGGTCATCTCCTCGCTCAGCCGCCCGCAAAGCTTGGGGATCACCGTTTTGGCGGATTCGCGCCCCGTCTCCGGCAGCAACACCACAAACTCGTCCCCCCCCAGCCGCGCCACCCGGTCGGATGCCCGCAAATGCTTCATCATGGTACGGGCCACCTTGCGCAGCAGCGTATCGCCCACCGTATGCCCGAAGCGGTCGTTGATGTGCTTGAAATGATCCAGACCGATATAGGCCAGCGTCAGGGGACGCCCGTAGCGCGCGCTTTGGCGGTGTTCGTTTTCCAAAATGGTGTCCAAGGCACGGCTGTTGAGGGCACCGGTCAGAAAATCGACCAGCGAAAGCGCCCGGGTTCGGGACTGCGCCTTGCGCAGACGCGCCAACAGCACGGCAAAAGCCCCCCCCACGCCGGCCAGGGTACCAAACTGCCACAGCATCAGCGGGGGTGTAAACGCCGCACCGCCGGCATAAACGGCGGCCGTTAAACCAATGCCGGCCGAACAGCAGGCGAGGACAAGGCCGGCCCGGCTCCCGGCCAGCCAGGCCACCCAACCCACCGGCAGCAGATAGACGGCCTCCAGGCTTACCGAAGGCCCCAGGAGATAATCGAGAACCCCCACCACCGCCGCCGATAGCAGTCCGACGGCCAGGATGGCGGCCTTGCCCGGGCCGCGGCCCGCTTCATTCAGTGCGAAAGGCATAGGTGCATTGCCGATCCCGTTGGGCGTTGGTATCGCGCATCATGGCGGCGGTCTTATTCGATGGCAAACTGGACCGAAGCCAGGGTGTTGTCGGCGCTGTCCAAAAGATACACTTTCCAGTTGCCGCTTCGCCCCATGATCTGCTTGCTGGAATAGGTCCGCCAGCGGGGGCCCTGGCCGACGGTCAGGGATACCCTGGCCAGTTCCGATTCCTCGTGATACCAGACCATTCTGACCTCCGTGGTCGTCTGGATGTCCCGTGCTTCGAGAAAGCAGAAAACCTTCTGCGTTTCCGCCGGGAAGACATCCCGTATATCGACGGGGCTTCGATCCTGCACATCGGCACAGACCACCAGCCGCGCCACTTCAAAAGGGCCGGACGGGGATTGCGCTGCGGCCGGAGCGCTGCTCAACAGCACAATGGCGAAGGCGGCAAGACCCCCCAGGCACGGCAACCACGACACCATCTTCTTCGTCATCATCAATCCCTCCTTTGGCAAATCGTGTGGTTTACAGCAGCCCCTGGTCAAGGGGCATGCCCATGGCATGATAGCCCTTGTCCACGTAAAGGACGGCGCCGGTGATGCCGCTGGCCAGCGGACTGCACAAAAACGCGGCGGCCCGCCCCACTTCGCCCGGTTGCAGCGGATCGGCAAGCGGCGCATTGCGCGCCACGTAGTCCACCATGCGATCGATCTCGCCGATGGCGGATGCCGCCCGGGAGGCCAGCGGACCCGCTGAAATGCAATTGATCCGCAGCCCGTGGCGGCGGCCGGCCTCATGGGCCAGCACCCGTACATCGCTTTCGAGGGCCGCCTTGGCCGAACTCATGCCGCCGCCGTAGCCCGGGATGACGCGCTGGCCGGCCAGATAGGACAATGCCAGAAACGCTCCGCCGGGGGCCATCAAAGGGGCCATGAGCCGCACCATGGCCACCATGGAATAGGCGCTGACGCTCAGGGCCTCGAGATAGCCTCTGCGGCTCGTATCGATAAGGGGATGGCGCACCTCGGGTCCGTTGGCCAGGGAATGCACCACGATATCCAGGGAGTTCTCCCCGAACGCTTCCCGCCATCGCTCGACCAGGCCGGTGATGGAATAGTCGCCGAGACCCTGGTAGCGCTTGTGCTTGCGAATGTCTTCGGGCACGTCCGCCAGCGTGTCGAAAGCCGCATCCAACGGAAAAATTTTTTCGAACGTCAGCAATCGTCCATCCTCCATCCGGCGGGAGCGATCCAGTTTGCCGCGTTCGATCAGTTTGGCGAAAATCGTCCAGGTCGGGGGCCAGGTGCCCACGGATACCGAAGCGCCGGCCTCGGCCAGGGCTTTGGCAATGGCGAAGCCATACCCTTTGTCATCGGCGACCCCGGCCACCAGTGCGCGGCGACCGTGCAAATCGATTTTCAGCATGGCATCTTCCTCCGCCTTCTAATGGATGATAAGGGGCCGGTTTGGTTATGCCAGACTTTGGGTCCGGGTGCAAATCCTCCCCGGTGAAGGCGGGCTGGATGGCGGCATGGTGGTCTCAAAGCGGCAGGTGCTTGATGTAGCGGCGGATATTGTCGAGGGTGGCATCCAGCGCATCGGCCTCTTGCCCACCTTTATGCAGGCCGCTTTTCAGGACATAGTCCACGCCGTTGAGGTAGGTGATCTTGGAAAGCGCTTCCTTGCGGACAACCTCCTGCCGTTTGAACATCTTGGCCCCCAAGTGCTGGATCTGTTTCAGACGGGCGGCACCGTCCTCGGGCGGGCTTGCGGTGACCTGGAAATACCGCAGCACCACGAGGTAGGACTCGAGAAAGGAGGCCAGAAAGCCGGCAAACGAGCGCAGCTTGCGAAAGCCTTCGGAGGTCAGGTTGTAGGTGTCCGGCAGCCGGGGATGCGGCACCAGAATGGCGTCGGCGATGAAGGCCTTGATGGTCTTGCGGACCCGGATATCGGTCAGGGCGGCGTCCCCCCCCGCGGCGAATTCGTTCTGAAGGAGCTGCTGCAGGAAGCGAGAATGGGCGTAAATCTCGTCGGAGGCGAACTGAAAGGCATCCCGGGCCAGGATCGCCATGGCGGTCACGGCGGCCGGAACGAAGGGGCCGATAATGCTGTTCTTGTAGTAATCCAGACTCGGCCGCTTGCCGGGAGCCAGGAGAAAATGGGCTTCCCGGCGGTCCACATCCTCGTCCTTGGTAACGGTGCGCAGCAGTTTTTGCTGAACGAATGCGCCCAGGATATGGGTCACGGCATGGCGCGTATCCCACATGAGGGTCTCGGCCCGCGATACGTTCATGCGCTCCAGATATCGCAGGAAGGCGGCCACGTTGGAATCGATCTGCTCCCGGGTGATGACCTTGTGGGGGGTGTTTAAAATCGCGGCGGACACCAGCCCCTTGGGGGTCACCACGGTATTGCGGTCGATGGCACGCAGCACCCGGTCGCCAAGATCGCGCGTCAATCGGCGAATATCTTTGGCGCGCATGTCGGGAACCGGCGAACCGTATTCGTTTTCGAGATCCTTCAGGGCGATGGGCGCGCAAAATTTGATGTAAATCTTCCCGAAGCGCTTTTTCAGCACATTGCGGGCCCGAATCATCTGCCAGAAGCTCTCCGGCTCCTTGCTGCCGCCCTCCATTTCCTGGAGGTAGGATCCCACTTCAGGCACCCGGTCATAGCCGATGTAGATGGGCACGAACGTCACATGCCGGCAGGCGCCGTCCTGGATGGCGTTCAACAGGATCGAAAGCATGCCCAGCTTGGGCAGCAGCAGTTTCCCGTTGCGGCTGCGGGTCCCCTCGATGAACACCTCGATGTTGAAGCCCTGTTCCAGGAGCATGTGAATGTATTCGGAGAACACCTTGGCGTAGAAGACGGCGCCGGTGAACGACCGGCGCACGAAAAAGGCGCCCACCCTGCGGAAGATGGGGCCCATGGGCCAGAAGGCCAGATTGGCGCCGGCAAAGGTGTGGGGGCAGGGCAGGTTGTTGCGGTGCATGAGATAGGAAATCACCAGGTAGTCCACATGGCTCTTATGGCAGGGGATCAGGATCAGGGGCCCACTGCGCGAGGCCCGGCGCACGGCGTTGAAGCCGTCCGGGTTGAAGTCCACCCCCTCGAACATGTTGTCGAGCATCCAGCGCACGGCGCCCATGCCGAGCTTCACGACCAACGGGTTGGGCTTGGCCGCAATTTCGTCGACATAGCGCAGGGCCTCGCGCTGGACCTTGGGGATCGACATCTTCCGCCGCCGCGCCCAGGATGCCATGAAAGCGCGCAGGCGCGGGTTGGTCAACAGATGCTGCCGGATCTCTTCGGCGGGTTTGAGAATCGGACCCGTAATGCCCTGCCGGTGGCGTGTAATCTGGCCGAGCAGACGATGCCGCAGGACCATGGCCTGGGCCTCGGGGGTCTTGTCTTCGCGGCCGATCTTGATCAGAAAACGCTGGAGGTTGAGGGGCTCGGAGATTTCCACGAGGATTTTTTCAGGTGTAAGGATCAGTTTCCAGAGCCGGCGCACCAGGCCCGGCCGCGGGTCGGTCCCCACCAGGGGCGCCGTGAGGGCGGACACCGGCGCCGTGCCGTAGAACATGAGCTGAGGGACGAAGTAGATAGGCCGCTCCAGCGTCTTTTCCAATGCCACCAGGAAGCGCAAAGGGTCGGTCTGGGACTGCACGTAACGGCGGTAGAACTCGTTGGACTCCACCAGGGAAAGCATCACCGGACGGCCGGCCGCCATCGCCCGGGCGATGTAACCGCCCTCGAAGGGGTCGGGCCGCTTGAAATGGCGCTTGAAATGCACCAGATGGGCCACCAGGATACGCAGCAGGCGCAGTTTGGGCTGCCAGAGGTAACTGCGATAGAAAAACGCGATCTCAGGACAGGGCAACCCGTGGCGGTGGAGATAAAAATGAAAGAAAAGCCGCTCCAGCCGGCTTTTGTGCTTGGTGACGTAGACGATGGCGGCGTTTTCCGGAAGCTTGCGGATGAGATCGAGCTGGTCTTCTTCAATGCTCACATGGGAGAAAAGCAGCTTCATCGTCAAACGCCCGATGGGGCCCATGGGGGCCGGCAGGCGCCAGCTGTAGTGATCGCAACTGCCGTGGAGAAAGCGGTCCAGGGCGCGTCTGAGGGTCGTCATCAGTGACATGGCAAGGCTTTCATCCTCAAGGGTCGGACGGCACGGCAGCCTGGCACGGCAGCGGCGATGGGCCCGGCTCGGCGCCGGCCAGCAGGGCACCGATGCTCGGGGCCAGGGAAAGCACTTCAAAGGGCGGCTGCCCGTCGAGGCGTTCGGCCTGACGGGGGACCGAATCCGTAATCCAGAAGTGATCGAACCCGGCTTCAAGGAATGGACGCCAGGCCTCCTGGGGGAATACGGCGTGGGTGACGTAGGCGCTGACCGCCCGGGCCCCGTTTTCCACAAGCGCCCGCCGGCATTCCAGCAGGGTGCCGCCGCTCATGGCCAGGTCGTCCACGATGACCACGTGGCGGTTTTCCGGATGCCCCTCGCGCACCGTGATGCGCCGCCGCTGCCCGTCGCGCAGTTTGTGGCAGACGATCAGGGGATAGCCGTCGAACCACCGGCCGAAGCGCTTCCAGGCGCCCTCGTCCGGAAAGGCCACGGCCGGCTGCTCGAGGAGGGATAATTTTTCCCCTACCAGGGAAACGCCGGATTCCAGGCGCGGGATCACCTGGTCCGAGAAATAGAAGCGCTCCTGCAGGGCGTGGATATCGAAAACGACGATCTGGGCCGGGCCCGACAGGGACATGGGGATATTGGAAAGCATCTTGGCCAGCGTGGCCGCCGTGGCCACCTGGCCGTCGCGGTCGACCCGCTCCATGGTGCCCGTAGGATAGTAGGGCAGCACCAGCTTGAAGGACTTCACGGCGTAGCGCGGAATTTCGTAGATGGCCGACAGCTGGTGAAAAATGTCCCCGGGGGTGTCGAAGGAGGCCAGAAAGACCACGTCATGGTTGCGGATCGCATCGATCCCGTCGATGACGATGTTCGGGAAACCGTCGTCGAAAACCTGCCAATGGATCGAGCCAAGGTGCAGGTCCGGGCAGCCGGCGGCAATGCGGTCGGCCAATGCGGCCATCTGGGGGCAGGCCAGAAGGGTGATCATGATGGGCTCCCTGGGGCGCGGTGTCGTGGTGCTGCCAAGTGCCCAACCCTAAATGGCCTCTTAGGGTCCCGGTGGGCGTTCGCATGCTTTGCAAATCCTTGCCGCAGCCCGTCTGCGCCGGCGGCTTCCACTTGGCCGGAACCGAAATCGATCATCTCTGGAGGGTCACTCATTGAAAAATAGGGACCGCCCGCCCGGTTGCAACCCGGCGGCCGCCGCCGTGACCGCGGGCATGCCAGTCCGACGCCTGTCCGCCATCCACGACGTCCTTGAAGCCTTCCGGAATTTTGGGGGTGAACATCGCCTCGATCTCCTTTAGCTCGTCGCCGGAACTTGTACGCGAACACATATGCATGCCGTCGGAGGCATTCATAATGCAGATGCCATCCTTTTTTCAAGGGACCGTTGGCATCTGAACGGCCACCCGTGATCTTGAATTGACAAAGACGCGGATGACGCACTATCCATAACGACACCTGCAAAGGTGCCTGCAGCCTATTCATATCCCCATCCACCGCGAGGAAGATCTCCATCATGGGCGTCTGTATCGAAGGCAACGTACTGGCGGAATTGCTGAAATTGCTGAAGCTTGAAAAAATCGAGGAAAACATCTTCCGGGGCCAGAGCCAGGACCTGGGCTTCGGCAACGTCTTCGGCGGGCAGGTTCTGGGGCAGGCCCTGTCCGCCGCCAGCCAGACCGTGCCCTCCGAGCGGCGGGCCCACAGCCTGCACGCCTATTTCATGCGCCCGGGGGACGCCGCCAGGCCCATCGTCTATACCGTCGACTGCATTCGCGACGGGCGCAGCTTTACCACCCGCCGGGTGGTGGCCGTGCAGAAAGGGCGGGCCATCTTCAGCATGTCCGCTTCGTTTCAGATCGACGAACCGGGCTTCGACCACCAGGACGAAATGCCCAAGGTCCCCGGCCCCGAGGGGCTCGAACGGGAAATCGACGGGGCCCGGCGGCTGGCTGAGCGCATTCCGGCCGGAATCCGGGAAAAGCTGCTATGCCGCAAACCCATCGAAATCCGCCACGTCAATCCCGTGGATCCCTTCGGGCCCGCGAAAAAGGCGCCCGTCAAATACGTCTGGTTCAAGGCCATCGACACCATGCCCGACGACCCCACGGCCCAGCAGTACATGTTGGCCTATGCCAGCGACTTCAACCTGGTGGCGACCACCCTCTACCCGCACGGGTACACCTTCTGGCAGCCGGAAATGCAGGTCGCCAGCCTGGACCACGCCATGTGGTACCACCGCGAGGTGCGCATGGACGAATGGCTGCTCTATGCCATGCAAAGCCCGAGCGCCGGAAAAGCGCGGGGGCTGGCCATCGGGCGGATTTTTACCCGGGACGGCAAATTGGTGGCCACCGTGGCCCAGGAGGGGCTGATTCGCTATCGGGGCCCGCAAAACGCTTGACTGCTGCTATTTTGCGTCAGAACCATATCCCATGGCGGCCGCCGTTTCCCGGTCGCCGGGGCGCCCCCGTTGCATGAGGTAGCGGGCCACAGCCTCGCGTTCACCCGCAGGTTTCTTCTGGGCCAGGTCACTCTTGGCGGAAATGCGCTCGGGCCGGATTTCCACCAGGGCGCAGGATTTGTAAGCCGGCAGGTCTTGATGCAAAGGTGGCACGGGCCGGTCGGTTTCGTGAGCGGCCACGAGGGCATCCAGGGCGGCCGTCTTACGATCGCCGTCGGGCAGGACCCGGGCCCGCCCCCGGACGATGACGCAGTGGTAAAACTGGTGCAGACTGCACCCTCCCCCCTCCGGATGGTAGCCCAGGTCGAGGTAGGCCAGGGGGATGTCCACCTGGAAACAGACCCGGTCGTCCCGGGCGATATTGTCCAGTTTTTCCCCCTTCAGGGCGCAGTGAAAATAGATGCAATCGTGGGTGTAGACGTAGTTGACCGGCGTGATGTAGGGGTAGCCGTCCGCGCCCAGGGTAGCCAGGCGGCCGATGGTGGCGGTGGATAAAATCCGTTCGATTTCCTGGGGATCGGTCACCTCGCATTGACGGCGTCGCATGATTGTCGGCCTCCTGTGGGGGAAAAACGCTGAATCGTTAAAAACGATCCGGTATTTGCCCACAGGTCAGGCCATAGGTCAAGCTTTGCGGAAAATGTGGGCGATGGCGTCCTTGTTGCGGGCCACAGCCCTTTCCAGACCGTTTCCAGGGCCCGGAGCTGTTTTTATTATTGCGGCAACGAAATAGACCAACTTGCCCGTCATCCCGGCGGAAGC
>CAYMQN010000118.1:0-11631 GCA_964392545.1 uncultured Desulfobacteraceae bacterium
CCTGGAGCGCCAGATCCACCACCTGGTGAATTACATTCAGGGCGTCATGCACATGGGCCAGCGCGACATCGCCTGGGTGCGGGTGAGCAAGGCCGCCGTGGAAAAGGGTTTTACCGTAAAAGACATCGGGGTGGTACTGCACGCCAAATTCCACCAGGATTTCGGCGCCATTCTGGACAAGGTCGAGGTGACGCTCTACACCAAGAAAGAAGACGTGGACAAGCTGACCGAACGGGCGCGCGGCGAATACAAGACGCGCGACGAGCGGGTGGACAAGATGACCGATGAGGACGTGGAGATCTTCTACTCCTGCACCCTCTGCCAGTCGTTCGCCCCGAGCCATGTGTGTGCCGTCAGCCCGGAACGCACGGGGCTTTGCGGCGCCTACAACTGGATGGACTGCCGGGCTTCCTACCAGATCAACCCCACCGGCCCCAACCAGCCCATCGAGAAGGGGGAAGTGCTGGATCCCAAGCTGGGGATGTTCAAGGGCGTCAACGAGTTCGTGGCCAAGGCCTCCCGCGGCGCCATCACCCAGTACAACTTCTACTCCCTGGTGCACGAGCCCATGACCACCTGCGGGTGCTGCGAGTGCATCGCCGCCATGCTGCCCTCCTGCAACGGCGTCATGACAGTCAATCGCGAGTACACGGGGGAAACCCCCTGCGGGATGAAGTTCACCACCCTGGCCGGTGTCATGGGCGGCGGGGCTTCCTCGCCGGGCTTCGTGGGCCACTCCAAGTACAACATCACCCAGCGCAAGTTCATCGTCGGCGACGGCGGCCTGCTGCGCATGGTCTGGATGCCCAAGATGCTCAAAGACGAAATCCGCGAGCGCCTGATCCAGCGCGGCACCGAAATGGGCGACCCGGACCTGGTGGACAAGATCGCCGATGAAACCGTGGGTATCACGGAAGAGGAGATCCTGCCCTTCCTGCAGGAGAAAGGCCATCCGGCCCTGTCCATGGAGCCGCTGATCGGCTGATGACGGCACCCCGTACACGTGCGCGCCGGCGGTGCCCGGCGCGCACGGCGTCAATTGCTATTGAGCCCACCAGGGTTCGACAATATCGCTGAACCACAGCAAGGAGAAAACCATGGCATTAACCGGTATTCAGATTTTCAAACTCCTGCCGAAGACCAACTGCAAGGAATGCGGTGTGCCGACCTGCCTGGCCTTTGCCATGAACCTGGCATCGGGCAAGGCCGAGCTGGACAGTTGCCCCTATGTCTCCGACGAAGCCCGCGAAAAGCTGGCCGAGGCCTCGGCGCCGCCCATCCGCCCGGTGGTTCTGGGCGCCGGCGTCCGCAAGACCACGGTCGGCGGGGAAACCGTCCTTTATCGTCATGAGAAAACCTTCTTCAACCCGACCGCCCTGGCCGCCCTGGTAACGTCCGACACGGCCGAAGCCGACGTGGCCGCCAAGCTCAAAGGCTGGAATGCGCTTCAGTTCGAGCGGGTCGGCCTCAACCTGCGGCCGGAACTGGTGGCCCTCAAGGATGCCAACGGCGATGCCGCGGCCTTTGCCAAACTGGCCAAGCTGATTGCCGAAACCTCCGAGTTCAACCTGGTCCTGATGAGCGAGAGCGTGGATGTGCTCAAGGCCGGAGCGGAAGCCTGCGCGTTCAAGCGGCCCCTGCTGTATGCCGCCACGGAAAGCACGCTCGATGCGCTGGGCGCCCTGGCCAAGGAGATGGGCCTGCCTCTGGCGCTCAAGGCCGACAGCGTGGAGGCCCTCGTTCCCATGACCACCAAGTTGACCGAGATGGGGCTGAAGGACCTGGTCCTGGATCCGGGTTCCCGGGACGTGAAACAGTCCCTCGACGATCAGGTGGCCATCCGCCGGGCGGCCCTCAAAGATATCAACCGTGCCGTCGGCTTCCCCACGATTACGTTCCCCTGTGAAATGGCCTCCAACCTGGACATGGAAACCCTGCTGGCGGGGCAATTCATCGCCAAATACGGCGGCATCGTGGTCTTGTCGGATTTTGTCGGCGACAGCCTTTTCCCGCTCCTTCTGGAGCGCTTGAACATCTTCACCGACCCCCAGCGCCCCATGACCGTGACGGAGGGGATTTTCGAAATCAACAACCCCGACGAGAATTCGCCGGTGCTGGTGACCACCAACTTCGCCCTGACCTATTTCATCGTATCCGGCGAGATCGAGGCCAGCAAGGTGCCGGCCTGGCTGCTGATCAAGGATTCCGAGGGATTGTCGGTGTTGACGGCCTGGGCGGCCGGCAAATTTGCCGGCGACGATGTGGGCATGTTCGTCAAGAAGTCCGGGATCATGGATAAAGTCAAACATACCGAACTGATCATTCCCGGCTACGCGGCCGCCATCGCCGGCGACGTGGAGGAGGAACTGCCCGGTTGGACCATTACGGTGGGACCGCGCGAAGCCGCCCACCTTCCGGGTTTTCTCCGGGGGCGATAAAGCTTCCATTGACGTCGACGGTCTTGCAGGGGGCGGCGCAGGTGGCAGGCCGCCCCTCCCCGACCGGCCTGGAATCCACGTGCTAAGAGAGAGGGAGGACCTATGTTATTGATTGGTGAAAGTTTGAATGTGATTTCCACAAAGATCGGCCGCGCCTTCAAGGAGCGGGACCCCAAGCCGATCCAGGAAGAGGCCCTGTTCCAGCGGGAAAAGGGGATGGATTATATCGACATCAATCTCGGCCCGGCCAAGAAGGAGGGGACCGAGTTGATGCCCTGGGTGGTCAAGACGGTCCAGGAAGTGGTGGACGATATTCCCCTGGCCCTGGACACCTCCAACATCGATGCCATCGAAGCGGCCCTCAAGGTCGTCAAGCCGGTTGCCAGCGGCACCTCGCACATCGTCAATTCCATCATGGTGCGCCCGGAACGCTACGAGCGCATGGTGCCGATCACCGCCGATGCCGGCGCCGATTTCATCGCCCTGATGTGGGGCCCCGAAGGGCTGCCCCGGGATGAAAACGAGCGTGCCGCCCTGTGCGTCGAACTCCTTTATTTTGCCAACGAGGCCGGCATCCCCAACGAGAAGATCTGGGTGGACGGTATCGTGACGCCGGTCAACATTCAGCAGCCCCAGGCCATCAGCCTCATGGAATTCCAGAAGATGTTGCCCGACATCTGCCCGGGCGCCCGCAGCACCTGCGGTTTGTCGAATATTTCCAACGGGCCCCCCGATCACCTGCGTCCTATTTTGAACCAGACCTACATGGTCATGCTCCAGAAATGCGGCATGGAGTCGGTGATCGCCGACCCCCTGGACGATCAGTTGATCGCCATTGCCAAGGGGCAGCGCCAGGATATCGTCGACTTGATCTACGGCATGCTGGACGGGCAGGAACCCGATGTGGGCAGCCTTTCCGAGGAGCTGGTCAGGTACAAGAAGACGGTGGACGTCATTCTCGGCAAAACGCTCTACTCGGATTCCTGGCTGGAGGTCTGATCCTCGATAGCCCTCTGTCGATACCATGTGACGGAAGCACAAAAAGCCCTTCCCGGTGGAAGGGCTTTTTGTGCTTTGGCCCATCTCCGCATTCCCCCCATTCAGCAGGAAGGATTCCATTACCATGGCCAGAATTGACGACTATCGAGCGGCGGCGGCGCTGGCCGCGGACAAGCTCTCCACCGAAGCTTTCGCGGCGATCGGTGCGCGCACCGGCCTGACGCCGCGCGACGATCAGCGGTTCCAGATTGCGTTTCTGGGCCGCAGCTATGCCATCTCCCACCCCCAGTTCCAATTCGAGGATTTGGCGGATCCCGAGCGGGAGGTTCCCCTGCAGGAGCAGGTGCTGATTCTACACTACATGCTCGGCGCCGACCCCCGCCGCCCTTGCGGGGAGATGATCGCCTACCGCGAGATTCCGGGGGCCTCCTTTTATTTCGGGCCGTTTGTCAAGCGCGCCATCAACCCCTTGAAAGAAACCTTCGGCCGCAACCTGGAGGCCTTTCACCGTGCCTGCCGGGCCTTGGGCGCAACACCCATCGACGCCGGCGACGCCGGCTATCGCTTTCAGGTTTTCCCGCAGCTTGCGATGCACTATATTCTTTGGGAGGGAGACGAAGAATTCGACGCGGAGGCGAACATCCTGTTCTGCGAGTCCACGGGCGAGTGCCTTTCACCGGAGGACGCGGCCTGGATGGCGGGCATGGTGGTCTACCGTCTGATGGCCCTGAGCCGCGGCTGACGCCAACCTGGATTGCAAATCCCCCGCGGCTATGATAAACAGTATGCTGTCTATATTATTCTGCAATATCAAAAAGTTAATCCTATCTATGCGCTGATCGCGGCGGCGGTTGGAAAAGGTCATGATCCGCTCCAAAGCCCTTGAAGTCAATATCGCGGATTACCATGTGGATGTCGAGATCGACCCGAAGTACGCGGTCCTTCAGGAGATCATGTCGGCCTATTACGGGCTTCGCGAAGGGCTTACCACCTTTCTCAAGGAACTTTCCCACCCTTACAAAAACTGGCACTTCATCGTCCGGGAAGCCCGCATCTATTCGCTGGATTATTTCCATCTGATCAAAGCCCATCCCCAGGGGGCTGAAGCGGCCCGACTCTATATCGATATCTACCTGCGCGCCATCGAGTCCACCCGGGATAGTGATGTCTGCGTCGATGCCGTGGACAATCTGATGTTGTTCCTGATGAAAATCGCCAAGGAGTCCGGCGAGGCTTTCGAGCGCTTCACAGCGGTTCTGGACGACGCCTTTCACAGCATCCGCCGCTATGACGGTTTCGTTTTCATGCTGTTTCTGCAAAGCTATTACCAGTTGAACCGCCTGGCCGAGGCGATTGCGGCCCATGGAGACGCCGTTCTGGAACGCCTGCCGCATCTCAACCTGCTCATGATCCGCTTCTTTCAGGACGGTTACGCCTATTGGCTGAAGGAGGAAGATCCCCAGCAGTGGTTCGAAAAGGAGGCGGGGGAATTCAAGCCGGACGCCGATCTGGCGGCGGTATTCGAGGCCATTGCCCACCCCACCTTCGAGCATTACAACGCCCTGCTGGACGATATCCTGCACTGCGAGAATATCCGCTCGCCGGAGGTGCTGAAGCGTCTGCTCGAAATGCCCGGGTTCAACCAGATCGTACAGGTTCACCGGGAAATGCCCGGCCGACTGGGGGCCCTCGGCAAGCAAAGCGGGCGGGGCGACCTCTACCGTCTGCTCTTTCTTTTCTACCAGATGAATCTGGGGGGCCTTTCCATCATTCACGAGGAGGCCCTGCGGGACATCAACCGTACCTTGACCTGGATCATCGATAACGAGAAGCCCTGGCATATCCGCAATTTGATCGAAAAGACCTTTTCGATCCTCAAGTCCCGCGCTGCCGTGTTCCCCACCACAGCCCTCAACTGCGTGCTCAACATGGGCAAGGGCGTCTACCGCACCCAGAATATCGATTTCATCAACTTTTTCATCGACCTGGTCATCGACCTGGGATTTCAGACGCCGAACATCGGCGGGGTCGGCAACGACTGGCAGATCCAGGTCAACTCGGCCCATCTGCAGAACATCCGGACCTGGATGGAGCTGATCGAACTCAGCCCCAAGCGCTCCACCCGTTTGATGTCCTACCTGATCATCCATATCTCCATCTGCGGGGTTTTCATCAAGGATACGGACCTCTTTCCGCGGGATATCACCCGCTTTCTCAACAGCGGGATCGGACCGATCTATAATATCGCCAAACAGCTGGCACGCCTGTTCCCCGTTTATTTCAACGACATCGGGGCCGAAGGCAAGCTGCGGGACATCTCCACCCAGTTGGATGAAATCAACCACCGCAAGGATATCCTGCTGCATTTTCTGCGCAAGCAGTGTCATGTGGAGAGCAGCAACCGGATCATCACCTTCATGGAAGCGGTGCTGCACTTCTGGCAGACGCGGGACCGCGATCCCCTGCGTCCCTATCTGCCCCCCAACCTGTTCAGTGAAATCGAAACCACGGGTCCCTATATCGACGGGGTGCATACCGCCATGCAGCGCCTCAAGGAGCGCGGTCTCGAAGAGCTGCAGGCGCTGCTGCACATTCCCGAGGAGGGCCTGCAGAACGTTCTCAAGGAGTACGAGGATATCACGCCCCTCGACCGGGAGCGCATCCGGCTGGCGGTGACCCTCTACAAGCTGTTGAACCAGAAATACAACATCGATTTTACCGAACTGAGCCATCACATCGCCCGGTTGAGGGCCGAAGGCTTCCCGGGACTGGAAGCCCTGGAAAGCGTTCTCGAGATCAAGGACTCCCGCGACAAACTGCGCGGTCTGCTCGAAATCCAGGAGGAATTGAAAGCCATCGTGCTTTCGGAGAAGACCTTCGAAATCCACGAGGACATCTACAAGAAGCGCCATTTCACCATCGACATCCCGTCCATGTACGGGAGCTACCATGAAATGAAGTTCAATGCCCTGGGGTTGTCGTTCCGGCTGGAGGCGCTTACCAACGTTTTGTTTGAAAAGCTGATCCGACGCATCGACCTGAGCCTCATCACCCGTGCCACCTTCTACCATATCAACGATCTTCTGCTGTCGTTTCAAAGGGCGTTGGCGCTGGACGGCATTGCCTCCCAGGAATTCAAACGCCAGTTGGAGATGCTGGCCCATGCCCTCGAGGCGCGCGGGTTCACCTTTACCCAATACCTGGATATTTTCCGGGGCTTCGCCACCGCTGTTAAAAATATCGTCAACGATTATTTCAACAACATCCATGAACAGAACCTGGACCGCATCATCGAGCGCACGCCGCCCGACCAGATTTTGCCCAAGTATCTTCCGCCGGATGGCGAGGTGGAAAACGAAGGCCATCAGCACCGGGTTTCCGAGATCTTTTTCCGGGACCTCATTTCCCTGGCCCTGGGACTGCGCCAACTGGACCTGTTTCTCAGCCGGATCCTGACCACGCTCTTTCATCAGTCGGCCAAAATCCCCAAGGACAGCCTCCACAGTCTCCTCAACTACGATCCCCAGCGCGCCATGACCTCGCTGGTGATGCCCAATGAACGGGTCGACGGGATCATCTATCTCGGCAACAAGGGCCTCAACATGCTGAAGCTGACCCGCTTCGGCTTTCCGGTGCCGCCGGGGTTCATCGTCACCACCGAAGTCTTTCGCTGCCGGGAGGTCATCGAACGCTATCCGGCCGCGGAGGCCAATTTCCGTGATCAGATGGCGCGCCATATCGCCCTCCTCGAAAAGTATTCCGGCCGCAAGTTCGGCAACGCCCGCAACCCGCTCATGCTTTCGGTGCGCAGCGGCTCTTCCATCTCCCAGCCCGGGATGATGGATACCTTTCTCGACGTGGGCATCAATGAAGAGATCGCCGCCGGATTGGCGGTCAAGACCGGCAACGCCTGGTTCGCCTGGGACAACTACCGTCGATTCCTGCAGTGCTGGGGCATGTCCTTTGATCTGCAGCGCGACGATTTCGACGCCATCATGCGGGATTTCAAGACCCGCTTCGGGATCCCCCTCAAGCGCGGTTTCAGCGGAGAGCAGATGCAGCAGGTGGCCTTGACCTACAAGGACATGGTGCGGGACAATGGCATATTGGTCCCGGAGGATCCCTTCGAGCAGCTGGTGCTGACCACCATGCGGGTGCTGCAGTCCTGGGAGTCCACCAAGGCCAAAACCTACCGCAAGATCATGGGCATCTCCGATGATTGGGGTACGGCCGTGACGATCCAGCAGATGGTCTTCGGCAACCTGGCCGAGGATTCCGGATCGGGGGTGGTTTTTACCCACAATCCCCGCTGGTCCGGGGACACCCTGCGGCTGTGGGGCGATTTTACCATTGAAAACCAGGGCGAGGACGTGGTGGCCGGCCTGGTCACCACCCTGCCGATATCCGTAACCCAGCAGGAGACCGAGATGCGGGATACCGATATCACCCTGGAAACGCATTTTCCCGAAATATACGCGGCCCTGGAAGGCTTCGCCCGGGATCTGGTCTTCAAACGGGGCTGGAGCCCCCAGGAGCTGGAATTCACCTTCGAGGGCGGCGCCGGGGAGGATCTTTATATTTTGCAGAGTCGCGACATGGCCATTCGCGAGCGCAAGAAGTTCATGATGTTCGATCATCGGGAACTGATGGACAAACGCCCCATCGGGCACGGCATCGGGGTCAGCGGCGGCGCCATGAGTGGACGGTTGGTGTTCACCCTCGACGAGATCGACTACTGGCGCAAGCTGGAGCCCAAGACATCACTGATCCTGGCCCGCGCCGATACGGTTCCCGACGATATTCGTGAAATCCATGCGGCGGACGGTCTCCTGACCTCGCGCGGCGGACTTACCTCCCATGCCGCGGTGGTGGCCCATCGTCTCGGGCGCACAGGGGTCGTCGGTCTGGGCGACCTGCTCTGCGACGAAAAGAAAAAGGTCTGCCGTATCAGCGACATCGTTCTCAATTCGGGCGATTACATCAGTATCAACGGGCAGGAGGGTTCTGTCTATCAGGGATTGATCAAAGTCGAGGAAACCTGATGCGCCGGCGGGATTGGATCGGATCACTTGCCGGGACCGCAACCACCCAGGCCTGCCACCCGACGGCACGGCGGTCTTGGAGAAGAGGGAGGAATCATGGAACAACCAGGGGGTAGAGGACAAGGCGGCGTACTGGGCGTCAACGGTTTCGGCCGCATCGGCAAACTTTCGGTGTGGCACCATGTAGCCCGCAAATTTTACAGCGAGATCGTGGTCAATATCGGCCGTGAGGCCGGAGTGGGCATGGCCGATCTGGCGCATTACGTCGAGCGCGATTCCTCATACGGTCGCCTGGCGCAGTATCTTCACGGCCATCGGTCCACTTCGGTGATCAGCGATATCGATGAAGCGGGCAACAGCTTGACCATTGACGGTGTCCGGGTGCGTTTTCTGAAGAGCGCGCGCAATCCGGCCGAGATCGCCTGGCGGGATCACGCTGTTAAACTCGTGGTGGAAACCACGGGCCGGTTCCTTGATCCGACCCTACCGCCGGATCATCCCGGCGGGGCCATCCGCGGTCATCTCGAAGCCGGTGCCGATCTGGTGGTGGCCTCGGCCCCCTTCAAGATCAAAGACAAGGGGCAGTCCATGCCCGAAGACGCCACCACCACGGTCATGGGCATCAACGCCAACGACTTCGATCCCCGGCGCCATCGGCTGGTTTCCAACGCGTCCTGCACCACAACCTGTCTGGCCCACATGGTCAAACCGCTGCTGAACTACTTCGGTCCCAAGCGTATCCTGTCGGCTTCCATGGCCACCGTGCATGCCGCCACGGGCTCCCAGGCCGTTCTGGACCGCCTCCCCAAGTCCGGCGCCAAGGATTTGCGCAAAAACCGCAGCATCATGAACAACATCATTCTGACCACCACCGGCGCGGCCAACGCCCTGCGCCTGGTCATTCCCGAAATGGAAGAAATCGGCTTCATCGCCGAATCGGTGCGCGTGCCCACGGCCACCGGATCGTTGATCATTCTGGTGCTGGACGTCCAGGAGGAGATGGGGGGCGAGCCGGTGCGGCGGGACACCGTCAACGCCATCTATCGCCAGGCCGCCGAGATGGACCCCAACGGGTATCTGTATTTTTCCGAGAAGCAGAACGTGTCCGGCGATATCATCGGCTACCCCCGGGCCGCCGCCATCATCGAAGGGCACGAAACCCATACCCGCACGGCCGAAGTGACCTTCAATCTCAACAACCTTTCCGGGGTGCCGGACAGCGTCCTGGATGCGGTCAAGCAGCACGTCTACCGGATTCCCATCACCCAGGTGGTCACCTACGGCTGGTATGACAATGAAATGGGGAGCTACGTGAACATGTTGGGCGACCGCACGGTGACGGTCGCCGAGGACATGATGTAGCCCGGGCGGCCGTCACCCGCTGCGGCAACGGGGGCAGACCGAGAGCACCGGGCAGGCCGCCCGGCGGATGACACGATCGGTGGTCGATCCCATCAGCATGGTCCCGATCAGGCCGTGCCCCCGGGCACCCAGCACAATCAAATCGATGGCGTTGCGGTCGGCATAGGCCAGGAGACGGGCGTAGGGCTGGCCCTCCTCCAGGGTGATGACCGGTCGACACCAGTGGCGGGCTTCTGCGGGCACGAGCCCCTCGAGTTTGGTCTGGAGAAACTCCCGGATGGCCGTGGTCGAAGGCGGTTGATGGGAAAACACGGGCTGCAGCGTTTCGGTGTAGAGCGGGGTTTCGATCACGTGCACCAGATGCAGCTCGGCCTGGAATTCCTGGGCCAGGCTCAAGCCGTGCTGGAACGCCAGGTCGGCATCCGGCGAAAAGTCGCATCCGACCAGGATTTTTTCAAATCGCAAGGCGCGTTCCATGCCCCGGGGAGCGCTGTCTTCGGCGGCCGGGATGATCAGCAGCGGACAGGGCAGCATCCGCATCAGGCGTTCCGTGACCGACCCCAGCAGCATGCGCTTCAATCCACGGTATCCGCGGGTGGCGGTCAGGACGATGTCGACGCTTCTTGCCCTGGCAAGCTTGGCGATTTCGTCCGCGGCATGGCCCACCACGATGAGAGGCTCCCAGGCCACCCCCTGCCCCTGCATTACTTCGACCAGGCGTTCTTCGGCATAGGCGACATTACGGTTGACCTGTTCTTCCGGCGCAAGGTAAGCCTCCCCGTATATGGAGGGCGCCGGCAGATCGATGCAGTGACATACCAGCAATCGAGCCTGGAATTCACGGGCCAGGGAGACGCCGTGGGCCACGGCCTGGAGCGAGGCCTCGGAAAGATCCGTGGCGCTTAGGATACGCCGCAGGGTCACGCGCATAGGGGGCTCCTTTCGTCGCGGCGGTTAAGGGGATTTGGCATGCCGACGGTTTTTGCCAAGCAGTGGAATCACCGCCCGGACCAATAGAGAAAGGATTCATACCAATATAAAGACAGCCCGGAACGAAAGTCAACTCGAGCCCGGCCCGAAGGGTGCCGCAGTGGTGAAAAACGATTGATCCATGCGGTGGGAAAGCCTATAACGCAAAAGCGTTCGCATGCTCTCCTTGGCGAGCCGCTTGTGATTATGGACAAAACACTCCCGAAAGGAAGCAGACCTATGCCAAGCAACTTGCGTGTCGTGATCATCGGCGGCGTGGCCTGCGGTCCCAAGACCGCCGCGCGCCTCATGCGCCTGATGCCGGATGCCGATATTACCATGATCGAAAAAGGGGGTCTGGTGTCCTACGGCGCCTGTGGTCTTCCGTATTATGTGGAAGGAACCTTCGCCAATATCGCCGCCTTGACCCACACTCCTGCCGGCGTGTCCCGGACGCCGGAATTTTTCCGCACCTGGAAAGGCTTCAAGACCCTCACCCGCACCGAAGCGGTGGCCATCGACCGCGCCGCCAAAACGGTACGCATCCGTCACCTGGAAACCGGTCAGGAGGAGGACCTGGCGTATGACAAGCTGGTTCTGGCCACCGGCGGGCGCCCCTTCCGGCCGCCGATCCCCGGCCTGGAGCTGCCGAATGTCTGGTTCATGACGCATCCCGACGATGCGGCCAGCCTGGTCAGCGAGATGGAGCGCCAGGGACTTCGCAAAGCGGTTCTGGTGGGTGCCGGTTTCATCGGACTGGAAGTCGCCGAGGCCCTGATCAATCGAGGCCTGGATGTCACCATGGTGGAGATGGCGCCCCA
>CAYMQN010000119.1:0-11495 GCA_964392545.1 uncultured Desulfobacteraceae bacterium
ACAAAATCCCCATCTCCGCCGCCGGCAAATACGACCGGCAGGCCGCCGCCGCATTGTTCGCGGCCTCCGAAGACGACTGACGGCAGCGGAGACCCGCCGTCTGGAGGAAAACGATGGCTGACGGCCCCTGATTTGAATTTGTGCTTCTGCAGGCCTAATTTTTTTCTTTGTCATCGATTGAGACCTCCCTTGAAAGAAACCCTTGCGATCCTGATCGACGATCGCGAACGATCGCAAACCATCCGTCAGGCGCTGGCCGCCATGCCGGGCGTCACCAGCCGCTTGCAGCGGCTGGCCATCGGCGACTATCAGGTGGACGGCCGCCTTCTTTTCGAGCGCAAGACCCTCCATGATTTCGCGGTCTCCGTCACGGACGGACGCCTTTTCCGGCAGATGACGCATCTGGCCCTTTCGCCGCTGAAGAGTGTACTTATCCTGGAAGGCAGCAGCCGTGATCTGCGACGCGCCGGTGTGCGCCGGGAGGCGCTGCAAGGGGCTTTGATTACCGTCAGCCTCGTCTTGGGAATACCGGTTTTGCGCGCACTGGTGCCGGAAGAAACCGCACGGTTGATCGTCTACGCGGGACGTCAGGCCGAGCGCATCGCCGACGGCGGGCTCCCGCGCCCGGGCTATCGGCCTAAGGGCAAACGCAAGCTGCAACTGCACATCCTGCAAAGCCTGCCGGGGGTGGGCCCCACTCGGGCGGCCCGCCTGCTGGATCATTTCGGCAGCGTGGAAAAGGTTTTGAATGCCAGCCGGAAAGACCTCGAAACGGTCAGCGGCATCGGCGGCGACACGGCCCGCGGCATCAGGTGGGTGGTGCGGGAGCCGGCCGCGCTTTACGGCCGGGACGCCGATGCGCTGTTTTCGATATGAGAAACATCCATAGAAAAAACAACCGGGGGAAAGATTCCGCCATGACACGTTTCCTGCTGTGCAGCGGCGCCGTGAGCGCGGCCTTGTCCGTGGCCCTGGGGGCCTTTGCGGCCCACGGGCTCGAGTCCCACCTGGCCGCGGACATGCTGGCCGTCTTCCAGACCGGCGTGCAGTACCAATTCTATCATTCCCTGGGATTGATCCTGATCGGGTTGATCACCGTCACCCGCACGTCCACGCGTCTGGCAACGGCCGCCGGTCTGGTCATGCTGGCCGGGATCCTGCTGTTCTCGGGAAGCCTTTACCTGCTCACCACGACCGGCATCCGCAGCCTCGGCATGGTCACGCCCTTCGGCGGGATAGCCTTCATTCTCGCCTGGCTGCTGCTGGCTGTAGGCATCTGGCGGCACTGAAACCTGCCGCCAAAGGCGATGCTCATCATAAGAAGCCGGGACATGGTCGTGCCCCGGTTTCTTATGGGAGGTAGATCCCGCTTTCCAGGAACCGGTCCCACAGGCCCTTGAAGGTGGTATAGTCGTGCCCGCCGGGGATCTGAACCACGCGGTCCGCAGGGAGGATTTCCGCCAGCAGGGCGTTGGCCGGGGCGAACTTGTCCTGCGCCCCGCAGCCCAGATAGATCGGCACGGGGGCCTCCCCGTCGACATTGTCCTTGATCCAGTGCCAGAGCATGCGCTGGTAGTCTTCATCGGGATCGTAATCCCCGGGCGACCAGGCCCGCACCCCACCGGCGGCCTGAATCTCCTCGATGATGGGCGCATCCCCCAGAAAGGGGGCCACCAGACACAGACCCTGGATGTCCTGGGGGTGCTCACGCAGGTAAAGCAGGGAACCCAGCCCACCCATGGAAAATCCCACCAGCCAGATGTTGTCCCGGCCCTGGACGCGGGCCGGATCGATCACATCCACTTTGAGGCGTTGGAGCAGCGTCCGGCTGGCGTAGTAGCCGAAGTGACCGTTGGGGGCCGCCATGTCGAAGGGCAGACCCAAGTTCTGCACGTCAGCCACCAGCCCTTCCTTTTCGAAACTGCGGTGGCTGCCGCCGATGCCGCGCATGAAAATGAAGAGATTGGGCGCTGGCGCGGCCTCCTCGGAAGGATAGTACAGGACGTCCATGGGGGACTTGGCAAACCATGCGCAGCCGCTCGGCAAGAAGGCCTGGGCGGCGATCAGAAGGCCGACGATTTTGTGACGAAATCCCACGGTTTCCTCCCCAATCAATCGAAATAGCGATCTATATCGGCGAGCGCCTGGCGGGCATCCCGCTGAAAATAGGCCCGCCAGCAGTAGGCTTCGCCGGGAGCGGCCGCATCCCGGGCCAGGACCCAGCCCAAATCGTCCTCGAACCCCTGGCGGTTGCCGTCCCGCACATGGAAGTACGTGGCGCGCCCCCAGCGGCTGAGCATCCAGGGCGCTCCGAAGGCCACGGCCGCATCCAAATACTGCTGGGAGAGCGTCTCGTCGCCCCCCATCATCCCCGGCAGGATCCCGTAGTAAAGGCTCCAGGTAAACTGGATCGCGCCCCCGCCCCAGGTCGGATCCAATGCTTCCATGCGGGCCAGAAACGGGGCGGTGTGCTCGACCCAGGACAAATTGGCCACCTGCTCCGGAAAGCGGAAGACCTCCTTGAAGCGGTACAGCACCGCCGTGGACCAGAACATCATGGCAGGCAGATGGTCTTCGCCGAGGACGTGACAGGCCTCCCAGGGCGCCGCACCTTCGTCGGCCAGCGCCTTGAACGCGGGATGGGCGTACATGGCCCGCTCGCAGAGGCGCATGGCGGTTTGAAAGGATGCGTCTTTGCTCCGGCGGTCCTCGTCGTAGGCCGTCCCCATGAGGATGGTCTGGTTGGCCAGATCGGTCAGGGCGCGGATCTGAAAAGGATCCAGGGCCAGCACCCTGCGGTAGGCGTCCATGGCCGCCTGCAGGCTCTCCTGATCGTCGGCGGCCGCCGCCAAAACATCGGCCCCGGCCAGCAGGGAACCCCCATCGGGTGCGGGTCGCAGCGGCGCGGTGGCCGGCCAGTCCGGCTGCCAGGAAACGCAGCCCGCCGCCAGGGCGGCCCACAACAGGCCGATGCATAGTCTAACCGGTAGGCGTGCAAATAGCATGCGGAATGCCCCTTGTGCAAAAGATCGATCGGCAACGGATAGAATAACAGCTACCCCATTCCGGCGGGCCGGGTCAACCACAGCTCTTGCCGAGGTCAGCGGTGCCGGACCCAGGCCGGCGGTTGAAGCCGGCCGCCACTGATATCCCGCATGACGAGACCCTGAACCGTTTCACAAAGCCGCCCCGCTCGATCACAGAGGCACAGATCGAAGCGCAGACCGCTTTCCTCCGCCGCCCGGAAACGAACGATCGCGTCGTAATGCGCTGCGGCCCGCGTCGGCCGCCATACCCGTCGCCGGGCCATGGCCACGGGAAAGGCCACCAGGCTATGGAAGCGCTGGGCCCAGGCGCAGGCTGCGTGAAAGGCCGCATCCAGAGGGAAAGGCGATCCCAGAAGGGTGTTTGCCGCCCCTTTGCCCGGGCCGCCCGAAACCACGGCCCGAGCCCCTTCCGGCCAAAGCGCTACGGCCGAAACCACGTTGCGGAAAGCGGGGCCGAAAGGCACCATCTCGCCGTAAAGGCGTTCGGGTGGCACCTGAAAAGCATCGGCGGGCGGCGCCGGCCGCCCGGACGCCGGCGGAACGTTGGGGTTTGCCGCGCGCGCCCTTGCGAAGCCGGCCCGGACATGGACTTTCAGGCGGCGCAGGCCGCTTCGTACCGCCACGTGGCGCGTCAACAGCGACGCCGTGACACCGTTCCCCGAAGCCGGCGCGAATTCCACCAGCGCATCGATGAAGCGCGTGGCGGGTGACGGCAGCGGGAGCAGTTTGTCGAAGCGCACGGCCTCGAGCGACGTCGCATCCGCATCGGCGAACGATCCGGCCACGGCGCGGGCCAAATGGCCCAGGGCGCAGGTCCCCGGCAGTACGGCGCGGCCCATGAAGCGATGGTCCTGCAGCCAGGCCGGGTTGGGGATCGCCAGGGGCATTCGGCGCGGCCCCTCTAACGGGGAAAGGTCTTCCATAGGTGCAGGGTCTGCTCGTCGATGCCCACCGGCACGCCGGCGGTGTTGGTGGCACAATGGCGGGTGCTCCCCGTGCAAATCAGTTCGCCGGTTTCCTGATGCGTGATCACGTAGTCGAAGCTCAACCGCACCCGCTCCAGGTCGGCCGGCCGGGTGTTGATCCAGATGGGGTCGTCGTAGCGCAGGGGGCTGACGTACTTGAGACCGATCTCGATGATCGGGTAGATGAACCCGCTGGCTTCGACCTCCTTGTAGGGGTAGCCGGCGTCCCGCATCAGGGAGGCCCGCCCGAACTCGAAATAGCGCAGGTAGTTGCCGTGGTAGACCACCTGGGAGCGGTCGGTATCGGCATAGAGCACGCGGGTTGCGCAGCGATGCCAGACCCGGCCGCCGGAGCGGTCGCGCACGTAGTGGCGTTTTTCCTCGAAGATTTCCGGCAGGAACGGCCTGGGCTTCATGAAACGCCTCGCAGGACCACACAGCAGTTGGTGCCGCCGAATCCGAAGGCATTGGAGAGCAGGATTTCGTGGGCCTGCCGCCGCGCACTGCCGGGCACGACATCCACATCGGCCAATTGCGGATCCGCAAGATGATTGATGGTGGGCAGAATCAGCCCCTGCTGCATGCCCTCGATGCCCAAAGCGGCCTCGATGGCCGCCGCCGCCCCCAGGGAATGGCCGATCTGGGATTTGTTGGCGGAGACCGGGAGGCGTTCGATGCGCCGGCCGAAGACGCGGCGCAGGCATTCGACCTCCGTGCGATCCCCCTTGGGCGTCGAGGTGCCGTGGGCATTGACCACCTGGATATCCCCGGGTGCGAGCCCGGCATCGTCGACGGCGTCCCGGATGGCCCGCACGATGGTGTCGGCATTGGGCTGGGTGAAGTGAAACGCGTCCGAGGTCCATCCGACCCCCATGACCTCGGCCCGGGCCCGAAGCCCGTGGGCGGCCACCACCTCGTCCGCGGCCAGCACGAGGACGCCCGCGCCTTCGGCCAGCACCATGCCCTTGCGGTCGATGCTGAAAGGCCGGGAGGCCTGGGCCGGGTCCTGATAGGCCCGATCCTTGGGGCCGATGCTGATGGTGGCCAGCATGTTGGCGAAGCCGTGGATGATCTCCGGGATCAGGCAGGTGTCCACACCGCCCACCAGGGCCACGTCGCAGTCGCCGTCGCGGATCATGCGGGCCCCGATGCCGATGGCATGATTGCCGGAAGCGCAAGCCCCCTGGGGGGAGAAAATGGGTCCGGTGAAGCCCTCCAGCATGCCGGCCTTGCCCGCCGGCAAATTGGCGCACAGGTTGGGCAGCAGATAAGGGCTGATTTTAAGGGGGCCGCGGTTGCGATAGTTGTCCATGGCGATGCGGTAGGCATCCGTGCCGTTCAGGGCCGACCCGACGAGGCAGGCCGTGCGCGGACCGATCGCGGCGTCCATGACCAGTCCGGCATGGGCCAGGGCTTCCCGGCAGACGGCCATGGTCAGCAGCACGAAATCCGCGTTCCAGTTGTAGGCCTCCTTGCGATCGACAAAGTCCAGGGCCTCGGGGTTCCAGCCCGGGATCTCCCCCACCACGTCGTTGCGCGTCTCCACCCGGCAGCGGGTGATGCGGCGCAGCCCCGAGGCCCCCGCGGCGGCCCGCTGCCAGGTCTCGGCAAAGGTCAGCCCCAGGGGTGTTGCGGCGCCGTAGCCCACCACGTAGACGCTTCGGTTGGCAGGTGCTTTCATGGGGTTAGGGCCATTTCGCTTACAAAAGTGGTGGTGGAATCGGA
Organism: uncultured Desulfobacteraceae bacterium; assembly: GCA_964392545.1. Lineage (GTDB taxonomy): Bacteria > Desulfobacterota > Desulfobacteria > Desulfobacterales > UBA5852 > JABZFP01. The sequence goes on from CAYMQN010000119.1 coordinate 5,738, forward strand.
GTCTATGTACCAATCAAGGCTTTCGCCCGCCGCAAACGGCATACGTCGATCAACATAATACCGAATCAAGGCCGGTAAAGTCGTCTTGCACGCCGGGACGGCACTGCAACCGGCGGAAGGGTCCCGGCCGGTGGGCCGTGAACCTTGGGCCGTTCCTTTCACGTCCCCGGCTCCATACCATGAATCACGCTGGGATAACAGGCTGTGGCGGTTGCCGGCCGTCAGTTCCTGCGCTGCAACACGATGCAGGCATTGCAGCCACCGAAGCCGAAGGCGTTTTTGAGGAGGAACGTCTGTTCCAGATGGCGGGTGCCCTCGGCCACGACATCCAATGCGATTTCGGGGTCGGGGGTGTGGTTGATGGTCGGCAGAAGGCGATCGCGCCGCATGCCCTCGATGGCCAGGATGGTTTCAATGGCGCTGGAGGCGCCCATGGCATGGCCGGTCATGGATTTGTTGGCGGATACCGGGGGGAGGGACGCGCCGAAAACCTCGCCCAGGGCCTGGGCCTCCACCTTGTCCCCGATGCGGGTGGATGTGCCGTGGGCGTTGACCGCGTCCACCGCCTCCGGCTGCAGCCCGGCATCGGCAATGGCCTCGGCGATGCAGCGGCGGACCGTGGCCAGGTTGGGGGCCACGAAATGCGCGGCATCCGAGGTCATGCTCCAGCCGGCCAGGACGATGTCGCCGGCCAGGCCGTGGCGGCGGGCGAAGGCCTCGGTGGCCAGGATCAGACAGCCCGCACCTTCGGAAATCACGAAGCCGCGCCGGTCGACGGAAAAGGGCCGGCTGGCCCGCTCGGGCGGCTCGGGGGCCTGCCCCGGCTTGGGCTGGTAGGCGCCGTTCATGGTGGCAAAGCCGGCCACGATGGGTTCCACCAGGCAGAAGTCCACGGCCCCGCAGATGGCCACATCGGCCCGGCCCTGGGCGAGGAGCATGTGACCGGCGATCAGCGAGGTCACCCCCGTGGCGCAGGCCGTGATGGTGGCGGTGATCGGCCCTGTGGCGCCGGTCAGGATGGACACCTTGCCGCCCACCATGTTGATGCAGGCATTGGGGTTGGTGAAGGGGTGCGGCAGCTTGTTCTCCGCGATCATCCTGCGGTCGGCGGCGAGCACGGCATCCAGCCCGCCCACGGCGCTGCTGAAGGTCACGGCCACCCGGGGGGCCAGCTCGGCGGTAATCGCCAGGCCGGCCCTTTGCAGGGCGCGGTGCACCACCAGCATGGCGTTGGGGAAGATGGGCGAGGTCCAGTGGGCCATGGCGCGCGGCGCCAGGAAGGGATAGGGCGCGGGGTCCCAGTCCGGCACCTGGCCGGCGATGGCCACCGGGAAGCCTTCCGGCAGGGGGAAGCGCGTCAGGGGGCCGATGCCGCTGGCCCCGGCCGCCGCCCGCCGCCATTGGTCTTCCAGGTCGGTTCCCAGGGGGGAGACCATGTCCCAGCCGACGATGACGGATTTGGATGGCTTCATTTTCAGTCACAAAAACGAAAATGCCGCTTCGACGGATCCTGCCATGGGGCGAAGCGGCATTTATCAAAGGGACCTTGCCGCACGCAACGGCGCAGGCGTTGCTTCAAAACCTTACCAGGGGATGAACTGGTAGAGCTTGGCGAACATCTCGTAGACTTCGATCCAGTTCTGCAGATCCCGGGTACTGCGGATGTGGGCCCGTTTGTTGACCATGATCCAGCTCATGTGGGCGGCCCCGTCCTTGCAGGTCCGGCAGTCCCGGGTTTCGGAGGTGCAGCAGCGATGCATGGTCTTGAGATCCGAGGCCCAGCGGACGAAATGGATCAGCCGTTTGGGCTGCGGATGGCGCGTGTCCAGGGGTTCGGTGACCGACGGACATTCGTTCCACCCGAAGGGTCGGCCCAGCATTTCCCCCGAGGTGATCACCTGGTGGTAATATTTGCAGGAAATCACCGTGTCCGGGTAGCGGTCGAGCATCGCGTCCATCTCGAAGCGCACGTCCCGCAGCTCTTCCGGCTGCCAGGAAAAGCCGTCCACGCCCTCGTCGTTGGAGAGCAGCTGCATGTGCACCTTGACGCCGATATCGCGGATTTTGCGCACGACCGTGTCGATCTTGCCGATCTGCCTGGGGGTGATCGTATAGAGGTAGTAGGTATGCGGGTCGCCGGCATAGTTGCGGCTCGAAACGGCGAAGGTGTCCTTGCCGCGCAGGGCCTTTTCGTCGGCTTCGTCCCCCCAGAGGGAAATCCCCACCATGAGGTCCGGGAAGCGGTCCCGCGGCAGCTTGATCAACCCGTTGGTGGCGCAAAAGGTTGGCAGGCGCCGGTAGAAGGCTTCCACCCGGTCCAGGTAGAGGGTGGGCTCGCCGCCGATCAGGATCGCCAGGTTGACCCCGCGCTCCTTTTCATTGTCGATAAAGGCTTCCCAGCGATCCAGGCGCATTTCCTCCTCGGCCGCCTTGTCCTCGCCGGATGAAAAGAAAAAACAGCCTTTGCAGCGCAGATTGCAGCGGTTGGTCACATCGTAGATCGAACTGCGGATATTGAGCTTGGAAATGCGCTTGTAGCGCGCATACCAGGCATCGTCCAGCAGGGAACTGACGGTTTTCATCACTTACTCCTCACAGCATCCGCCGGCGGCTGTCGCCAACCGCCCCGGCCGGCGGTCACGCGTCGCAGCAGGGCGGTTCGGCAAGTCCGGTGTGCAGATTGGGCCCCTTCGCGTAGCCGGTCACCCAGACGGCCAGATAGGTGTCGACATAGTCCAGCCAGGCTTTGAAGGTCACCGGATCCGTGGCGTGCCGGAAGAGCCTGGCGGTCACGATGGCACTCCCGGCGGCATAGTGGCGGCAGTCGGCGCAATCCGTGTCGGGCACACAGCAGGCCGCGGCGCGGTCCCAGCTAAGATCGGTGCGGTATTGCCGGAACGAACGGCCCAGCCCGACATTGTGGGTGGGGTTGCGCCGCGGGTAGGGGCAGGCGAACAGATCGTGCAGGCCCAGGCGGTGGGTATGCACCGCGGCGTTGTAACTGGAAAACAACACCTGGCGGGGGTAGGCGGCCAAGAGCTGAAGCATGGTTTCCCGCACCCGCTTGAGGGAGGTCGGGGTATGCCGCAGGGGGCCCGCGTAGCCCACCGGCGCCGAGAACATGTTGAAGGTCAGGCGGGCGTCCCGCGCGGCCAGGATCCCGGCCACCTCGTGGGCCTCGTCGATGTTGTCGGGGGTAAAGGTATAGACGAAAACCGCCCGGGGGTCGTTCCGGTAGTTGTCGATCTGACGCGCCAGCATGTCCTTGGCGCCGCGAATGCGGCGGCTGGTGGCGTCATTGCCCCAGACCGAAATGTGAATGCGGTAGCCGATGGTGGCCGGAATCCGGACCAGGCCGTTGGTGGCAATGGTGCCCAGGGGCATTTCCGCATAGCATACCCGGCACAGCTCGGGCACCAGGGCCGGTTCGGCCCCGGCCAGCACCACGAACGTCACCCCGCGCGCCTTTTCGGCCTGCATCAGCTTGCGCCAGGCCTCCGGATCGCGGTTCTCGTCGGCGTGCTGCTTGGCGCCCTCATAGAAATAGCACCCCTCGCAGCGGATGTTGCAGCGCCGGGTCAGGTCGTAGGTGGACTCGCGCAGGAAGAACCAGCGGCGCACCTTCTGCCAGCGCGCTTCGATCGCCGGATCGGCCAGGATATCGGCAAACTTCCACTGTCCCCGCGGCATGGGGCATTCCAGCGGGGGGGTTTTGCGGTTGGGCAGGGTCACGGCGTCATCTCCATGGGAGCATCAGGATTCCAGGCGTTCGCCGATATAGGCCGCAATCTTGCGTACGGTGGTCAGCGTCGGGTAGTCGTCTTCGTCGAATCGAATCCCGTAATGATCCTGAAGCACCAGGGCCACCGTGGCCAGATCCATACTATCGATACCGATTTCATCCACCAGATCGATGTCCGGATCGAAGGTCGCAGGGGTCACGTCTTCCAACTTCAACTCCTCGATCAGGACCTCGGCCACCCGTAGGATGATATCGTCTTCCTTGATTCGAACCGTCATGAATGGGGTCTCCCTTTTGCTGCATGCGCGTGTCGTTGTAGCCGTCAAGCCCGGCGCGGCCCTATCGGGCATCCGCGGAGGGGGCCAGGCGGGTGGTCATCAGGCCGCTGCAGGCGGTTTCGCCCTCAACGGTCAGGTGAAATCGATAGAGCCCAAGTTTGTCCTGCACCGGATCCACGGCGATCACAATGGTCTCCTCGGGACGAATGACCCGCTTGAAACGCACCCGTTTGAGACCGACCAGGCGGATGTCGGCATTCAGGGAAGACCGGATCGTCTCCATCACCAGATGGAGTTGGGCAATCCCCGGCAGGAGCGGGTCCCCCGGAAAATGTCCCTGGAACCAGATCGAATCCGCCGGAACGGAAACCTGCCGGCCTGATCCGCCCGTCGCTTGCCGCTGCACCGCCATGTCCATCAGGCCTCTTTCATCGAAACGCAAAGGGCCCCTCTCAACGAATCAGAAATTCCCAGAGAGGCCCTGTGAATCCCCGTCGATGGAGACGGGTCAATACCTTTTCGGTTTCCTCGCCGCCGGCCCCGAACACCCAATTCACCCGGCCGCCGGAATGCCGGCGCACCGTTTCCAGGATGACCGCCTCATCGAGCCCGTCGGCGCGATAGAATACCGGCTCGAGCAGATTCTGCTCCGGGGCGATCTTCCCAGTCTCGACCGCCAGACGATAAAGAGCGGTATGCGGGTAAATCCGCATACCGCAGAAAAAAAATACAACGGTGCGATCCAATTTGTCAATATTGGACAACGTTTCCGACAGGGTCGCCGCGGTTTCGCCGGGACCGCCCAGGAGAACATAATGGGCCACATGCACCTTCGCGGCAAGCGCCGCCGCATGGGCCGCCCGGACATCGGACACCCGGAACGGTTTGCGGTAGGCCTTCAGGACACGGTCCGCCATGGCCTCCGTGCCGAATTCCACATGGGTCAGGCCGGCCCGGGCCAAATGATGGTAATAGTCCCCGGAGGGGCGGATCGGGGCAAAGAACGCCCCCCAGGGAATGGTCAGCCCCGCACTCCGGAAAGCCTCCGCCACGGCCAGGCTGTGGTCGGGATCGGCATTGAAGGCCGAGTCGGTGATGAACAGAAAACGGGCCCCGGCCGCCTGGAGACCCAGGGCCGTGGCCGCCACCTCAGATGGGGCGATGCGCCGCATCCGGCGGCCTTCGATGTGGGGATAGGTGCAATAGATGCAGCGAAAGGGGCACCCGCGCTTGGACTGCAGGTTGAGCATGCCCCCCCGGCGGACATAATAGGCCGTCACTGCGGGAAACCCTTCCACCGCGCGGTCCCAGCGGCCGTCCAGGGGCGGCGGAAGGGTCACCGGCCGGCCCGGCAGCACGACACCCGGGATGCCGGCGGGATGGCGGCCCTGTTCCAGGGCCGCCAGCAGATCGGCCATTCGCTCCCCCTCCCCCACGATGCCGTACTCGGCGCCCAGGAGCGCCATCATCTCGGATGGGAAGATCGTAAACCCGCTGCCTCCCAGTACAAGGGGTGCCGTGGTGGCTTCGCGAATGGCGTCGACGACCTCACGGTATTGGCCGGTAAACCCCCGGGGGTCGAGGGTGTCCGTATTGTCGATGTTGCGAATGGCAAGCCCTAGGATATCCGGGGGCGTCTCCCGAAGGGACGCCGCCAGGGCCGGCAAACCCTCCCCGGCGATGAGATCCACCACCCGGACCTCATGGCGGGGGGTCAAGGCCCGGGCCACGTAATCCA
>CAYMQN010000120.1:0-11476 GCA_964392545.1 uncultured Desulfobacteraceae bacterium
GGTTTGTATATTTCCTGGCGGATGAAGTACTGATCTTTTGTGATTTTCTTCGCGGGCTTTGGCGCATTCAGCATAACGGGATCTTGTCGACAATCCACGGAAGCTGTGACAAAGCGCTTCACGAGCGGTCCATGGCCTTGAGCAAATCGTCCAGGGCGCGGGTGTTGAGCACGTCTTCCCTGGTCAGCCACCCCCGGCGGGCCTGGGCCACCCCCAGCCGCATGAATTCCAGGTCGGTGGTGCTGTGGGCGTCGGTGTTGATGACCACTTTCACGCCCATGTCGCGGGCCATGCGGCAGTGCCGGTCGTTCAGGTCGAGGCGGTCGGGATGGGCATTGAGTTCCATGAAACAGCCGTGCTCACGGGCCGCTTTCATGATCTTCTGCATGTCGATCTCGTAGGGCGGACGTTCGCCGATCAGGCGCCCGGTGGGGTGGCCGATGATGTTGCAATAGGGGTTTTGCATGGCCTTCAGGATCCGTTCGGTCTGCCGCTCGCGGGAGAGATTCTGGTGGTAGTGCACCGAGCAGATCCGCACGTCCAGCTTCGATAGGATATCGTCGGGAAGATCCAGGCTGCCGTCCTTTAGAATGTCCACCTCGATGCCCCTCAAAACCCGGAAGTCGTCGTAGCCCTTGTTCAGGCGGTCGATGCGTTTGATGTGCCTGGCCAGGCCTTTGGGGCCCAATCCCTTGGCCATGGTCACCCGCCGGGAGTGCTCGGTGACGGCCAGGTAGGCATAACCGCGTTGGCGGGCGGCGTCGGCCATTTCCTCGAGGGTGTTCTTGCCGTCGGTGAGCTTGGTGTGGGCGTGCAGGTCGCCGTGGATGTCTTTCGGCGCGATAAGTTCCGGCAGGGCATCGTCGTCGGCCGCTTCGATTTCGCCCCGGTCTTCCCGCAGTTCGGGCGGGATATAGGGCAGGCCAACGCTGCGGTAGACTTCTTGCTCGTCTTTGCCGGCGATCCGATCGTCGCCCCGGAAAACGCCGTATTCGTTGATCTTGAGCTTCTTGCCCTGGGCGCGCTTACGGATGGCCACGTTATGGGCCTTGGATCCGGTGAAATAGTGCAGGGCGGCGCCGTAACTGACCTTGGGGATGACCCGCACGTCCACGTGCAAACCCGACTTCAGCACGACGGTGGAGCGCGTGCGGCCTTGGGAGACCACCTCGCGCACGTCCTCGTGGTCGGTGAAGTGCTCCATGACCGGCGGGCCCTTGCGGCAGATGACCAGGATGTCCAGGTCGCCGACGGTCTCCTTGCGGCGGCGGAAACTGCCGGCCACCTCGATGTGCTCGATGCCGGGTGCCTTTTCCAGATACGCCACCATGTCTTCGGCCCGCTGTTCGGCCAGAATCCACTTGAGGCGCCGGGGCTCGTCCCGGCGGGAGGTCACCGCTTCCAAAATCTTCTTTTCGGTCTTTGGGCCGAAGCCTTCGACATCCTTGATGTCCCCCTTGCGGGCGGCTTTCCGCAGGTCGTCCAGATCCGTGATATCCAGGGCCTTGTGCAAAGCCCGCACCCGTTTGGGGCCGAGTCCTTCGACGGTCATGAGCTCCGACAGCTCCGGGGCGACCTCCTGCGCCAATTCCTCGAGTTGCCGGAGGTGGCCGGTCTCCACGATTTCCTTGATCTTGCCGGCCAGATCCTTACCGATGCCGGGAAGGTCCTCCAGCTTTTCATCCTCGGCCAGCATTTCCCTGACCGGCCGCGGCAGGTCGGTGATGGTACGGGCGGCATTGCGGTAGGCCCGCACGCGAAAGGCATTGGCGTCCTTGATGTCCAGAAGATCGGCGATCTGGTTGAAGATGTCGGCGATGTCGGCGTTTTGAACAGGCAAGCGGGATTTCCTTCTTTCGCTTTATTCGACCGCGCTGGTGGCCTGCCGGGGGCCGTGATCGAATTCGATGACGCGTGCAAAGCCCCGGTCAACCCCCGGTTGCACGTGGTGGTGGAGGGGGCTGCCCTGGTCGACCCGGCCGCCCATGTCGTAGGTGAAGCGGGCCAGGGCCACATGGCGCAGCCAGTAGCCATGGAGCACGGCCCCCCGGGCGTCGTGGGCCGAATGGAAGTGACGGTATTCCTCCCGGGGCTCCGGCCGACTATCCCGCCAGGCGGCGGGGGCCGCCTCGAAGAAGACCGGAACGATGCGCCTTCCGTCGGCGGCGGGGACGGGCCGGCCGGTTTCGGGGAGCTGCCGCCATACGGCCTGGCCTTCGAACAGTGGGGTGTCGGCCGGCACATCCCGGGTGTAAAACGAGCGTTCGTTAAAGCAGATGAAATCCAACGTCTGAAGATCGCCGCCGCCGGACGGTTTGAAATAGTACCCCACAAACGGGCCGAAGGACAGCACCCGGGCGCCCACCTGGATTTCCAGCCGGTTCACAAAACCCCGCGGTATCTTCGGCGATGAGGACGATGTCACGTCCGATTCGCCGGAACAGCTCGCGAGGATCAGGCCGAGCAGTATCGAAAGCCCAATCCTGGGGGCCGGGCGCTTCAATCCCATCCGCTTTCCCCTTTCCACAGCCGGCCGATCAGAACGATACCGCCCCCCATGGCCAGAACCACGAGGACCAGAGCCAGCGGATGGCTGCCGGTGGCGTCCGTGACGGTGAGCTGGCCCAGGTTGGTGGGGTCATAGAGCAGGGGAATCAGACGTTCATGGGCCTGTGCGAAGACGGCTGCTCCGGCCAGGCCCCCCAGAAGCGCAAATACGGCATCCATACGGCCTTCGCCCACGGCGGCCCAGGTCGTGCCGGGGCAATAGCCGCACAGGCCCCATCCGATGCCGAAGAGGACGGCGGCCAGGCCGGTGGCCACCAGGCTGGTGGGCAGCACCATGGTGCGTCCCACCCCGGCCGCCTGCAGGCCGAAGAGGCCCACGGCGGACAGGGCCACCGCCGCCAGCATGAAGCGGGGGATATCGGGGTCCAGCATCAGGTGGGCGCGGGTCATGCGGTTGGGATCGGTGGCCCCCACGCGCTGGATGACAAATCCGAACGCGATGCCGGAGCACAGGCCGAGCAATACCTTGGCGATCATGGAGCCTCCTTTCCAGCCTTGCCGTAGACGAGGCGGGCGGTCAGCATCGCAACGCCGAAAATCAGGACGCCGAAATAGAGGCCGCTTACCGCCAGTTGGGTGGACCCGGAAATAAACAGGCCCAGGGTGCAGCCGCCGGCCAGGCGGGAGGCGAACAGGATCAGGAAGCCGCCCAGAAAGGTGGCGGCATAGCGTCGGGCAGGCTTACCGCCGAAGCGCTGGCGCCAGACGGCGGGGATGTCCGTCAGACGGCGCTTCACGGTGCGGCCGCCGATGAAGCCGCCGATGGCCATGCCCAGGATGAAGGCAAAAAGCCAGGAGCCGGGGCCCGGGATCATGCGGTAATGGGCCTTGGATTGGGCGTAGTCGGGTGCCGCGGCCAGCCACAGGCCCTTGAGGGTGCTCACGAAACCGCTCGAAGAGGCGGGCGGCCCAAAGGTGGCGAAAATAAAGAGGATAATGCCGGCCAGGGCAAACGCCGCCGGCAGCCATGGCCAGAACACTTGATTCGGCGTGGATCGTTGGGACATGGGGTCAACCTCCGCAGGAAACGTAGCCGCCCTTGGGGGCATCCCCCGTTGAGGACGGGGTCTGCCGGCCGGAAGATGCGCTTTTGTCGGTCTGCGATACCGGGGAAGCGGCGGACGAGGATGTATTGGGCTTGCGTTCGTCGGCAAAGGTGTTCACGGTGGTTTCCACCGGGAAGAAATTGGCCGGGTTGCCCCATTGTTTCCAGGAGGCTTCGTAGGTGGTGACGTCGTCGACGCCCATCAAGCGCAGCACGAAATAGCTGAACGAACTGCGGCGGCCGGAGTTGCAGTAGACGATGGTGCTCTTGCGGGTGTCCAGTCCGCGGTAGAGCTGCTGCAAGGCCGTATAGGGCTTCATGCGTTTGGTTGCGGAGTCCACCCAGTTCGTGGTGTAATCGATATTGACGGCGGTCGGGATGTGGCCCAGCTTGAGCGGGTTGCCGCGCAGATCGCGGGTGCCTTTTTCGCCCCTGTATTCGGCCGGCGAACGGACATCGATGATCTGGTAGTGCGGGTCGCCCAATTGACGGTAGACGTCGTCGCCGTCGATCAGGTCCCGGCTGCGAATCTCATCCATGGGGGCCTGGTAGAGGATCGGCGTCAGGGCGCGCGGCTTGGAGGCCAGCTCGTAGCCGGCGGCTTCCCAGGCATCGATGCCGCCCTCCAGGATTTTCTTGTCCTTGTGCCCCAGGATATCGAGAATCCAGAAAACGTAGGACGCGGTGGCGCCGCCGTCGCGGGCGACCGAATCATAGAGCACCAGCGTGTTGGTGCGCCCGATCCCGTGGCTGCCCAGGATCTCCTGCGCCCGGGCGGTGCCGACAAACAGTTCCCCTTCGTTGGCGGCCGTGTTGTTGTAGCGAAACTGCGACCACGGCAGGCGCAGGGCACCGGGAATCAGGCGCCCGTCGAAATGCTCGTCCGTGCGTACGTCCACGATAAGAATGTCGTCGTCCCTGGCATGGGTTTTCAGCCACTCGGGTGTCGCCAGCAGGTGGGCATTGGGATAGTCGCCGGTGGCGGCCGCCTGCAGGGCGGATACCAGCGACCAGAGGACACCCAACGCCAGCAGCACGGCCAGAACGCCATGGCGGATCCACATACTGCGGTCTTCCATATTGCCTCCCTTGTTTTGGTGTCGCGTCCAGTTTGTCCCCGGGCGGACCATCCATCCATACGGCCGAGACTGTATTCGGAGGCGGAATTGCGTGTAAATCGTAAAATCGGTCGGCGGAAAGCGCGTTTCCGGCCCTTACCGGGCAGCGGACCCGGGACCGCAGCCAAACGCCCCAGCGGTGCGCTGATGGACGGTAAGGAGGGACGACCAACGAAATGAACCCCTTTCGCTTGTCGATTACAGGGTGGGCCCCATGGTGTTTTTCCATCGGAATGCCGATACTGATTGGCAGTGAAGGTACCGTCTCAATCCAAAGCCGCGAACAAGCAATCCTGCCCGTCCAATGTGGCCAAAAAAGAAGAGGAGACCCAACATGAGCGAGAACAGAGATGTCTTTGTCAAAAAGATGCAAGCCAAGCTCGATGAATGGAATGCCGAGATCGACAAACTCGAGGCCCAATCGCGGCAGAAGGAGGTCGAGTTCCAGGAGGATCTTCAAAAGCGGATCGAAGAGCTGAAAACCAAGCGGCAGTCTACCCGGAAAAAGCTCGAAGAGTTGCAAAGCGCCGGCGGATCCGCCTGGCAGGATCTCAAGGCGGGGGTCGAGGAAGCCGCCAGCGCATTAGGCCAGGCCCTTGATTCGGCGCGCACCCGATTTCGCTAAAAGCCATCTCCTTGGGAGGGAAATCAAGGCGAAGACGAGGCTTCCACGCCGATTTCCAAGGCTTTCGCCGGCACACGCCGACACTGGTCCGGGCATGCAAAGTCGCCCGGAAGGAAAAAGAGGAGGATCGGGACTGAGCGCGGTGGTCAGCGACGGATCAGGCTGAGGTCCCCGGTGCGCAGCGTATCGAGGAACAGCTTGCCCACCAGCGCGGTTTTGCCGAGGACGCCCTTGCGTCGGTCCTTTAGAAGCGCCAAAAGCTCCTGGCGGGTGGACGGTGGTTGGACCTCCAGGGGCTTTTTCTCCAATGCGACGGCTTTTCGCGGGCAGACGGCAACGCACTGGCCGCAGCCCAGGCAGCGGTTCAGATCGACCCTGGCCAGGGCATCTTCCCCCCGGACCGTCACCGCGCCGACCTGGCAGCGGCGCTCACAGAGGCCGCAGCCATTGCAGACGGCCGCATCCACCACGGCAAAAAAATTGGAGGACCAGAAATCCACCGGCCGCGGGAGCCGGCGATGCATGCGCAGCATCCCGCAGCAGCACCCGCAGCACGAGCACACGAAGGCGGCTTCGGCGGTGTTGGAGGGCTGCAGCACCAGGCCCTCCTTTTGATTGGTTTCGATGATCGCCAGGGCCTCGTTACGATCGATTTGTCGCCCGCGGCCGCCCATCAAAACCGTCTGGGCGATATCCCCCATGCCCAGGCAGGTTTCCCGGCGGTCCGTCTGCCGGCAGGGCTCCCCGGCCAAACGCTTCTCCTTGCGACAGATGCATTCCAGAATCACGAAGGGGCCTTCGGCGCCTTCGATCAAGGTGGCCATCTCGTCGAAGGTGGCTGCCCGGTGCCGAGGGCGGATGCTCTTGGCCACCGGGATGGTGCGCATTTGGGGCACATCGCTGCTCAAAAATTCGAGGCCGAAGCGCAGGCTGCCGGTATAGGCATGAAAGTCCTCGATGAACTGGGGTGTCAGGCGGTCGATTTGAAGTTCGTACATGCCCACGACCAGGGGGGTATTGCGGTAGCGCCGATGCCCGTTTTGCGTTTTGGCTTCGATGCCGCCCCGGGTGACGATTTGATCGAGGATTCGGGCAAGATCGTCCGGGCATTCCGCCAGATGCGGCGCCCGTTCGAAGATGCGTCTGGCGGTTTCGTAGCGATCGCTCAGATGGGCGGCGAGGCGTGCTTGCCGGGGGGTGAAAATGTGGCGCAGGATCTTGAGATGGGATCCTTTGCGGGAGGCCGGAAAGCCGATGGCCTGACGGTCGAGGTGCCGGCGCAGCCGCTCGTAGATGCGGTCGTCAGCGTTCACGCGGTCCTCTCATGGCCCCTGACCAGGCAAGGGTAAAGCAGCGCTGCCGGTCGAAAATGCCGATCAGCCATCATGCGACGATGCCTTCCTTTCCCCACCAATGACCCACTTTTTGTGCGAAACCAGCCAGTAGGCAATGCCCAGGGCCAGCACGACGGCCGCGATGCCGAAAACATATTCAGGGGAGAGCTTGTCCAGATCCAGCACGATGACCTTTCGGGCAATGGCCATGAGGGCCGTGGCGATGACCAGATAGACCGGAAGGGCTCCCGTGCCGAGGTACATCCGGATGTTGATGAAGATTTCGATGGCGATCAGTACGGCCATGAAGGCGCCGAAGGTCTCGAAAATGTCGTTGATGTCCAGCAGCATGAACGGGGGCTCCAGCAAACGCAGGTACAGCACGTAGAGAACGTCGCCGATGCCCCAGATGATCACCAGGACCATCAGGACGGCCAGGAATTTAACCGCCAGGCGTATGATGCGGTGCAGAAACCGCATCAAAGCATCGTCATGATTCTCCGGAAGTTCTTCGTGCAGCATGGGCATGGTATCAAAACCTTCTCATAGAGTGGATGCCAAGGCAGCCGTTTTTCTCTGCGGGGGTCCAAAAGCCCCAATGGACATCAACTATAATGCCCTACGCGAGGTTTGTATAGCCTATCGCAGATTAGCGGCCCTCATAGCCAACCGGCATGACCAGCAGCGGTTCGTGGGCCGGGGGGATTCGCATTGCGTGCTGGAGATCCCCATCGTTGAAAGCGCCCACAATGCCGGCCCTGAGGCCCAGGGCCTCGGCCTGCAAAAACAGGTTCTGGCCGATGTGGCCGGCCTCGATCATGGCGTAGCGGACGGCGCGCTGTCCATACTTGCGACGGGCGCGGTCATATTCGGCCGTGATAACGACGTTGAGCGGAGCTTGGGCCATCCACTGCTGGGACAGGCAGGCGCCGGCCACCCCAGACCGGAAATCCCCGGCCGCGACCAAGTCCAGAGCATGCTTTTCAGGTGTGTAGTGGTAGATGCCGGCATCGAGGGAGTGAACGGCGGCCTCCCCAATCACGGCATAGACATCCATGGGGTACAGGGCTCCCGCCGACGGCGCGGCGCGCTTGAATCCCCTTTTGCCGGTGATTCCCTGGGCCGCCCACATGAGCTGGGCCAACTGCGGCAGATCCAACGCTTTGGATCCATAGGTTCGAACAGTCCGTCGCCGCTGAAGCGCCGCTTCGACGGAAACCGCTCCGTTCGTTGCGACCGGGGGCAGTTTCATGAAAGCCTCCTTTCGCGGTGGTTTCTTGCCGGCCGCGGCCCGGCATACCCATTGCGGCAGGGGCAGCCCCAACAGGGCAATGCCCAGGAAAAGACGGCCGACAAAGGTTCTTCGCTTGATGCGTACTGTCATCGGGATAGCGTGCCAATCGTTATGCGGCTGCGGCAGCGAGCGTGCTGAAGATCAGACGGCCTGCCGGGCATGCGTTATCTTTAACAGAAGGACTGAAAGGCCTCAACAGGAGAACACCTGCGGGCCGGGTTGAAAACCCCTTTCAATTGGCATACGATCCCTCGACGAGTTGAATGGGCTCCACCACAGGTGTCTATCAAACCCTAACGTACACAGGAGGACGCATGAAGAACGTATGCGGGTGGATTGCCGGACTGTTGCTGGTCCCTTTACTGGCGTTGCCCGGTTTTTGTGAGGAGGATTTACGTATCGAATCACCGGAACAGGTGGCCGAACTGAGCTATCAAGCCATTGCGCCGGGCCGCCTCTTGATCTCCGCCCTGGACCGTGACGGAAACCCCGTGCGCGGTTTGACCGCGCGGGACTTCGTTCTCCGCAGGGACGGCAAGGAGGCCCAGATCCTGGGTGTCGAAACCCTCGAAACCAGTCAGGAGGTGAGCCTCAATATCGTCCTCGTGGTGGACAACTCGGCCTCTATGAAGCAGCGCCGGGCAGTGGACGCGATTCTGGCCGCGATGGAAAACATCTACAAGGTTATGCGGCCCATCGACAACGTGACGGCGATCGTGTTCAACGACGACGAGACGCGCCCTTTCGAGGGCAAGCCCCTGCATGTCACCGTCGAGCAGACCAACCGTCCCGAGGCGTTGCGGGGCTTCCTGCAGGAAAGCTTCGCGCGTGGGCTGACGGCCAAGACCGTGCTCTATGAAGGGCTGCTGGCCGGCCTGGCGCTGATCGGGCAGATGCCCGCGGAAAGCAACAAGTTCATGGTGGTCTTTACCGACGGTGAGGATATCAACAGCGCCTACCCCCCGGAGGCGGTCCGCCAAGCGGCTGAAAATCTCGCCAATTTCGAACTGTACGCCATCGACTACATGCCCGGGGAACGGGTCGACCGCTTCCTGCAGTCCCTGGCCCGGGACAACGGCGGCCGCACCTGGAAGGCCACCACAGCCGCCGAACTGGGCCCGATTTTCGAAGCCGTTTCCTCCAAGCTGCTCTACCGCTATGTGGTGGATTACCGGTTTCTGTTTCCTCCCACGGGCACCCTCGCCATGGGGGCCGAGACCCTGCCCATCGAGGAGGTCACCACCCTCGACAGCGCGCCGCTTCTGAACTACCTCTATTTCGGGGAAGGCCAGAGCGGCATCCCCGAGCGCTACGTCCGCTTCCCGAACCAGGAGGCCACCCAAGGTTTCGCGGCGAGGGAGCTGCGGGGCACCAAGGAGAAGTACGGCCACCTGCTGAACATCGTCGGCCAGCGCCTGCGGGCGAACCCTGAAGCCACGTTGCGTCTTGTGGGCTGCAACGCCAATGTGGGCGAAGAGAAAGGCAACCTGGCGCTTTCCCGCGCCCGGGCCGAGGGCGTCAAGGCCTACCTGCAGTACATCTGGGGGATCGATGCGTCCCGCATGGCGGTGGAGGCCCGCAATCTGCCGGAAGTGCCCACCTCGGGGCGCAGCCCCGAGGGGCACGCCGAAAACCGGCGGGTGGAACTTTATTCGGAGCACCCGGCCATCCTGGACGTGGTCCGAAGCACCTACACGGAAGCGCACGCCAACTTGGAATCACTGAAGGCCCGGGCCACGATTGCTTCGGTGCACGGCATCGATCGCTGGTCCCTGACCCTGCTGGGCGACGGCCAGCCCATATTCAGCGACGCGGGCCGTGGCGATCCCGGCAACCTCCTGGCGCTGCGCGATGCCGATTTGACGCCGACGGTCCTCGCGCAATTCAAGCAGCTGACGGCGGAACTCGTCGTGGAGGACACCGAGGGCCAGACCGCGACCCTGCGAGCGGCACCCATGACGATCGACTTCATCCAGCGCGAAACCCGCCGGGCCAGGAACCTGGGCTATCGGGTGCAGGAGAAGTACGCCCTGATCCTGTTCGACTTCGACAGCGCCGCGATCAAGGAGCGCAACGCATCGATCGTGGAGGCCATCGTGGGCCGTATCCGCCAGTTCCCGGCGGCCGAGGTGGCCATCGTAGGGCACACCGACAGCATCGGCCAGGAGGACTACAACCTGAAGCTCTCCGAACGCCGCGCCAAGGCGGTTTACGATCAGATCGTCGCCGCTCTGGGCGAGGTTCCGTACACCACCATCACCCACATGGGGATGGGGCCCTTCGACCCGCTCTACACGAATCGACTGCCGGAAAACCGCGCCCTGAACCGTACCGTCACGGTAACGCTGGAGTACCAACGCAAGGACGAATAGACTTTGCGGCGGGAGAACCCTTTCCCCAGGTTTCTGGGAATCGACAGGGTCTGCCGTCGCATGCGGGGCAATCTAGAGGACAATGGGGATCTCCCTTGCTCGGGTGAGGCCTGGGGGGCATGGCGGCCTGGCGTTTCATCCGGCGGTTGGCGTGAGGTTGCGACCGACGGTCAATCCGGCGCGGCGGCCGGCGGCGGGGGCCGTTCTTTGAGCAGCCGGTCGAGCAGAAGGTCCTTTTCCTGCCAGATCTGGTCCAGCCACGCGTGAATCGCTTCCCGGTAGTGCGGATCGTCGCTGTAACTGCCGTCCAGCAGACGCTCGGGTATGACGATCTCCCGCAGGTGCACGGTCACACGCTTGACGCCGCCTCCCAGGTAGGTCCAGAAGTTGCTGATACCGCCGGGATAGGCGATGGTGACGTCCAGCAGACGCGTTATGCGGCCTTCCATGGCATTGATGGCCAGGGCCAGGCCGCCGGCCTTGGGGCGCAGAAGATGTCGATAGGGCGATTGCTGCCGGTGGTGCTTCTCCCGCGTAAAACGCGTCCCCTCGATGAAGTTCCAGATGGCCACCGGCCGGAACTGGTGCCGGCGGCAGGAGTGGCGGGTGGTTTCAAGGTCGATCCCGCGTTTCTCGGGATGCCGGGCGAGATAGCGTCGCGAGTAGCGCTTCATGATGGGGTAATCCATGGCCCAGAGGGCCGTGCCGATGATGGGCACCCAGAACATCTGCTGCTTGGCAAAGACCACCGGAAACGCGACCCGGTCGGCCAGGGCCTTCAACAGGGCGGGGATATCGGCCCAGGAGCGATGATTGATGGTGACGATGTACCATTGCCGGGGGCTCAGCGCGGCGGTCGGCCGAATATCCCAGGCAATGTTCAGAAAGTGGTCCTGGATGTAGAGCACACCCCTGATCCAGCCCTTCACCAACCGCATCAGCCCGGCCGTGCAGGCCGATTTCCAGGCCGATTTCGGCGCGCCCAATTTGACCAGCGCCAGCAGGTGGATCGGAATGCCCCAGAAAAGGGTATGGAGGGCAATGACGAGGGTAACGGCACAAGCGCGGAGGTGCGAAACGATCCTGGTCAGCATGGCACTCCCGTTGATGAAAGCCTGCC
>CAYMQN010000121.1:0-11456 GCA_964392545.1 uncultured Desulfobacteraceae bacterium
TTTTCGACAAACGCGGTGATGCCTTCAGCCGCATCCGCTGTGACGGCGACCTCGGAAAGTTTTTCCGACAAATAATCCACCGCCTCCGGAAACGGCATGTCCTGCATGGCGTAAAACGCTTCTTTTCCCAGCTTCATACCGATGGGGCTACCGGCGCAAAGGCTTTCAAGCACCTGGCCAACGGTTTCATCAAGCTTTTCCGGTGGCACCGCCCGGGTGATCAGCCCCATTTCCCGGGCCTGATCCGCATTCAGCTTTTCTCCAAGAAGCACCATTTCCATGGCTTTTTTGCGCGGTACGTTGCGGAAGATCAGGGCACCGATCATCATCGGAAACAGGCCGACATTGACTTCCGGCGTCCCGAAGCGGGCCTCCCGGCTGGCCACCACGATGTCGCAGGCCAGCATGAGCCCCAGGCCGCCGGCCATGCAGGTGCCGTTGACCCGGGCCACGGTGGGTTTGACGAATCCGGCCAGGCGTTTGAGCAGACGGGCATAGGTCGTGATCCCGGCCCCGCCGTCCGCGCTCATCCCGCCCAGGTCGGCGCCGGTGCAAAAGGCCCGGGTCCCGGCCCCGGTGACGCAGACCGTGCGCACCTCCGGGTCGGCCTCGATCGTGTCCAGGGCCTCGTGGAAACGGTTCACCGCATCGGCGTCGATGGCGTTGCGCTGGGCTTCCCGGTTGATGGTGATCCAGCCGATGCTGTTTTCGGCGTGGTAGATGAGGGGGGCTGTATCGGTCATGGCGGCCTGCCTTTCCGTCTTGGGTTTGATCTAAACCCTTTAGCTTTTATGGATGAGCCGTATTTTGGTGTTTGTCCGGATACGTTCCCATTGAACTAATTGTTCATTTGCTTCCACGTGGAAGAAAAGATGAGCACGTAAAAAGTCGACCAATAAAGGTTTTGTCATCCCCGCGAAAGCGGGGATCCAGGCATTTCAATAGGTTCTGGACTCCCGCCTGCGCTGTAGCTATGGCGGGCAGGCCCGCATCCGTGGGAGTGACAGCTTATGGACATTTTACGGTTCCCTCAAGAAAACGAATCACAAGCGTAAAAGCATAAATGAAGCCGCCACCGGGGGCATCCGATGCCTCCCGCTGCAGGTTTGCCGGCCGTTCAGCTTTCCGCCGTATCTTCGGCTTCCTCGGCCTCCAAATCCACCAGGATGTCGCCGGGCATCACCTTGTCGCCCTCGGCAACGTTGATGCGCACGACCCGGGCGTCGAAGGGGGCGGTGAGGGTGGCCTCCATCTTCATGGCCGACACCACCACCAGGCCGGCCCCCGCCAGGACATGCTGTTCCGCCGCGACCATGATTTTGACCACCACGGCGGGCATGGGCGGCGTAACCTCTTTGGGCAGGGCCTGGGAGGCGGCGCCCGCGGCGGTCAGCCGGGCCTGGGCGTCGGCGTCGACCACCCGGTAATGGACGCCGTCGATCACCACCTGGCGGGTGTGCCCGTCGCCGCTGACAAAGGCATTGTAGCCGACCCCGTCGATGGTCACGAAAAGATGGCAGTCATCGATGCGGCGGCAGGTCACGGCCAGGTGTTTGTCGGGCGTTGCGATGGCGATGCTGCCGTCCTCGTTCTGGGTTACGCCCAGGGCGGTTGTTTCTTCCTGAATCATGAGATTGTAGTGCATGCGTGGTCTCCGTCAGCGCATAAGTCTGCGTCACTTGCGCCAGTTGCCCAGGGTTTGCCAGGGAGAGGGGATGGCGGCCGGGCCTGCGCCGGCGGCGGCCAACGGGCGGGCCGCCGGTGTCAGGGCATCGGCCACGAAGGCCGCCCGGGCCGCATCGCGGTTCGGTGCCGGCTGCTTCCAGTCGGCCAGGTGCGCCGGGATGAAATCGGTGAAGGTGGTTCCGGCGGCGAAGGCCTCGTGGCGGATGACGTCCAGCAGGAAGGCGATCGGCGTCCGCACCCCCAGGATGGTGAAGCTTTCCAAGGCCCGGCGGGCGCGGGCGATGGCGGCTTCCCGGTCTTCGGCGTGCACCACCAGTTTGGCCAGGATGGGGTCGTACTCCACGGGCACGCTGCTGCCGCCGTAGATGCCGGCATCCATGCGGATGCCCGGACCCTGGGGGGTGCGCAGATAGTGGATGGTGCCCGACGAGGGCATGAAGTCGTTTTCCGGGTCTTCGGCGTAGATGCGGCATTCGATGGCGTGGCCCCGCCCGGCGATATCCTCCTGGGTATAGGAGAGGGGCTTGCCGGCGGCAATCCGGATTTGCTCGCGCACCAGGTCGATGCCGGTCACCATTTCGGTAATGGGATGCTCCACCTGCAGCCGGGTATTGACCTCGAGGAAGTAGAAGCGGCCCTCCGGATCCAGCAGAAACTCCACCGTGCCGGCATTGACGTAGCCGGCTGCGCGGGCCGCCTTTACCGCGGCCGCGCCCATGGCGTCCCGCAGGGCCGGAGTGAGGGCCGGGGAGGGGGTCTCTTCGATGATCTTCTGGTGACGGCGCTGGATGGAGCACTCCCGCTCCAGGACATGGATGCAGTTGCCGTGGCGGTCGGCCAGGACCTGGAATTCCACGTGTCGGGCCTTGGGCAGGTACTTTTCGAGATAGAGGGCCCCGTTGCCGAAGGCCGCCTGGGCTTCGCGGCCGGCGGCCGCCGCGGCCTCCGCGAATTCGGCCGCCGACGCCACGATCCGCATGCCCTTGCCCCCCCCGCCGGCCGCGGCCTTGATCAGGAGGGGATACCCGATCTCCTCGGCCGCCGGGGCCAATTTGCCGGGGTCGGTCTCCGCCCGGCGCTGTCCCGGGATGATGGGCACCCCGCTGTCCTGCATCATCCGGCGGGCCACGGTCTTGTCACCCAGATCGCGGATGGCCTCCGGCGGCGGGCCGATGAAGATCAGGCCCTCGGCGGCGCAGCGGGCGGCAAAGGCCGCGTTTTCGGCCAGGAACCCGTAGCCGGGGTGGATGGCTTCGGCCCCGGTTTCCCGGGCGGCGGCCACGATGCGGTCCTGGTCGAGGTAGCTGGCCGAGGGGTCGGCCGCCCCCAGCAGGACGGACCGGTCGGCCGCCAGCACGTGGGCCGCGGCCGCGTCGACCTCGGAGAAGACGGCCACGGTCTCGATGCCCATTTCCCGGCAGGTGTGCATGATGCGGCAGGCGATCTCGCCGCGATTGGCGATCAGGATGCGTTTGAACATGATGCCGTTTCCTTTTTGGTCTATCCGTAAACGTCGAAATTGGAGCTCTTTTTGTCATCCCCGCAGAGGAGGCTGCGTCGCAATTCGATAAAGTGTTCCATATGGCTCGTCATGCCGGCGGAAGCCGGCATCTGTGCGCTAAGGGTATAAACATGCATGAGATCCTGGTTTTCGCAGGGATGAACGAACATAGACAATCATCTTGCGTGCAAATCATGCCACAGTCTCGGTGGCTGGGATCCAGTCATTTTATGGGGTCCTGGACTCCCGCTTTCGCGGGAGTGACAGCTAAGATTTCATTTTTCCTACTATGTAGAATCGGGTCTCAAAAACCTGGGCTTGAGATTCGATTCTACATGCGGAATATGCCGTATCCTTGCCCCGCGTCGCGCAGGGGCGCGTTCAGGGCGGCGGAGATGGACAGCCCCAGCACATTGCGGGTTTCGGCCGGATCGATGATCCCGTCGTCCCAGAGGTTGGCCGTGCTGTGGTAGGCGTTGCCCTCCTTGCGGGCGGCCTCGACGATGGGACCCTTGATGGCGGCCACGTCCTCCTCGCTCATGGGCGGCTCGCCGGCCCGCGCCAGCTGGTCGTTTTTCACCGATATCAAGACATCGGCGGCCTGCTCGCCGCCCATGACGCCGATCTCGGCGTTGGGCCAGGTCCACAGGAAGCGCGGGCCGTAGGCCCGGCCGCACATGCCGTAGTTCCCGGCGCCGAAGGAAGCCCCCGTCATGACCGTGAACTTGGGCACCGTGGCCGTGGAGACGGCGTTGACCATCTTGTGGCCGTCCTTGGTGATGCCCAGCCGCTCGTACTCCCGGCCGATGATGTAGCCGTTGATGTTCTGCAGGAACACCAGGGGGATGCCCCGCCGGTCGCAGAGTTGGATGAACTGGGTGGCCTTGAGGGCACTGTCCGAGAAGAGAATCCCGTTGTTGCCCAGAATCCCCACCGGGTAGCCGTGGATGTGGGCGAAGCCGCACACCAGGGTCGTGCCGAAGAGGGCCTTGAATTCGGTGAAATCGCTGTGGTCCACGATGCGGGCGATGACCTCCCGCACGTCGTAGGGCGTTTTGAGATCGCGGCTCGCGATGCCGTAGATCTCCTTGGGGTCGTAGCGCGGCGGCGCCGGGTCCCGCCGGCTGAGGCGGGCTTTGCCGTCTCCGGGCAGGTTGCGCACCAGTTCGCGCACGATGGCCAGGGCATGGCCGTCGCTGTCGGCGAAGTAGTCCGAAACACCCGATTCCCGGCAGTGCACGTCGGCGCCCCCCAACTCTTCGGCGGTCACCTCCTCGCCCGTGGCGGCCAGCACCAGGGGAGGGCCGCCCAGGAAGACGGCCCCGGTGCCCTTTACGTGCACCACCTCGTCCGACATGGCCGGAATGTAGGCCCCGCCGGCCGTGCAGAGCCCCATGACGGCCGCGATCTGGGGGATGCCCATCTTGGACATGACGGCCTGGTTGTAGAAGATGCGCCCGCCGTCGTCCTCGTCCGGGAAGATCTCGCTCTGCAGGGGCAGAAAAGCGCCGCCGGAGTCGATCAGGTAGATCGTGGGCAGCCGGTTTTCCATGGCGATCTTCTGGGCCCGCAGGGATTTTTTGACCCCCAGGGGATAGATCGTGCCCCCCTTGATCATGGGATCGTTGGCATTGACGATCACTTCGCGTCCCTCCACCACCCCGATGCCGATGACGCTGCCGGCCCCGTGAACCTTGCCGTCGTACATGCCCTTGGCGGCCAGGGCCCCGATTTCCAGAAACGGCGTGTTGCGGTCCAGGAGCAGATCCAGCCTTTCGCGCACCGGCAGCTTGCCCACTTCCGCCACGCGCTGGCGGGCCTTGTCGGAGCGCTCCTCCCGGGCCTGCTGCAAGGCGGCCTTGAGGTCCGTCACCAGGGCGGTCATGCGCTCGAAGTTCTTCCGGTATTCCTCCGATGCCGTGTCGATCCGGGTTTCAATCACTGCCATGCTGTGGTCTCCTCTAAAGCGCTTTCACATTTTGAAAACACGGTTAAGACGGGTGATCGGTGCGCAACAGGTTGCGGATGCCCCCCTCGATAAAGGCCACCGCATCCCGGCCCACCGCGTCGAGATCGGCCGGGCGGTCCTGCCAGATCAGGTATTGATAGGCCAGACGTTCGAACATCCCCAGGATGCTGGCGGCCATGACCTCCTCGGCCATGGGGCTGCGGAAGGGCCCCAGGTTGTCGCCCACGCTTGCCAGGGCCGCCATGAGGTCGACGGTCAGCTTGTCGAAGATCTTCTTGCGCTGGGCTTCGACCGCTTCGCCCTGTCCCGCCGACTCCCTGAAAATCAGCGCGATGGCTTCGGGATGCCGGGGGCAGAAGTCTTCGAAAAAGACCCTCCCGGCCCGCCGGATGCCCTCCAGGGTGCCGTCGCCGTTGCGGAAAGCGCTCCCCAGCAGGTTGCGCAATTCGTAGCCGGTCCGGTCCAGCAAGTGCACCAGCAGGTCTTCCTTGTTCTTGAAGTAGAAATAGACCGTGCCCACGGACACTTCGGCTTCGTCGGCAATGCGCTCCATGCCGGTGCGGTGGTAGCCCTCGCGGGCGAACAGCCGGCCGGCGGCGGCCAGAATGGTCTGCAGCCGCTGCTCGCGCTCGCGCTGCCGCCGCAGGGCGCTTTTGGAGGCGGGGGTGCGGGTTTTGGATTGGTTTTTTGGTTCAGGCATTTTTTCAATTTTTGGATGATGATTGATTCATTTCGTCGCGTTACTTTTCTTCCGCGTGGCAGAAAAGTAACCAAAAGAAGACGCCCGTGTCCCGCTTCTTCCTGCGCGTCGTCGACGGGGTCGGCGCGTGTCGGAACTCGCTTCGCTCAAACAAGCCGACACGCTTTTTCCGCCCCCGTCGCCGATGCTCGGCGCGGGACAAAGGGGATGAACCCCAAAAAGCCAAAATCTCCTTGAATTTCCTTGGGAGTCACCTGTCGTCTTCCGTTATGGATAAGGAGAGGCATCATTTCCCCAACGCCGCATCCCCGATCTTGACCCGGGCGATTTCGGTGGAGATGCCTGCGATCTGGCCGTATTTGGCGCAGCGGTAGGCCCGCTCGGCGGCGCCCCCGGCCTGGTAGCCGTGGCCCGACAGGATCTGCAGGGCCTTGCCGGCCACGGTCTCGGCCGCCTCGGTGCAGAACACCTTGGCGCAGAGGGTCAGGACATCGGCCTCCCGGGGGCTGTCGTCCGCCGTCCAGGCCGCCCGGTAGGCGCAAAGCTGGGCCGTCTGGTAGAGGGTGAGCATCTCCGCGAGCTTGAAGCCCACCTCCTGGTAGGCGATGATCGGCTTGCCGCCGGAGCGATGGGTCTTGGCGTGATCCCGGGCCGCCGTGAAACTGCCCTGGAGCTGGCCCAGGGCGGCGGCGATCAGAAGCTGGTTTTCCCACAGTTTGAGGCGCGCCAGGGCGGTGGCCGGATCCAGCGGTCCGATGACCCGGCCGGCCGGCACCGGGCAGCGGTCCAGCGCGAGGCCGCAGATGGCGAGGCCGTCGTAGCCCATGGTCGCCAGGCGTTCGGTCAGGCGCAGGCCGGGGCTCCGGCGGTCCACCAGGAAGATGGCCAGTCCGTCGTCGAGTTGCCCCGCCACGGCCAGCCAGTCGGCCAGCGGCCCGTTGACCACATAGCTTTTGGCGCCGCTTACGAAGACGGTATCGCCCTCGCGGGCGCCCGTGGTGGTCAGGGGGTCGTTTTCCACGTTCATGGCCGCCTCCGAAAGGGCCACGGCGCCGACGATCGCGCCGGCCGCGAGCTGTCTTCCCAGCGCTTCGCATTCCGGCGTGGCTGCGCCCAGGGCAAGGGTGCGCCCGAACAGCCGGGTGCTCATCTCCACGGCCAGAAACAGGGACGGCGACACCGCGGCCAGGCGCTCCATGGCCGCCATCAGGGCCAGGGTTCCCGCCAGCGGCGGATCGGGCTGGGAGAGACCCACCTTCAGGTAGCCCAGGGACGCCAGCAGGCCCAGGGCTTCGCCCAGGTTGTCGCCCAGCGTTTCAAGATCCCCGGCTTCCAGGTCGCGGTCCCGGGCGAAGTCCTCCAGCGCGGTGTCGAGCTGTGACAGGAAAGCCTTCTCTCGATCGGAAAAGTCGAAGTTCATGGTTTGCTCCGTATGCCGCTCGATCCCGGCGCCAAAAGGAACGACGCCCGGCGGCTACATCAGTTTGGAGATGATCATCTTCTGGATCTCCGATGTTCCGCCGCCGATGGGGGCCAGGCGGGTGTCCCGGAAGATGCGCTCCACGTCGAACTCGTGGGTGAAGCCGTAGCCCCCGTGCAGGGTGACGGCATCGTTGGTGACCGGCAGGCTCCAGTCGCCGACGAACAATTTCGCAATGGCCGCCTCCAGGTGGTTGAGGGGGCGCCCCTGGTCCTTGCACCAGGCGATGCGGTAGACCAGGGTGCGGGCGGCCTCGCCGAAAATGCGGATGTCGGCCAGCTTGTGCTTGATGGCCTGGAAGTGGCCGATGGGCCGGCCGAACTGGACGCGCCCCCTGGCATAGTCGGCGCATTTTTTGAGCATGTAGGTGGTCGCACCCACGAAGGGCGCCAGCAGGGCGCTGCGGTCCCATTCCACGGTCTGCATGGCGTACAGGAAACCCTCGCCCTCCTTGCCCAGGAGGTTTGCGGCCGGGATCTCGCAGTCCTTGAAGACCAGTTCGCTGGTCTGGGAGGTGCGCACCCCCATCTTGATCAGCGGGCGCCCGGGGGTGAAGCCGGGCGTGCCCTTCTCCACCACGAAGGCGCTGATGCCGGCATGGGCCTGCTCGGGGTCGGTCTTGGCGTAGACCACGGCCACGTCGGCGATGGGCCCGTTGGTGATCCACATCTTGGTGCCGTTCAGGACGTAGCAATCGCCGCGCTTTTCGGCCGTGGTGGTCATGGAGGCCACGTCGGAGCCGGCATCCGGCTCGGACAGGCCCATGCAGCCGATCCACTCCCCCGAGGCCAGCTTGGGGATGTAGCGCCGCCGCTGGGCCTCGGTGCCGTTGCAGAACAGGGTGTCCGCGCACAGGAAGGTGTGGGCGCCGTAGGCCAGGGTCAGGCCGCCGTCCACGCCGGCCTCCCCCAGGGCCTCGCCGGCCAGCACCGTGGTGACCACGTCGGCCCCCTCGCCGCCGTATTCGGTGGGGAAGTGCATCCCCAGCAGGCCGAAGTCGCCCATCTTGCGGAAGGCTTCGAAGTCGAAGGCCT
The DNA here is from genome assembly GCA_964392545.1 of uncultured Desulfobacteraceae bacterium. Lineage (GTDB taxonomy): Bacteria > Desulfobacterota > Desulfobacteria > Desulfobacterales > UBA5852 > JABZFP01. The sequence continues at coordinate 8,371 of CAYMQN010000121.1, forward strand.
CCTTCAGGTCATGCTCCTGGACCCGGGGGACGATCTCCTTTTTGGCGAACCGGATCACCTCCTTCTTGAACATGCGCTGTTCCTTGGTGAACGCGAAATCCATCGTATCGATCCCTTCCTGCCCACGCCGGCCGGCCGGATTTGTTTTGAAGTTGATTATAAAACTGAATTTGATTCAATCGCTAAAAATCCCATTAGATGATCCGCCCCAATGTGTCAAGATTAATTTTGAAGATAATTATAAAATTGAATCATATTCAAAAATACGGAATAAGGCCTATTTTGGGCCGCTTTACGGTCCCGACCCGATGGAAGAGGGGGTTTGAACATCCGATGATGCGGCCCAGCAAACCCCCAACCCTCATTTGGAAAAGGAGCGCAACGATGTCGATCCGCAAAGTGATATCCGCCGTGGTTTTGGCAGGAGCCCTGATCATGCCGCTCGCCGGCTGCCACTGGATGGGCGAAAAAACGGGCGAGGCCGCCGAGGAAATCGAGGAGGGCGCCGAGGAATTCGAGGAGGGCTACGAAGAAGGCAAGGATTGACAAAGCCGGGCAGCATTCGGGAATTCTCGTATCCGGGACGGGTCGGCGGGTGGCGACCCAGCCCCGCCATCCTTTTCAAGAAAGGAGATGCGATGCGAAACCATCATCACGCCGCCGGGCATCCCAGGCGCCGTTGGCCGTTGATCCTGATCGTGGCCCTGGTAGTGTCCCTGGGCACGGTCGGCGCTTTTGCCTATCAGAAAATACCGGGCAGAGGGGTTACCGTTCAGCCCGCCCGGTGCACCTGGAACACCGGCTTTTTCCACGAGACCCTGGTGCGCAAGGCCCTGACCGAGCTAGGCTACGACGTCCAGGAGCCGAAAATGCTCCAGAACACCATGTTCTACACCGCCGTGGCCCAGGGCAGCATCGATTTCTGGGCCAACAGCTGGTTTCCCAACCAGTACTCCCAGATGCCCAAGGGCTTTTACGAGGGCGCGGACGCCTACGGTTATGTGGTCAAGGCCGGCGGCCTGCAGGGCTACATGATCGACAAGCAGCACCAGGAGCAGCTGGGCATCACCTCCCTGGAGGACTTCAAACGGCCGGAGGTCAAGAAGGCCTTCGACCGCAACGGCGACGGCCTGGCCGACCTCTACGCCGCCCCGCCCGGCTGGAAAGTGGCCGAGATCATGGCCCACCACATCGAGGTCTACGACCTCAAGGAGCACATCAATTTGGTCCAGGCCGACTACAACGCCCTGTTCGCCGATGTCATGGGCAATTTCAAGCAGGGCAACGCCGTGTTCTATTACACCTGGGCGCCCAACTGGACGGTCTACAAGCTCCAGCCGGGCAAGGACGTGATGTGGATCAACGTGCCGGAAATCAACCCCTTGCCGGAGTTTGCCGACAACACCGATCAGATGGTGGCCTCGGGCATCGCGGGCGCGGTGACGGATCCCATCAAGCTGGGCTTCGTGATCAACGACATCCGCATCGTGGCCAACAAGGACTTCGTCGAAAAGAACCCCGCGGCCAAGAAGCTGTTCGAGGTGTTTTCCATGTCGGTGGCCGACATCTCGGCCCAGAACGCCCTGATGCGCGACGGGGAGGACAGCATGCAGGATATCGAACGGCATGCGGACGAATGGATCGCGGCCCATCCGGACCAATGGGCCGAATGGCTGGAAGCGGCCCGCCAGGCGGCCCCCTGAAGCCGTCCCGGGACCGGGGCGGCGCAATCGGCACGCCCCGGCTGCCGCCCGCTATTTTTTTGTTGACCCGGCCCTGGAAAAAGTCTATATGCAGGGTCTTCAGTTTCGGGGGCGTAGTTCAGTTTGGTTAGAACGCCGGCCTGTCACGCCGGAGGTCGCGAGTTCGAGTCTCGTCGCTCCCGCCATTTAAAAGCAAAGCCTGTTACCGGCTGGTAACAGGCTTTCGTATTTTAGGGCCTTTCCTTCTCCATCCTGCAGAGCGAACTCAATGGCCGTTATTCCCCTATCTCAACGGCAGATAGTGGCGCTCGATTGAAGCGCTTTAGACCAGGCCAGTCCAAAGGAACCAGCGACCACCATTTAAATCTTGAGGACAAAGAAAAAGCTATGCAGAAAATGCCAACATAGATATTGCACAATAACATAATGAATGTTAGTGTGCAATAACACTGTTATTTAGGTTCGGATAATGGAAAACCTCAGATGCGATTTCGAGCGCTACCTCAACGAGACGCTTGACATTACCGTAAAGACGCAACCTTGGGAAGGGGAGGGCAACCTGCCCTTTTTCCTGCGGAACATGTACGCTTTCTTTCAGGTATCCGTTCTGGATACGCGCTGCCTCGTGATGGCCCCCCGGAAGGAGGCGGAGCAGACCCCGTCCACAGTCCGCAAGCACAAACTACAGGTACAAAAGAAATGGGGCTATGCGGTCTTATATGTCAGCCGCAAAATTTCCGCCTACAACCGCAAACGCCTGATCGAGCATAAGGTGCCGTTCGTTGTTCCGGGAAATCAGATGTATCTGCCACCTTTGGGGATTGACCTGCGGGAACATTTCAAGCCCCCCCGTAGCACCCGCCCCAAGTGGAGCCCTTCAACGCAGGCTGCATTTCTGTATGCTTTTATTCACGCTCTTCATCAACGGCTTACGCCCAAGGAAATGGCAGAACGCCTGGGATATTCCCCTATGAGCATGACCCGAGCTTTTGATGAATTGGAAGCCGCCGCGGTGGGCCGAATCGCCATGGAGGGGAAACAACGGGTTCTACGCTTTGACAAGGACCGGCGTGAACTTTGGGGAAAAGCGCGCGCATTTCTCCAGAGCCCTGTCAAAAAAAAGGTTTGGGTAAAGCTTGCTGCCAACCTGCGTCCAGGGGTGGAGGCTGGCCTTACCGCCCTGGCCAGATATTCATCCCTGGCCGGACCGGCCAACCCGGTATTTGCCCTGGGGGGTGCGAAATGGCGAGGCCTTCGAAATCTCAATGATGTCATGGAACTGCCTGTTGTGGAGCCGGACGCCTGTCAGCTGGAAATTTGGAGCTATGCACCCGGCCTCTTTGCCGAAAACGGCGTGGCGGACCGCTTTTCCCTTTTCCTGAG
>CAYMQN010000122.1:0-11425 GCA_964392545.1 uncultured Desulfobacteraceae bacterium
CCCAGGGTTTCGATGCCCAGGGAAAGCGGCGTCACGTCGAGCAGGAGCACGTCCTTGACATCGCCCTGGAGCACGCCCCCCTGGATGGCGGCCCCGATGGCCACCACTTCGTCCGGATTGACGCCCCTGTGGGGCTCCTTGCCAAAGAACTTCTTGACCCGTTCCTGCACCGCCGGCATGCGGGTCATGCCCCCCACCAGAATCACCTCGTCGATCTCGCCGGTGGACAGTCCGGCATCCTTCATGGCCTGGCGGCAGGGGCCTTCCAGCTTGTCCAGAAGATTGCTCACCAGCGCCTCCAGCTTGGCCCGCGAAATCTTGATGTTCATGTGCTTCGGACCGCTGGCGTCCGCCGTGATGAACGGCAGGTTCACCTCCGTCTCCATGGACGAGGACAGCTCCATCTTGGCCTTCTCGGCGGCTTCCTTGAGCCGCTGCAACGCCATCTTGTCCTTGCGCACGTCGATGCCCTGGTCCTTCTTGAATTCGTCGGCCAGATAGTCGATCAGCCGCAGGTCGAAGTCCTCGCCCCCCAGATGGGTGTCCCCGTTGGTGGCCTTGACCTCGAAGACCCCTTCGCCGATCTCCAGCACGGAAATGTCAAAGGTGCCCCCGCCCAGGTCGAAGACAGCGATTTTCTGGTCCTTTTTACCTTCCAGGCCGTAGGCCAGGGAGGCCGCCGTGGGCTCGTTGATGATGCGCAGCACGTTCAGCCCGGCGATCTTGCCGGCGTCCTTGGTGGCCTGACGCTGGCTGTCGTCGAAATAGGCCGGCACCGTGATCACGGCGTCGGTCACCTTTTCACCGAGGTAATCCTCGACAGCCTTGCGGATGGCGCTTAGAATATGGGACGAGATTTCCGCCGGACTGTAGCCTTTGTCCTTCAAGCGAATGCGGACGTCACCGTTGTCGGCGGCTTCGATGCGATAGGGTAGCACCGGTATGTCGCGCTGTACTTCGGCGGACTCGAATTTGCGGCCGATCAGGCGTTTGACGCCGAACACGGTATTTTCGGGATTGGTGACCGCCTGACGCTTGGCGACCTGCCCCACCAACCGTTCGCCGGCGTCATTGACGGCAACGATGGACGGCGTGGTGCGGTGTTGGTAATCACCTTGGCGTCCTTGTTTTCCATGATCGCGACACAGGAATTGGTCGTGCCGAGATCGATTCCGATAACCTTGCTCATGATAATACCCCCTATAAAATGATGTGTTTGTATTACTTGATAGTAATTTGAAGATAAAGTAATGGCTTTTCCTTGTTCGTCAAGGGGGCTTTTCAATCGCTTGTCCTCTTCAAGAAAGGCGACCCTGGAAACCAACGGCCACCACTCCGGCAGGGCCATCGGCGGTGTTCGGGGTTGGACTTTTGGCGGGAAATACGTTAGGTTTCGGAACGATCAGGGATGCTCATAGGAAACTTCACGTTCTTGAAGTTTCTTGGTCAATCAAACTTCTCGACGGCATTGCGAGGACACACCATGACCGACCCTACGCTGGCCGAACGACGCCTCGGGTTCATCGGCGCCGGCAACATGGCCGAGGCCATTATTCAGGGGTTGTTGGAGAGCGGCACCGCGGAGGCCAGCCAGATTCTGGCTGCGGACGTCGTGGCGAAGCGCTTGGACTTCATGCGGACCACCTACGGCATCCGGACCACTGAGGACAATGCATCGTTGGTGGGCGAAGCGGACATCCTGGTGTTGGCGGTCAAGCCCCAGGTGGCCGGCCAGGTTCTGGGTCAGATCGGGCCCCTGACCAATGACACCAAACTGGTGATCTCCATCGTGGCCGGACTGACGGTGGCCACCATGGCGGAGGCCCTGACACCGGGAACACGCATCGTGCGCACCGTGCCGAACACACCGGTTTTTGTCGGCGCGGGCATGGTCGCCCTGGCCTCCGACGGACCGGCCCGGGAAGACGATTACGCAGTGGCCCGCGCCCTATTCAGCCCGGTGGCGCGCATCGTTGCCGTCGAGGAAAAACTCATGGATGCCGCCCTGGGGGTATCGGGATCCGGTCCCGCCTATGGCTTTCTAATGGTTGAAGCCCTGGCCGACGGAGGGGTCAAAATGGGCCTGCCGCGGGCGGTGGCCCTCGAACTGGCTGCCCAGACGCTTCTCGGTGCGGCCAAGATGTGCCTCGAATCCGGACGCCATCCCGGTCAGTTGAAAGATATGGTCACTTCACCAGGGGGCACCACGATCGCCGCCTTGCATAAAATGGAAGCCGGCGGGGTGCGCGCCGCCCTGATGGATGCCGTGGAAGCTGCGGCCCGCCGTGCCGCGGAACTCGGGCGTCAAGGCTGATTGCATGAAGCCTTTTGTCATGACACAAATCGCCCTTATCCGTCAGCGTGAAATCGAAGCCCGCCTGACCAAAGTGTGGATGGAGGGCGCTAGGACTTTCGTGTCAAGCCGAGCGGCGGCAGCTAGCAGGAAGGGCCGCCCCTTCAGGCCCTGCCGAATGCCCAGCGACATCCAAACCCTTAGAGGAGGAAGACGCCGTGAACCGTCTCGCCAAAATCATTGTTCACATCATCATATTCGCCATCGGCCTCCCGGCCGTGGCGTTCTCCGATTTCTGGGACTGGAACCTGCTGCGCGGCATGGTGCTGCCCATCGTGGCCACAGGCTTCCTTTTCTATCTGGTCCTCTTCCTCCTGTCGGGGGGCTACAAGGTCTTCGGGCCCTCCTATTCCGATACTGACGCTTGACCGCGTGGCAAGAAGGAGGAAGACCGTCATGACCCCGCAACCACAATTGAAAATTTTCTCGGACGATATCTGACCCTGGTGCTATTTCATTACCGGTCCCTTTTTAGCCGGCCGGGGAGCGCTTCTCCCTGGCCGGCTAAAAAAGTTTGAGCTGAGTCTGCTGGGAACGGTGGGCAGCGGAGAGCTGCGGTGCCTGATGGCGCAACAGTTGCCGTTCGATGTCCCCCACGAAGGGGGAAAGGGTGCGGGCCTCGCGGCGCCCGTAGACGCGCCGCTTGCGGGACCAGAAGAGATAGAGGCGGTCCCGGGCCCGGGTCAGGGCCACATAAAACAGACGGCGTTCCTCCTCCAGGTCGGGTTCAGACCGATGTCCCTTGCGGCGCAGCGGAATCAGCCCATTCTCGCAGCCCACTACCAAAACCACCGGAAATTCCAACCCCTTGGCGGCGTGCAGGGTGGCCAGAGTGACTTTTTCCACCCCGGGCTGCACCATATCGGCGTCCATCGCCAGGGCAACGGATGCCAGGAAACGCTCGGTATGCCCACCGCATTGCTCGCAAAGCGCCACCAAATGCGCCAGAATTTCCTTGGGGATGGCGTCCGAATGGTCTTCGGCGGCGATCCCCGCACCTTCGCCGGCCAGCGTGAAGATCCGTTCCTTGAGGTCCAATGCCTGCAACGCGGCCAAGCGCTGGCCCAAGCCCGCCAGGGCCTCCCCAAGCCGCTGGCGTTTACGGCGGGGCAGGGCGCCGAGACGGTTAAGCTCAAGCCGATCCAGGGCTTCGTGGAGCGACAGCCCGCGGGTTTCCATATCCTCGAGAAAGACCAGCAGGGCTTCCTTTTCGAGCGGCGGCTGAAGAAAGCCGGCAATGCGGTTCAAATCGCCGGCGCTTCCCAATCGCTCCGCCAGGCGCAGCAGGGAGAGCAGCACCGCCACGGCGGGCGTCCCGTAGGTTTGACGGCGGCTGGCCGCCTGGAAGGGGATCCCGGCCTGGGTGAAAACATCCGCGATAATATCGGCCTGGGCCGAGGTGCGGTAGAGCACTGCAAAATCCGCGAAACTGTAATCGTGGGGACGATACCCGTCCACTTTGCCGCTGTCGATGGCCAGGAAGCCGGCACCGCCCACGGCCTTTTCGATGGTCTGCCCCACGGCCACGGCTTCAGCTTTTTCAGAGGGCAATTCCACCACGGCCACATGGGGTGTGCCGATGATTTTCGAATAGAGCCGCGCGCCCAATACCCCCAGTCCGCACGCCTGCCGCTCGCCCTGGTGCATTACCTGCCAGGAGGCTGCCAGGATGGTTTCGGTGGAGCGATAGTTGCGGGTCAGGTGAATCACACGGGCCGTCGGATAGTCGTCCACAAAGCGGTTGAAAAACGCCGCGTCCGATCCGCGAAAGCCGTAGATGGCCTGGTCCGGATCGCCGATCGCACAGAGATTGCCGTCGGTCGGCACGAGGGCGCGCACCAACCGATACTGGGCGTGGTTTACATCCTGATATTCATCCACGAAAACATGGCCAAACCGCCCGCGGCAGCGCTTGCGATAGGCTGCGTCGGTTTCCAGGCGATGGGCCAGGCGGAAAATCAAATCCTCGAAATCCAGGAGATTCTGGGATTCCAGCAGGGTCTGGTAGGTCCTGTAAACCCTGGCGAACTGGCTGGAGGCTGCTTCGGGGGCCACGGATTCAAAATAGGTCTCCGGCCCCCGCAGCAACTGCTTGGCTTCCACGATGCGACCGAGGAGCGCGCGCGGTTTCAAGTCAACGGATTGGCCGATATGCGCAAGGTGATGCAAAACCCGCTGAATCATGAACAGCCGTTCCTCGTCATCCAGGATACGCAGCGGGGCACCGGGGGTTTCCTCCCGGATCAAGGTCCAGCACAGCGCGTGAAAAGTGGCCGTCAGGGGCAACGCCGATCCTTCCGGTAGAAGATGGATCAGCCGGTCGCGCATTTCACGGGCCGCTTTGTCGGTAAAGGTCACGGCCAGAACAGTACGGGGGGAAACACCCTGCCCGGTGATCAGGTGAGCGATGCGATGGGTCAGGGTGCGGGTCTTGCCGGTGCCGGGACCGGCCACGATCAGCAGGGGACCTTCCCCGTGGGTGACGGCGTTTTGTTGATCGGGGTCGGAACCCTCGCCGCCCCTGTCCCTTGCACGCGGGAACGGAAGGATATTTTCATCGGACGGCGTATCGTGGACGCCCGCGCAACCGACCGATGGGGGATCGGTGGCCTCGCTGGCGGCTGGACGGATCGTCAGGCCCGGAAAAAGCCTGCGCTGACAAAGGAAAGCCTGCTTTTCCGCGTCGCTGAAAATCTTGATGCGACCGTATTCTCCGTCATAGCCGGCTTCGATGGTGACCTGACCGGCACGCATGCGGCGAACGGCTTCCCCTAGCAGGGGGACCCCTACGGCGTCGATGCGGTCGATGGGGGTTTCCCGCAGAATGGCCAGCTCGCTTCCCAGGGATGTCAGAATAAGGCTGTAGGCCCGGGCCACCGTTTTGGTGGCCGGCCCCACTTCGAGGACTTCGGAAAGGATCTCTTTCAGGGGAATCAGACTTTCAAAATCCGCAAAACCGTCCGGGATCTCGTCCGGACGGCGGTCGGCCAGCGCCTGGACGCGATTGAAAACCCCCACCGTAATCGGCCGCCCGCAGACCGGACAAAGGCCCTGCAATTCCCGGGTTTGCTCAGGGGTCAGGGAAACGCCGCATTTGCGGTGCCCGTCCAGATGGTATTTGCCTTCCTCGGGATAGAATTCGAGGGTGCCCTCGAAGCCGGCTCGGCGGGGATCTTCCAACGCCCGGCGCATGGCGCTGAAACCGGGGTGGCCGGAAAAAAGATTGGCCTCCCGACCCAGTTTTGCGGCGGAATGGGCATCGGAATTGGAAACGAGGGTCAGCCGATCCAGGCCGGAAACCAGGCGGTTCATGGCCGGATCGGAAGAAAGCCCGGTTTCGGCGGCAAAAATATGCGGGGCCAGATCCTCGAAGCATTCCTCCAGACTGTCGAAGCCCGATTTGGAACCCAGCAATGAAAACCAGGGGGTCCAGATATGGGCCGGAATCAAAAAGGCCCGCTCGTCGGTCTCCAACACGATCTCCAGCAGGTCCCGGGCATCCAGTCCCAGGATCGGGCGGCCGTCGGAGCGAATGTTGCCGATCCTGTCGAGACGCCGATTGAAGCACGCCGCGGTTTCCAGGGTCGGCATGAAAACGAGGTTGTGATTTTTGCGCGTTTTGCCGTTCTTTTTGTAGATATTGCTGATTTCCGACACGAGGATGAAGTGCACCCCGGCGCGGCAGCGATCGGGCACCTCGGCAGCACAGGCTTTCCGGAGGGGGGCCTTCAGCCGTAGGAGGCCGTCACCGGAAGGTTCCAGCTTGTCCTTGATTTCGCCAAACCAGCCGGGATGGGTGGCATCGCCGGTGCCCACCACCGCAAGGCCTTTGAGTTGCGCGGCAATGTAAAGGCGCTCCAGATCAAGCTCTTTGGACGTCGCCCGGGAGTAACGGGAGTGAATGTGAAAATCCGCTAAAAAGGTCATTGCGAGGACCTTCCGATTCTAATGCGGCAGTCCCGGGGGGCTTTATCGGTGTAGGGTTCCAAATCCATGGGGCATGCGTCAAAATCCTTGAATTTTTAAGCGAATCGAGCTATATGTATCTATTTCGAATGAGCTGTCACACAAGATATTGTATTTTAGCCTGAAACTTTGTCGCCTATCAATGGATGAATAGCACTATGGGTCTTTTATCCCCCAGCGTATCGATCACCCAGTATCGGGTGGAAGGCCGTCTGCCCTCTCCCGTAACCGAGCATGTGGCCGCGGCATTGCAGGACAATACGATCGACGACATCGACAATGAAGCCAACGAGCAGACCTTTGGATGGACCGCCTTCGACGATCCTTATCAACCCGCTTTCACTGGCTCGAGTTTCGTGATCGACACCGCCTGGGTGTTCGCCCTGCGCATCGACAAAAAACAAATCCCCGCCAAGGTGTTGAAAAAGCATTACAACATGGAGGTTGCCAAACGCCTGACGGCCTCCGGACGCGACTATCTGTCCAAAGCCGAAAAAAAACAAGTCAAGGAGCATGTCGTCACGGTTCTCAACACACGCATCCCGGCGACCCCCCATGTGTACGATGTCCTCTGGCACTACGAGGAGGGACGGCTTTGGTTTTTTTCCAACCTGAAAACGGCCAATGAAGCCTTGGAAACCCTATTCACCCGTTCCTTCAAATTGAGCCTGGTGCGGCTGTTCCCCTATACGGCAGGACTGCATGCCGGATTGAGCGGCCCGGACAGGGATGCTTTGGATCAACTTAAACCGACCCTTTTCATGGAATGAGCCATGCTGGATATTGCCGTTGCCTATCGCCGCTATCAGTTTGTCGGCGACGAGTTCCTCACTTGGTTGTGGTATACGATTGAAAACAACCGGCCGCTGTTACGGACCATCGATCCGGACCTGGCGGCGTTGGAAATCGGCAACCGCATGGTGCTCGTCAACCGTTATCGAAAGGACAATGACGAAACCGTTACGATCAAGGGCGACGACGCCGACATGGATGAAGGGCTCCTGGCCTTGAAGAAAGGGGCCATGGTGGCCGAGGTCAACCTCGTCTACCGTTCCGCCGAACGCGAATGGCGCTTCAACCTGAAGGGTGAAAGCCTCAATTTTTCAAGTCTGCGCGTACCTGAAACCGGCAAGATCGAGACCCGGGAGGAGATCGAAGGCGCCGTGATCGACAAGATTTATCTCTTGGAAAAGGTGGTCGGCTTGATGAACGCCCTTTTCGCCCAGTTCATCAAATTGAGGGTATCCAACGACTGGTCTGCCAAAAGCGTTCCGGCAATCCGCAAGTGGATAAGCACGTTGCAAACCGGTTGAAAGCCTGTCGATAACTCCGGGGTTATCGACAGCGCGCCAGGGGCTGTTTAAAATCGCCTTTTTATGATCGTCTTATTGACGCGTTATCAACATTCAAAAAAAAGATATAGACTATTAATCTCAATAGATTACGAGTTAATTGAACTTTTCCACAGTTCTTCATCTCCTTTATTTTCTCTTTAGGTATAAAGGATAAGTATTCATGAAATTCACGATCAAGAAAGCAGACATTCAGGATGTGTTGGCCAAGGTGCAGGGGTTGGCGGGACGCAAAACCAATCTTGCGATCACCACGAACGTGCTCATTCGATCCGAAGGGTCGGATATCGGCATCACCGCCACCGATCTTGAAACGGGCTTCGAGGGTTATTATCCGGCGACCGTCGAAACTCCCGGCAGTATCGCCATCAACGCCAAAAAGCTGTTCGAGATCATCAAGGAATTTCCTTCCGATGACATTTCCGTCAACGAGACCGAAAACCAGTGGATCGAGATCAGCAACCGAAATGTCGAATTTCATATCATGGGTATGAATCCGGAAGAATTTCCGGACAGTCCGGTGATCGAAGATGTCGCTTTTTTCGAAGTGGATTCGGGTGCCTTCGGGGACATGATCGACAAGACCATCTTCGTGACCGGGGCCGGCGATGATCGGCGGGCGCACATCACCGGGGCGCTGATGGAAATATTGGCCGATCAGGCGCCGCCGCTCTTTCGCCTGGTGGCCACCGACGGCAGTCGGCTGACCAAGGCGGACTGCCCCTTGGAAAACGGGGCCACCCTGCCGCCCCTCGCCGCGGTGATCGTTCCCAAAAAGGGGTTGAGTGAAATCGCTAAATTTCTCGAACCGGGCGGCAATGTCCAACTCGGGGTCAAGAACAATAATTTTATCGTCAAAAAAGCCAACGAGGTCATTATTGTCAGGCTCCTGGAAGGGGATTTTCCCAAATACCAGGACATCATCGTCAAGCCGGAAAACACCTTCGACATCGCGCTGCCCAAAACCGCGTTCCTCAAGACGCTGCGGCGCATGTCCATTTTGTCCTCGGAAAACTACAAGGGGGTCATTTTCAAATTCGACCGCGATCGCCTCGAAATCAGGGCCAACAACCCGGAGCTGGGCGAATCCAAGGAGGATCTGCCCATCACCTTCTCCGGCGACGTGATCGAAGGCGCCTTCAACCCGCGTTATTTTATCGAAACCCTCGGTGTCATCGAAGCCGACGACGTTGTCCTGCACATCGTGGACGGCGAGCGTCCCTGTCTCCTCAAAGGGGCTGAAGATCAATCTTTTCTAAGCGTTATCATGCCGATGAGAATATGAATACACACGTGGATCAAACATACAACGAAGACAACATCAAGATTCTGGAGGGCCTCGAAGCGGTCCGCAAACGGCCTTCCATGTACATTGGGAACATCGATGTGGCCGGGCTGCACCATCTGGTATACGAGGTGGTGGACAACAGTATCGACGAGGCCATGGCCGGGCACTGCTCCCTGATCAAGGTCATCGTCCACACCGACAACAGCGTCAGTGTGGAGGATAACGGCCGCGGTATTCCGGTGGGCATCCACAAGACCGAGAATGTCCCGGCGCTGGAGGTGGTTATGACCCGCCTGCACGCCGGGGGCAAATTCGACGACCATTCCTACAAGGTATCCGGCGGCCTGCACGGCGTAGGGGTTTCGGTGGTCAATGCCCTCTCGGAAAACCTGGAAGTGGAAATTTACGCCGACGGCAAGATCTATTACCAAACCTATGCCCGGGGTGCGAAAACCTCGGAGCTCAAGGTCGTGGGCACCACGGACAAGCGGGGTACGCGGGTCTATTTCAAGCCGGATTCGGAGATTTTCACCACCACCGAATACAGTTTCGAAATCCTGGTCAAACGCCTGCGCGAGCTGGCTTTTCTCAACAAAGGGGTTCGCATCGCCATCGAGGACGAGCGCCACGACCAGAAGGAGGAATTTTTTTACGAAGGCGGCCTGGTGCAGTTCGTCGAATATTTGAACCGCCGCAACAATGCGCTCCACGATCCCGTTTTCATCGAAGGGACCCGCAGTGGTGTGGAAATCGAGTTGGCCATTCAATACAACGACAGCTTTACGGAAAAACTTTTCTCCTTTGCCAACAATATCAATACAGTGGAGGGGGGCTTCCATCTCATCGGATTCAAGTCGGCCCTGACCCGCACCATCAACCAGTATGCCGCCAACGGCAATCTTCCCAAGAACCTTCAGGCCAAGATTACCGGCGAAGATGTGCGCGAAGGGTTGACCGCGGTCATCAGCGTGCGCATTCAAGCGCCCCAGTTCGAAGGGCAGACCAAGACCAAACTGGGCAATAGTGAGGTCAAGGGGTTGGTGGAGTCCCTGGTCAATGAGAAGCTTGCGGCTTTTTTCGAAGAAAATCCCGCAGTGGCCCGCAAAATCATCGGCAAGGGGGTCGAGGCGGCCCGGGCCCGGGATGCCGCCAAACGTGCCCGCGACCTGGCCCGCAGCAAAGGTTCCCTGATCGACGCCACCCTGCCCGGCAAGCTGGCCGACTGCCAGTCCCGGGATCCGGATGAACGCGAGCTGTTCCTGGTGGAGGGCGATTCCGCCGGTGGATCGGCCAAGCAGGGGCGCAACCGTAAATTCCAGGCCATTCTGCCCCTGAAGGGTAAAATCCTGAATGTCGAAAAGGCGCGACTCGACAAGATCATCCGCAGCGAAGAAATCAAGAATATTTTGACGGCGCTGGGCACGGGGGCCGGCACCGATGAATACGATATCGAAAAGATCCGATACAAGAAGGTTATCATCATGACCGACGCGGATGTGGACGGATCCCACATCAGGACCCTCTTGCTGACCTTCTTTTATCGCCAGATGAAAGAGATCATCGAGCGGGGCTATCTTTACATCGCGCAGCCGCCCCTGTTCAAGGTGGGCAAGGGCAAGAAGGCCGTCTACCTGAAGGACGAAGGCGAATTGGACGATTATCTGGTGCGCCGCCTTTGCGATATGGTGAAGGTGGCCTATGGTCCCGACCGCGAAGTGCTGGAAGGCCACGACCTCTTCTTGACCATCGGCAACCTTACCGAATACCGGTATTTGATGACCCGCATGGAAAAGAAAATGATTCACCCCGAGCTCGTGGAAACCCTGCTTCGATTCGGGGTGACCGACAAGAGCTTGCTCCAGGGCGAAGAACAGGCCGAGGCTCTGCGGCAGCATCTCGAGGAAAAGGGTTATGTGACCCAGTCCCCCAACTGGCGCGATGACAAGGGCATGTTCGAGCTGACCGTCACGGATCAGCACCTGGAGGACGACAGTTTCGAAGCGGGTGCGAAAATAATCGCGCGCCGTTTCACCCCGGTGCGCATCGGCCGCGGCCTGATCCATTCCAAGGATTATCAGAAGCTTTTGGGGTTGACGGAGCAGATCTTCCCCTACGACCAGCCGCCTTTCGACATCCTCGACAAGGAAGACAAGCTGGTCCGCGGTCAACTGAACGATAAAATGGACTTGCTGACCTTTCTGCTCGAGGAAGGGAAAAAAGGTATTTCGATCCAGCGTTACAAAGGTCTGGGTGAGATGAACCCGGATCAGCTCTGGGAAACCACGATGAATCCGGGCAGCCGCAACGTGCTGCAGGTCACCATCGAAGACGTCATGGACACCGACGAGATCTTTACCGTCCTGATGGGTGAAGAGGTGGAGCCGCGGCGGGAATTTATCCAGAACAATGCGCTGGAAGTGACCATGCTCGACATTTGATGTCCGCCCGGAAGGGGCATCTTTTGGC
>CAYMQN010000123.1:0-11375 GCA_964392545.1 uncultured Desulfobacteraceae bacterium
GCATGCCGTTAGCCCAATGAGATGCCGGCTTCCGCCGGCATGACGGGCAAAAAGGATTACTTCATCGAATGGCGACACAGCTCAAGTGGGCGGGCATCCGGGAGGTTGGGGTTGAAGCGCTGGCAGTGTGCGCTGGATTCCCGGGTCAAGCCCGGGAATGACAGCCCAGAGTGGGTTTTCTCGTTGTCGTTGTCATGGGCGTAATCGTAATCGTCTTTTCCTGAACCAAGGAAAACTGCCGATTACGATTACGAGCCCGATGGTCCGCCCTTTCCTCTCCCTGCCGTGAACATTTCCCTTCCTACGCTCCCCAGCGGTAGACATAGAACGGTTTGCCGGTCAGCCGGATCTGCTGCTTGACCGGCTGGCGGGTTTCCTTGTGCCCGTTGCGGATGAGATCGAGGGCCTGGAAACGGTTGAGGGTCACCGGGGTTACCGAGACGGGGCCGAAGCCCGCGGTGCGGCCGGTGATGGACAGAACCAGGCGGGCGCCGGCGATGCGGGCCTTCAGTTCCAGGGTGGTGCGCTCGCCGCGTCGGTAGGCGAAGCTTTGGCCGTCGTCGGCGCTGTAGGTCGATCCGGCTTCGCCGCGAAAGCCCGGCCCGAGACAGCATAGCAGGTCGATGTGCCGGAGGTCGGTGACGTTGCCGGCGCCCCGGCCCGGCCGAAAGGGAATGAGGTGCCCCTCCCGCAGAAAGAGGGGCGTGGTCTCCGGTTGCCGCCGGACCCGCAAGCGCCGCGGTCCCTGCACCCAGCGGCCGGTTTCGGCCGCCAGCCACCGGGCGTCCGGCAGCGCCACCTTGCGCTGCCCGCCTTCTGCATCCACGAAAGGGGCCTGCATGAGCGCCGGTCCCAGCATGAACTGGTCGTCGATTTCCCCCAGGGACAAGCCTGCCGTGTCCGCGAAGTCATAGAAGAGGGGGCGCAGGATGGCTTCGCCGCGCGCCTCGTGATCGACGAAGAGCTGGTACAGGTACGGCAGCAGGCGGTAGCGCAAGCGGACGAAGCGCCGGATGATGCGCAGGGCCCGCCGTGAATAGGCCCAGGGTTCCTGGGAACGGCTGCCGCGCATGGTGTGGTTGCGGAAGAAAGGGCTCAAGAAAGCGGCCTTGAACCAGTCGATCAGCAGCGCTTCAGGGCAGTCGCCGCCGAAGCCGCCCACATCGGAACCCTGGAAAGCGGCACCCGAAAGGGCCAGGTTGAGCGTCTTGCCGATGCTGCGCCGCAGGTGGCCGTAGGTGGAAAAATTGTCGCCGGTCCAATGGGCGCAGACGCTCGGGGAACCGGTGCTGCCGGAGCGGGAAACCAGAAACGGGCGCCGGTCGGGATGGGCCGTCTGGAAACCGTCGCGGGTGGCCCGGGCCATGAGCAGGGCATAGACGTTGCGGCCGGCGGCGTGGGCCAGACGGCCGCGGTCGAAGCGCATGTCGCCGGCCTCCACGTCGCCGGTGGAGGGATCGTTCATGTCCAGCCAGGCACCCTCGAAGCCGATCCCGAAGAAACGACGGGCGTGGCCGGCCCACCAGGCCCGGGCCTCGGGACGGACGAAATCCGGAAACACCGTGCGCCCCGGCCAGACGATACCGGTGAAAAGGCCACCGGTCGTGTTGCGGCAGAAGACCCCTGCGGCCCGGCCGTCCTCGAACACCGGATAGCCGGCTTCCTCTTTGACACCGGGATCGAGGACGGGAACCACCCGCAGCCCCCGCTGTTTCAGGGCGGCGATGGTCTCGGCCGGCTGGGGCAGGGCATTGGCATCGATGGTGAATACCCGGTAGCCCGACATGTAGTCGATATCCAGCCAGAGGCCGTCGGCCGGGAAGCGGTGCCGCTCGAAGCGATCGGCCAAAGCGGTCAGGTCCTCGGCGCTGCGGTATCCCCACCGGCTCTGGTGGTAGCCCAAACTCCAGAGGGGCGGCAGGGGGGCCGGGCCGGTGAGCATTTGGAAGCGGCGCGTCAGCTCCGCCAGGGACGGGCCGAAAAGGAGATAGAGGGACGGTGCACCGCCCGTCCCCCCGAGAACCAGCTCGGGGGTGCTTGCGCGGTCGTTGCCGAAGGCGCCGGCGGCCGGGGCATGGGTGCCTAAAGCGACCCAGGCCGGATAGGGCGTGTCCACCAGCAGACCGAGATAGGTATTGTCCTGCTTTAGAATCAGATAGGGAATCGAGATGTAGTCCGGATCGTAGTCGCCCTCCCGGACGTGCTCGATGGGGTGGTCGGCCCAGGCGTCCGAATTCCAGAACCAGTAGGCGCGGCCGGAGCGTTCAAAGGGCGTGTGCTTTTCCCCGAGACCGTAAAATTGCATGCCCGGCTGCTGCCGGAAGCGAAACAGCCAGCGCCGGCCGCTGAGCCCGAACCAGCCGCCGTCCGGGGCTTCCAGGAGGGGCTGCCCCGTGCGCGACGAGAGCCGCAGGGCCGCCGCGGAGCTGATGTCCAGTCGCATGGCAGTGCCGCCGGAAGGTTGTTCCTTCCCCGTCAGGCCAGGCCCCGGTCCTTGCGCTTCGTCGGGCCAGAGTTCGGGGTCGACCATGCGGATCCGGTGGATGTCCTTGGCGACGACCGCCGTGGTCAGGGTGACAGCCCGCCCCCCGACGGACAGGGCCCCCCGTTCTAAGCGGTCGGCAAAGCTGAAATTGGCCGTGTGCGGGTATTTGCTAAATGTCGGCAGGGTGGGCCTCCCGGTGGCGCACAGGTTGCGCGGCAGGGAGCGGGCCCCTGCGCTCGGTTTACCTCAGGAGGCCAGCGCCTTCAGGGCGGGCAGTTCCTTACCCTCCAGAAAGGCCAGGGATGCGCCGCCCCCCGTGGAGATGTGATCGATGCCCTCGCCCAGGCCGAACTGCTGCAGGGCAGACACCGAATCGCCCCCGCCGACCACGGAATAGGCTCCGGCTTGGGCCACGGCTTCGGCAATGGCCCGGGTGCCCTTGGCATAATGGTCCCGCTCGAAGATGCCCATGGGGCCGTTCCAGAAGACGGTGGCGGCGTTTTCGATTTCCCGCCGGTAGCGTTTGATGGTTTGGGGTCCGATATCGGCGCCGGCCATCTTCTCCGTCAGATAGCGCATCACCTTGGGTTCCTCCTCCGATTGGGGATCGGGCGCCGCAACGTGATCGGAGGGCAGCAGAAAAGGGATGTCGCGGTCGGCGGCCGCCTGCATGATCTCCCGGGCGAGCGCCACTTTGTCTTCCTCGAGCTTCGATTCACCGATTTGTTCCCCCTGGGCGTGCAGGAAAGTATAGGCCATGGCCCCGCCGACGAGGAAAACCGACGCCTTGCCGAGCAGGTTCTGGATGACCCCGATTTTATCCGCCACCTTGGCCCCGCCCAGGATGACCACGAACGGGGAGGCGGGATCCCGGCGGATCTTTTCGAGATGCTCGAGTTCTTCCTGCATGAGAAAGCCGATCCCCCGCCGGTCCACCCGCCCGGCGATGCCGCAGGTGGAGGCGTGGGCGCGATGGGCGGTGCCGAAGGCATCGTTGACGTAGACATCGGCCAGGCGCCCCAGTGCTTTGGCAAAATCCGCCGCGTTCGCCTTTTCCTCCGGATGGAACCGCAGGTTTTCGAGCAGGAGGACAGCGCCGCGCGGCATGGCGCCGACCTGATCTTCGATGGCCGCACCGACGCAGTCCTCGGCCATGGTCACGGGCTGTCCCAACCGCTCGGACAGATCCTGTGCAACCGGAGCCAGGGACAGCTCCGGGTTTGGCTTGCCCTTGGGACGCCCCAGGTGGGAGGCCAGGATCAGGGGGCGGGCCCCTTTTTCCAGGGCGTACGCGATGGTGGGCAGGGCCTTGCGGATGCGCGTCGCGTCGGAGACGCGGCCGTTTTCGAGGGGGACGTTGAAGTCCACCCGTACAAACACCCGCTGGTCGGCAAGCTCGAGTTGGTCGATACGTGGGATATCCATGGAAGGGTCTCCTTTGTGTTTGAACGTTGATGAATACCGACAGGAGAGCATCGCGACGGCCGGCGATCGCCTTCCGACGAAGCGTCCTGAAGCTTTGTCTGCCCCGAATTTAGCGGCTGCCGCCGATACCGTGGAATGGGCAGCAGCCTGTAGATAGGGTGAAATTTCCCCCCCCTTCCCGGCCGCGCCCTCGACCCCGGTCCGTGTCGGTGCGGGATCGGTGTCTACAGGCCTCTTGGGCAGCATCTACCGCCTGGACCGTATTCACGCAACGGCGGTGGTATGGATACGATGGAGAGCACTTGCAGCGCAAAGCTGCCAATTCTTCATCAGGAAGGACCATTCCCATGAAGTGTATGCGCTATCTGCCGATCGTCTTTGCCGCGGCGGGGCTCCTGATCGCCGCGGACAATCCCGCGGCCGCGCCCCCCATGCCGGAACTCGAGGAGCCGGCCGTCATCAAAATGGATACGCTGGAATATGACGAACACACCAAGCCTTTCGTCGAATTCAAGCACCGCAAGCATACCAGCGACTTTTCGCGAAAATACCCGCAATTTTTCGAAAACGGCTGCGGCACCTGCCACCACGACGACGAAGGCCAGCCGCTGAGCGATCTGGCCCCGGGCGACGACGTCGATTACTGCATCGACTGCCACAGCGAGCCCGGCACGGTCCCCAGGGATGTCAAAAAGCAGATGCGGGCCCAGGATCTGTCGCTGTCCGAAGAAAAGGCCTGGGAATTGGAGTATCATGCCGAGGCCATCCACGATCTTTGCCGCGGGTGTCATCGCGACGTGAAACGGCACGACCGCACCACCCAGGCGCCCACGACCTGCATGAAATGCCACACCAAGGATGAAGAAAAAGGAGCCAACCCATGAGCATGATTTCATCGAACCCTCAGCATTGCCCCGGCTTCCAGGATTTGCGCAATCTCAAGTCTTTCGTTTGCCGGTGCAACCATTGCGGCGAGCCCAAGGAAATCTTTTCGGACGAGTTCGATCGGCCCCATTTGTGCAAGGCCTGCGGCAAGCAGATCGATTTCTCCCAGTGCACGCTGGAGGGCGAGGCGAAAACCACGGAACCCGAATAAGAACCAGGGTGCGCCGCCAAACCCGATCGCATGGCGAAAAGAAAACCAAACCTTTATAGGGCGTGTGCGACCGAAGGCGGCACCTTTAAGCCAAATGCCGGGAACTCATGAACGTTAGTGACGTTATGACACGGGCGGTGGACTATATCGCCGCCGATGAATCCGTGCGCGAGGCCGCCTGGCGCATGAAAAACCTCGCTATCCGCGCTCTGGCGGTGGTGTCCGACAGCGAGGCCGTGGGCCTGGTGACCGACCGCGATATCGCCCTGCGCCTGGGGTCGAAAGGGCTCGATCCCGACGCTACCCGGGTCGAGACGGTGATGACCTGGGGTGTGGTGGTATGCAAGGAAGAGGACGATCTCGAAATCGCCGCCCGCATGATGAAACGCCGCCATATACGCCAACTGGTGGTTATCAACCGCAAGGGGCAGCTCTCGGGCATCGTTTCCGTCGGTGCGTTGGCCGACCGCATGCAACCCGGTGCTGCGGTTCGGCTCTTTCAGTCCGTTCTCGATGGAGGACCCGGGCACCCGGGCGGCGCTTGAGCGGGCGGTAAGGCCGCCTTAACCGGATTGCCTCTATTATTATCGCCGCGACAGGCCGCTTAAGAAACGGGAAGGGCGGTGCGGAGGGCATGAAGGATAGGGCGCGTGATCGGTTGATTGTGATTGGCCATCTCCCGAGCGCAAGCGCTCTAGATCGGATCGGACTCGGTGGAGACGCGCCGCCGAACGAGGGCGGCCAAGCCGGCCTGATAACGAGCCTCCAGATCCATGCGATCCTTGTCCCCTGAAAAAGCGTTCCGGCATTCGTTGGCCACCATATCCATATGGTGCCGTAGAGTCGTCTGGCGCGCTTCATCGGTGGTTTGTGCGGCGATGGTCCCCAGCACTTCCAGCAGGTGAATCGACACCGCTTCAACGGAGCGGGAATTCTGGCGTATCATGTTGAAAGCGGTGTCCAACAGGCCTTCGAAATCGAAGGTTTTGCGAATGAGCCGCAGGCGGTTTGCTTGATCGTAGAGGTGGGAGGCGGGCATCTTGCGGTTTGCCAGTTGACTGAGGGAAACCCCCAACCAATCGATACAGGTGTTTGCCGTGATGGGATCGTTGATGCCGGGTGACAGTGCGCGGACGGCTACTTCCGCCAGTTGGGCTATGGCGAATTCAACATCCTGCTCCAGCGTCCGTTCCGTCCCCAAAATGAAGATGGCGTTCATGCGTTGGGCCAGCGACGCATCGACCCGGTGCCCGGGCCACACCGTTAAGAGGATACTTCCGGCGGTGATAAATTGGCCCGGACGGTAGGCCAGGTGCACGAGAAGATCTTCTTCCTCGCAGATCGTCATCAAGGCCTCTTGTTCAACGGCTTGGAGATAGCCGCTGTGCTCGGCCATGATCGGGCAAGCTTCACGGCTGCAGGCCGTGGGGACGGTATAGTCGCTTGCATTCCGTTCCTGGGCGGTTGACGCATCCGGTGCATCCTTTTCCGGGAAGATGCGCTCGATGGCCTGGGCCAGGTTACGCCGCACCCTGGCAATGATGTACTCGGCCCGGATCGATTCGGAAATGTTGTGGATGAAATAGATCAGCAACCCCAGGCTGATGATCGAGAGAACCACGTCGATGCTGACGGAAAGGTGTGGCACGAACCGATCGCCGTTTGCGGTAACGCTGTGCAGTATGAGAATGCTGTAGATGAAGGTGGCCACGAAGGTCCCCAGCACCAGCTGGTTGGATTTGACGACCATAAAATTTCGGATGAGACGCGGTCCGAACTGCGAGGAGGCTTGGGCAAGCACCACGATCGTAATCGAAAAGACCACCCCGGCGACCGTCATCATGGAGCCGGCGATGACCCCCAGGACCCGTCCGGCGCCCTCCGGCCCTCCGCTGTAGATTAGCCATGGATGAACGCCCTCGGGGTCGATCCAGGCGTTGTCAATGGCGATCGTCGCGAGGGCAAGCAGCGCGGCGGCCGCGGCCATCAATGTGGGCAGAAACCAGAAGCTGGCCCGCAAATTGTTCCATATATTGTAAATTCTAGCGAATTTGAGCTTCATTGGGTCCCTCGAATCGGTCGTGTGAAGGACTTTGCGGCGGCCGACCATGCGCGCTGCGCAACGTTGGCCAACGTCCATATCTCTATTTAAGACCGGGAAGGGGCGAAAACAAGTCGGGCAGAGCGATGCATCTGCCGGTCGTTGCGGCCAGACACCGGTTGAGGAGAAGCATGAGCGACAGCGGCAGCAAGGAACTGGGTTTGGGGCGGGTGCGCTGGATTATCGGGACCCCCTATTTCGTGCAAGGCACCAGCACCCTGACCGAGGTTCCGATCCTCTATTTCATCAAGTTCGTCCTGGGGATGGGGGATGCCGGGGGGCAGCTTTTCGACGCCCTGCGCCAGTCGGGATGGTTCGTCAAACCGATCTGGGGACTGATCTCGGACAAATGGCCCCTGTGGGGCTACCACCGCAAATCCTGGTACGTCCTGATGGCCCTCCTGGCCACGGTCTTCTGGGGTCTCAACGCGCTGCTGGCCTACCTGGGGGTGGCCCTGCCCCTCGTCTACCTGGTGACCTTCAACCTGGCCTTCGCCACCTACGCTTTCGTCGACGTGGTCTGCGATGCCATCATGGTGACCCACGGGCGTGAAAGCGAGCAGGTCGGCAACTTCATCAATTTCCAGTGGGCCGTGCTGGCCCTGACCAACGCCCTGGCGGTCTATCTCGGAGGCTGGTTCCAGGGGGAGATCCAGGCCGGCCGCATCGATCCGGCCCTGGTATTTCTGCTGACCGGACTGCCGCCGCTGATTACGGCGGCCGTGGGGTTGCGCAACATCGACGAGGAGCGCGTGGCCCCTACCCGGCGTTCCCGGGGCCGGCGCCGCGGTGGGGCGGCCTTGCGGCAGGCGGTGCACAAACGCCTTGCCGATCTGCCGCAATGGCCCCGGCGCTTTCGCCGTTTTCGCCATCAAAGCCGCCCCATCTGGCTTTTGATCCTGTTTATCTTCTTCTGGCGCTTCAGCCCCTCGATCGGCTTCATCGAGCGCAGCTACCTGATCGACGTGCGCGGTTTCACGCCGGAATCCTTCGGGATGATCCTGGCCGTGGGGGGCGTCACCTTTTTTCTCTCGATCGTGGTCTACGCCGCGGTGGTCAAGCGGCTGTCGGGGATTCAATGGCACCACTACCTCTACGGCATGGTGGCCCTGGGGGTGGTGAGCTTCCCCCTGAGCTTCTATCTCTATCTCGATCCGGGCCACCCCTGGTGGGCCTTTTTCGAGATCGACTGGCCGGTCTGGCTTAACCCCCTGCCGCACTGGAACCGCTACCAGTGGTTCCGCCTGGTGGTGCAGACCGTCCTGGGGTTCGCCACCATTCCGGCTTTCATCATCCCGCTGACCATTGCCGGCGAGACCGTCAGCCTGGCCTACGCCGGCGTGGGGTACGCCTTTCTGATGTCCCTGTCCAACGCCACCAACATGTTCGAAGGGGTCGTGGGGGCGGGATTGTACAAGGTGTTTCGTTCGCCCAGCCTTGACGCCCTGCTCGAGGGGTTTGCCGCGTCGCCGTTCAATATCGCCGCCACGGCAAACGAACGCACCCTGATTCTGCAGCTCTTCGTCTACATCAGCCTTTTCTTCACCCTCTTGACGATTCCCTTCATCGAGCTGCTGCGGCGGGAGCTCAACCGGCGCGGCATCGCCATCCGCCTGGGACGACCGGCATGAGGTGCCCCCGGCAACGGAGGGGACCCGGCAGAAGAATCCCGTATTGACAGCAACCCCTAAACCAACGAAAGGATAGTCTTATGGAACGCATTGCCAACAAGGTCGCCGTGGTGACCGGCGGGGCGCGCGGCATCGGCCGCGCCGTGTGCCGGCTTTTCGCCCGCGAGGGCGCCGCCGTAGCGGTGACCGACATCGTGGACGACGAAGGCCGCGAACTCGTCGCCCAGATCGAAAAGGCCGGCGGGGAAGCCGCCTACTGGCATCTGGATACCACCACCGAGGAAAATATCGTGGGGGTATTCGCGGAAGTCCACAACCGCTTCGGCGGTCTGGACATTCTCGTCAACAACGCCGGCATATCGGGCAACAACAACCCCACCCACCAGATCCCGGCCGCCGAGTGGGACAAGGTCATCGCGGTGAACGTCAAGGGCGTCTTCATGTGCACCAAGCACGCCGTGCCCTACATGCAGCGGGAAGGCGGCGGCAGCATCATCAACCTGTCGTCCATCTATGGCATCGTGGGCGCGCCCGATCTGCCGCCCTACCACGCCTCCAAGGGGGCCGTACGCATGATGACCAAGACCGACGCCCTGCTCTATGCCGGAGACGACATCCGGGTCAATTCGATCCATCCCGGCTACATATGGACGCCCCTGGTGGCCGACCTGGCCGAGGCTTCCGAGCAAAGTGTGGAGGATTTCCGTCGGGACCTGGACGCCCGCCATCCCATCGGCCATGTGGGCGAACCGGACGATATCGCCTACGGCGCGCTCTATCTGGCCTCGGCTGAGGCCAAGTTCGTGACAGGCAGTGAACTGGTCATCGACGGCGGATACACCGCCCAGTAGAAGCACCAGCGCCGCCGAACAGGAAGGGAGGAACCATGAACGACGTACCGGACCATATCCGGGCCATGCGGGCCCCGGAGTTCTATCCTCACCCGGTCCGGGAGGTCGCGCTGCGGGAGACCCACATCTCGTGGGTCTTTCTCACGGGATCCCTGGTCTACAAACTAAAGAAGCCGGTGGACCTGGGCTTTCTCGACTTCACCACCCTCGAGCGGCGGGAGCATTTCTGCCGGCAGGAAGTCGCGCTCAACCGGCGGCTGGCCCGGGAGGTCTACCTGGGGGTGGTGCCGATCACCCGCGAGGCCGGCGGTTATGGCCTGGAAGGGGAGGGGCAAACGGTGGACTACGCCGTCAAGATGCGCCAGCTTCCAGCGGCGGAGACCCTAAAACGCCGCCTTCCCGACCAGCGCTTCGATGCCGCGGACCTCGACCGCCTGGCCTTGGCCCTGGCCCGCTTCTACGATACAGCCGCCACGGGGGGCGAAGTGGATGCCGTCGGCGCGCCGGAAGCGGTCGCCCGCAATTGCGAGGAGAATTTCGAGCAGACCGCCGGGGCGGCCGGCGTGCGTTTCGAGCGGCGCACCTGGGAGGTGGTGGCCGCCGCCACCCGGGGCTATCTCGAGAACCATCACGTCTTGTTCGACAAGCGCGTTGCCGACGGCCGGATCCGCGACGGGCACGGGGACCTGCGCACCGACCACGTCTACCTGACCGCCGACGGCATCCGGATCGTGGACTGCATCGAATTCAACGACCGTTTCCGGTACGGCGACGTGGCCTGCGACCTGGCCTTTCTGGCCATGGAAATGGAGGAAGAAGGCTTCTCGCCCCAGGCGGCGGACTTGACGGATGCTTTCGTCCGGCATTCCGGCGATCTCCAGCTCTATGCCCTGCTGGATTTCTACAAGTGCTACCGGGCCATGGTGCGCCTCAAGGTCAATTGCCTGCGCCTGGCGCAGAAACACGTTGCCGCCGGCGAACGCGAGACCGCCACGGCGGCCATCGAGCGCTTCCTGGCCCTGGCATACCGCTATGCCGTGCGTTTCTCGCGGCCCGTGCTCTGGGTGGTGTGGGGGCAGGTGGCCACCGGCAAGAGCACCGTCGGCCGGGCCCTGGGGGAAGCCCTGGACATCGGCATCCTGCGCTCGGACGTGATCCGCAAACAGCTCTTCGAACGCGCGGCCGGGGAGGAGACCGTCGCCGCCTTCGGCCAGGGCATCTATTCGCGCCAGGCCACCGCCCTGACCTACGGCAAGCTGCTGCGTATGGCCCAGGCGGAAGTCGAACAGGGCCGCTCGGTGGTGCTGGACGCCACCTTCAGCCGTCGCAGCCGCCGCCGGGAGGCATTGCGGCTTGCAAACGAGACGGGGGCGGCCATCGTTTTCGTGGAGTGCACCTGCCCCGAGGCCACCATCCGCCATCGTCTGGCCGAGCGCGCCGGCACCCATGGCGCATCCGACGCCCGCCTCGAGCACTACGAAGCGCTCCAGGCCGCCTTCGAGCCCGGCGACGAGCTGCCCGAGCCCTGCCGGATCCGGGTGGATACCGAACAGCCCGTGGCAGCCGGTCTGCGGCGGATCTTCGCCCGCCTGCAGGCCCCCAACAATTGCCTGGAGGAACGGCTGGCATTGGTCGATGGTCAATAGTCATGGGGCGAAGAGAAAGCCCGTCGGAAAGCCGATCTCGTTGTCGTGGTCGTAATCGTAAGCGTCTTTTTCAAACCAAAGAAAGCTGCCGATTACGATTACGACAACCGTTCCGCTGCGCTCCACTGACAACGACAACG
>CAYMQN010000124.1:0-2011 GCA_964392545.1 uncultured Desulfobacteraceae bacterium
TCCTCCAGGGGCTTGCCGGGAACGTAGGGATGGATGCGGGCGAAGGCTTCCGGGGCCTTGAGACGCAGGGCGGTCATGGCGCTACTTTTTCTCGGCCTCGGCCCGCCCGGCGTCCAGGGCTTTCATTTCCAGGGGGATCAGCTTCGCTTTTTGGGCGAATTCCTCTTTGACCGCTTCCCGGATCAGTTCGAAATCGACGATGCCGCTCCGGGCCACAAAGGCGCCCAGGGCCACGATGTTGGCGGCCCGGACGCTGCCCAGTTCCTTGGCCAGATCGGTCACGGGGGCCGCCAGTTCGTCCACGTCGGTTCTGCCTGAACGATCGGGACAGAGCGAGCTGTTGATCAGGATCACCCCGCCGGGTTTGACGGCGTCGGCGAATTTCTCCAGGGAGGGGCGGTTCATGGCCACCAGGTGGCGGGGGCTTTTAATGATGGGCGAACCGATGGGCCGGTCGCTCACCACCACCTGGCAGTAAGCGGTGCCGCCCCGCATCTCCGGACCGTAGGAGGGGATCCAGGCCACTTCCCGCCCCGCCTCCATGGCCGCGTGGGCGAGGATCTTGCCGATCATCAGGATGCCCTGGCCGCCGAACCCGGCGAACATCACTTCGTGTTGCATTTATGCCTCCTGTTCCGGGGTCTTGTAGTCGCCCAGTTTGTAGTAGGCGAGCAGGGTCTCTTCGGACCATTTCACCGCCTCCAGCGGGGTCATGCCCCAGTTGGTGGGGCAGGTGGAGACCACCTCCACGAAGCTGAAGCATTTGCCGGCCACCTGGTATTCGAAGGCTTTCTTGATGGCCTTCTTGGCCCGGGTGATGTAGCGGGGCTTGATGACCGTCTGGCGGGTCACGTAGCCGGGGGTCTGAAGGGCGGCGAGCAGTTCGGCCATCTGGATGGGCATGCCCGCCTCCTCCACGTTGCGTCCGGCGGGGGAGGTGGTGGTCCGCTGGCCCGGCATGGTGGTGGGGGCCATCTGGCCGCCGGTCATGCCGTAAACGGCGTTGTTGACGAAGATGGTGGTGAACTTCTCACCCCGGTTGGCGGCGTGGATGATCTCCCCCATGCCGATGCTGGCCAGGTCGCCGTCGCCCTGGTAGGTGAAGACCATCAGGTCGGGCCGCACCCGCTTGATGCCCGTGGCCATGGCCGGGGCCCGGCCGTGGGCGGCTTCCATGAAATCGACATTGAAATAATTATAGGCCAGAACGGCGCAACCCACCGGGGCGATGCCGACGGTGCGCCCCCGAATCCCCAGCTCGTCGATGACTTCGGCCACCAGCCGATGGATCACGCCGTGCGTGCAGCCGGGGCAGTAGTGGGTTGGTTGATCTCTCAGCGCCCTCGGCCGGGCGAACGTTTTTCCCATGGCATGGACTCCTCGATCCCTATATTCACATTTCCCGGACGATAGTCCGCCGTGGCCGTCAGGCCTTGATCATCTCGCGGACAACATCCATGACTTCTTCGGGGGTGGGCACTTCACCGCCGCACTTCCCGTACCATTTCACCGGGCAGCGCCCCTGCACACTGCGTTCCACGTCTTCCACCATCTGCCCCATGCTCATTTCGATGCTCACGGCCACCTTGCAGCTTTCCTTGCTGGCGGCCTCGCGGACGGCGGCTTCCGGAAAGGGGAAAAGGGTCTGGGGGCGAATCATGGCGATGTCGAGCCCCTCTCCTTTCAGAGCATCGATGGCCGTGCGGCAGACCCGGCTCATGGTGCCGTAGCTGACGATCAGCGCCTGGTAGTCCCCGCCCATGTTGTAGGCTTCATAGCGCACGTCCTCGCGCTTCATGCGCGCGTACTTTTCCTTGAGCAGCAGGTTGTGGTCGTTGAGCTGGGCCGGATCCAGAAAGAGCGACTTGACCAGGTTGGGGGTGTCCCCCTGGCGGTTGCCGATCCCGGTGACCGCCCAGTCGTCTTTCGGGGAGGGTTCGGAGACCAGATGCTCCGGGAACGAGACCGGCTCCATCATCAATCCCTGGGAGCCCCTGGACCGGGTGCACGG
>CAYMQN010000124.1:2021-11299 GCA_964392545.1 uncultured Desulfobacteraceae bacterium
GAGACCGGCTCCATCATCTGGCCGATCAGGCCGTCGCCCAAAATCATGACCGGATTGCGGTATTTCTCGGCGATGGGGAAGGCTTCCATGACCATCTCGACGGCTTCCTGCACACTGGCCGGGGCCATGACGAACAGACGGTAGTCGCCGTGTCCGCCCCCTTTGGTGGCCTGGAAATAATCGCCCTGGGACGGCAGGATTCCGCCCAGGCCGGGCCCCCCGCGCATGATATTGACAAAGACGGCCGGGCACTGGGCGCAGGTGATGTAGCTCAAGGCCTCGCTCATCAGGCTGATGCCCGGGCTGGAGGATGTCGTAAAAACCCGGGCGCCGCAGCCGGCGGCGCCGAAGATCATGTAGCCCACGGCCACTTCGCTTTCGCCCTGGAGAAAGACGCCGCCCACTTCGGGCATCCGGCGGGAGAGATATTCGGCGACTTCGGACTGGGGCGTGATCGGATAGGCGAAATAGTTCAGGCACCCCGCGCGAATGGCCGCTTCGCCGATGGCCTCGTTGCCTTTCATGAGAACTTTGCGCATCGATCCTCCTGATGATCAGTCAGCGGCCGTATCGTCCGCTGTTTCCGCGATGGTAATGGCGACATCCGGGCACATGGTGCAGCAGATGGCGCAATGGATACAATCTTCCGGACGGGCCTGGAAGGCGGGGAAATAGCCCTTGGCGTTGAGCTCCTTGGCCAGCTCCAAAACGTTTTTGGGGCAGACCGCGACGCACAGGCCGCAGCCCTTGCAGCGTTCGCTATCGATATGATGGATGTAGGCCATGCTGTTTACTCCTCATGCTTCTTCGGCGGGCCGCCGGAAGGAGCGGCTGCCGGGGCAGAGCGGGTTGCCGCCCTCTGCCAGGGCGGAATGAGTCTGCGTTCGATGGGCAGCACCGGGCAGTCGATGGCCCCATCGGGAAGCGTGTCGAGCAGCGACCGGGGGGCCGTTATAAACGCCAGGGGCAGGCCGCTGGTGCGGCTGACCTCCGATGCGAACGCAAAACCTGCGGTAATGGTTTCCGTCGTGGTGGCCTCCATGAGGTGGGCGTTGCCGATCCATCCGGTCACCGCCAGTCTGGACGCCGCCTCGATTTCCCGGCGCATCGCCAGGCAGCCGGCCACCGATTCGGTGTGCGGACGGTAGGGGTTGATGACCTGGAGCATTTCGATCGGCTGGCCCTCGAAGGCATCGGCCAGCGACGCCAGGACGGTGGCACCGGCATCGTCGCCGCCCACGTCCAGAAGGGTCAGCTTGCCCGGCCGGCGAATGGCGCCGGAAACCGCCGGGCTCAGGATGGGAAGATCGGCATGCAGGTAAGGCGCCGGCGGCAGCACCATCTCGACATCGTGGGCGCGCAGCAGGTCGCGTGCCTCCCGGGTGCGAAAGTAGGGATTGACCAGATCCAGATCGACCACCCGCACCCCTGCTTCGCGCTGCCGGCTGGCCAGCGCCAGGTTGATGGCCACTTCCGTCTTGCCGCTGCCGTAGTTGCCGACAATGACCACGATGCCTTGGAATCGAATCTCCAACGAACCTCGCTTGTCGCCGCCGCGGCCGCCTGGGTAGCGGATCGCCCGGCCGCACGATTTTGGACAAATGTGCTGTGTATTGGTTATTCGGCGAATTGTCAAGCGGCGGCAACGGCCCGGGAGGTTCCCCGCCGGCGGCCGGCGCGGCGCGCCGGGGCCTGCGGCGCCGGTGTATTGCATAATCACCGCGGGTCCGCTATGAAACCAGGTGCCTGCATGCCTGCCAGGGAAAGGAGGACCGCATGCCGACCGTCAAAACAGGGCTCGAGGTGCTGATCCAGGCCGGTCATCCGTGGGTGACCGGCAGCCGCTTGGGTCTGCTGTGCAATCCCGCCTCCGTCAATAACGGCTACGCGCACGCCCGGGACCTGCTGCGCCGCCGCTTTCCCGGCCAGCTGCGCGCCCTGTACTCCCCCCAGCACGGATTCAACGCCGAAAAACAGGACAACATGATCGAATCGGACCACCTCACCGACGGTGTCACGGGCCTGCCCGTCTACAGCCTGTATGGCGCGACGCGCATCCCCACCCCGGAGATGCTGGCCGCCATCGATGTCCTCCTGATCGATCTCCAGGACGTGGGCACCCGCGTCTATACCTTTATCTATACCCTGTCCTACTGCCTGGAGGCGGCCGCGGCGGCCGGCAAACGGGTGCTGGTGCTCGACCGCCCCAACCCGATCAACGGCCGCGACCTGGAAGGCAATCTCCTGGAACCGCAATGGGCCTCGTTTGTCGGGCGCTTCGCCCTTCCCATGCGCCACGGCTTGACCATGGGCGAAATCGCGCGGCTGTTCAACACGCACTTCGGTCTGGGCGCCGATCTGGAGGTGATCCCCATGCAGGGGTGGCGGCGGGCCATGTGGTTCGCCGACACCGGTCTGCCCTGGGTCGCGCCCTCCCCCAACATGCCCACGGCCGCAACGGCCATCGTCTATCCGGGGCAGGTCATCTGGGAAGGCACCAATATTTCCGAAGGGCGCGGCACGACCCAGCCCTTCGAACTCTTCGGGGCGCCGTTTCTGGCCCCGCAAAAATTCCTGGACCTTGTCGGCGGCCCGCGTCTGGCGGGCGCCGTCCTGAGGCCCTGCCTGTTCGAGCCCACCTCCGGGAAACATGCCGGACAGGCCTGCCGGGGGTTTCAGATTCACGTCACGGACCCGGATCGCTACCGCCCCTATGCCAGCTCCCTGCGGTTCCTGCAGGCCGTCTTCCACCTTCATGGCGACCACTTCCAATGGAAGCGCGACCCCTATGAATACGAGTTCGAAAAACCGGCCATCGATCTGATTTTCGGCAGCCGGGAGGTTCGCCGCCGGCTCTGTGCCATGGAGGCCGTCGAGGCTTTGGAAACATCCTGGCAGCCCGCCCTGGACGCCTTCCGCACACTGCGGCGCCCCTACCTTCTCTACACCTGAGCGTATCCGCGGCCGGCGCCCCAAAAAAAAAGCCCCGGCTCTAAAAAAGCCGGGGCCTGATGATCGTCGCGCTGAAAGCGGTCAACTGCTTTTCAGACTGTCGATCTCCTTCTTCAGGTCATCGATTTCCTGCTTATACTTCTCGACGTCGTCGTCCGAACCCACCGGGCTGCCGATGCTCTCGTCTTTTTTCCAGTTATCCTTCAATTCGTCGAATCCCAGATAAATCGCCAGGCCGCCCCCCAGCAACAGAACCAGGGGAATGGCACCGGCCAGAAGCGTCAAAAACGGTGACCACCAAACCACGAGACCGATAAGACCGAGTACAGCGGCTGCCGCCCCACCTACTAACGTTTTCATATGGATTTCTCCTCCTTGACAAAAAGTTTTCTGATTCGGAAACTTTCGTTAATGGGTCGCTTCACGTCCCCGGCGCCTGTCCCTGTGCGGCGCAGGAGCTCCCTCCTGACCGACGGGAAATCGCAATGGACTCCGATTACGGGTTCGTGCATACCGCACGAAAGGCACTGACAGAAGAAAAATGGCCCTGCGGACAAGACATCGAATTCTGGTTTCGGATAACACATCCGATTTTGTTTCACAAGTTTAAATTTTCCCGCGGCCCCTCCCGCGCCCACGGCCGTGGCGGGATGGCCCCCCGGCTTTTCCGGGCGGGCCCGTTCAGCGACTTAGGCATTGCAACCCCAGGGGGGTTCTGATAATTTCCGGCGGCCGATGTCTCGAAACGGGGAGCCTTATGACCATCGCCAACAATCCCAAATGGATGCGCATCCGGGATACCCTCCAGCGCTGGGTCCAGCGCCTGCTGAAGGGGACCTACCATCACTATGCCTGTTTCCTGCCGGAAAACCCCGGCCATCTGCTGTCCTGGGCGCTCAAATTGTTTTACCGCGGGATTACCCTGGCGCCCAACCAGACGGCCGTTCTCAAAGAGCTGCCCCGCAACGCCATCCCGGTCTACGTGACCCGCCGCAAAAGCCTGTTCGAGCGTCTCTTCTACCATACCCGCTATCGCGATACCCGGCACCCGGTGCCCACCGTGGCCTTCGACTACGCCCTGTTTCTGTGCCAGCCGCTTTCCCGCATTTTCCGTATGATCGTGGCCCGCATGGATTATTTTTGCCGCCATTTCAGCTTTCCCGATGCTTATCAAAGCGGCTACTACGCCGAAGCGCTCGGCCAGGGCCAGGCCGCTTTGCTTTCCCTGGTGGAACCCCGGGGATTCCATCGGCGTTTCGTCAAGGAGAAGGAAGATCCCATTCGCTACCTGCTGGAACTCCAGCAGAACACGGCGCGCCCCATCGTCCTGATCCCCCAGTTGATGATCGACAAAAGGGACCCGGACAAGGCCAATCCGCCCCTGCGGGACCTGCTCTTCGGTCCCGAACGGCCCCTGTCCGGCTGGCGCCGCGTGGTGATGCTGATCAAGAAACCCGGGCGCACCTTTGTCGAAATCAGCCAGCCGGTCAACCTGAAGCAATTCCTGGCGCACCCCGAAGTGCGGGAGCGCAGCAGCACCTACCAGGCCCTTCTGCTGCGGCGCAACCTCCTGGTGCAGCTCCATCGTCACCGGCAGAGCATCATGGGGCCGGTGTTGAAATCCCGCCTGGAAATCAAGGAAAGCGTCCTCACGGGGGCGGGCATGCAATCCTTCATCCGCCAGCAGGCCGAAGCCGAAGGCCGGCCGGTCACCCGGCTGCTCAAAAAGGCCGATCGGTATTTCGAAGAAATTGCCGCCGCGTACCGGCCCTGGACCATCAAGATCTATGAAGCCCTGCTCACCTGGATCATCAACAACATGTTCGACGGGGCCATCGTGGACCAGAACGGTCTGGACCGCCTCAAGGCCGTGTCCCGCAGAGGCCCCCTCATTCTCTTGCCCTGCCACAAGAGCCATATCGACTATCTCATGCTCTCCTATGTCATGTACCGCAACAACATGCCCTGCCCCCATATCGTGGCCGGCAAGAATCTCTCCTTCTGGCCCATGGGCCCCATTTTCCGAAGCGCCGGGGCTTTTTTCATGCGCCGTACCTTCAAGGGGGCGCCGCTTTACGCCCGTGTGTTTGCGGCCTATGTGTACAAACTCCTCCAGGAAGGCTTCAACATCGAGGTCTTCATCGAAGGGGGCCGCAGCCGCACCGGCAAGCTGCTCTCCCCCAAGACCGGCCTCCTGTCCATTCTTCTGGATGCCTACCGGCGGGGGGCCTGTGAAGATCTGATCCTGGCGCCGATCTCCATCGGTTATGACAAGGTGCCCGAGGAAAAGGCCTATCTGCACGAGCTGGAGGGCGGCAGGAAAGAGCCCGAAAGCTTCTCCCAGGTGATCAAGGCCCGCAAATTTCTTAAAAAGCGCTTCGGCAAGATCTACATCGAATTCCATGAACCCATGTCGCTCAAGATCCTGCTGGAGCGCAACCAGCTCGAGCTGGACGCCATGGACAAGGAGGCCACCAGCGCCTTCTGCCGCAATATCGGACACCGGGTGATCAATGCCATCAACCGCATCACCATCATCACCCCGCATGCCCTGGTGGCGGCTTCGATTCTCAACCAGGCCAGCGAGCCCTACACCTATGAGGATATCGTCCAGGTGGCGGACATCTACCTGAAACATCTCAACTTTCACGATTACAAACTGGCCGACACCCTGGTCATGGATCCGCAGCATGCCCTGGAGCAGGCCTTCGAGGCCTACACCCAGCGTAAATTCGTCGAAGCGGTCGGTGCGAAAGGTGAGGACGACGAGAGCCGCGTGCGCTATCGCACCAACCCCGACAAACGGCCCAGCCTGGAGTATTACAAGAACAATTGCGTGGCCTGTTTCGTGCCGGCGGCCTTTACCGCCCTGGCCATCCTCGAAACGGATGCCTTCCAGTTCGTCTCGACGGACCTGCATCTGACCTACCTTTCCCTGCAGGACCTCTTTAAGTACGAATTCGCCTACGATATCGAAAAATCCGCCGAATTCTACGTGCGCAAAAGCATCAAAGCCTTCATCGACGACGCCGCCCTCATGCCCCATGCCACCCTGCCGGACACCTACCAGATCACCTCGGCCGGGTTGCGCGCGCTGCAGCTCTACGCCCGCTTCGTCAAATCCTACCTGGAAGCCTATCTGGTGGCTCTGTCCCAGATCGGCCGGCAGAAAAGCAGCGATGTGGGCTACAAGGAGCACGCCAAGAAAGCCGGCACCCTGGGCAGCCGCATGCTCAAGCAGGGCGAGATCACCTGTCCGGAGGCGCTCTCCCAGGTCACCTTCAAAAACGCCCTGACCTTTTTCAACAGCCGGGACATCGAAAGCGTCGAGGACAGCAGGGCGGCCCAGCTTTACCGGGACGCCATCCAGCGCTATCTGGGACTGCTGCGGTGACCGCCCCCGCCGACGTTTCCACCGCCGCCCCGTCGACGGCCCTGGTATTGGCGGCGGGCTTCGGGACCCGCCTGCAGCCCTACACCCGGCACACCCCCAAACCGCTGTTCACCCTGAACGGACGCCCCCTGCTGGACATCATGATCCGCCGCCTGATCGCAAGCGGGATCCACACCGTCATCGTCAACACCCACCATCACCACGACCAGATTGCGGCTTTTTTGGAACGCCAAACCTATTCGGCCGCCGTCGTGACCCGGCGCGAGCCGGAGATTCTCGGCACGGGCGGGGCCATCCGCAACACGGCCGACATCTGGCAGCCCGATCCCCTCCTGGTGGTCAACAGCGACATCGTAACGAATATCGATTTCGAAGGCTTCCGGCGCTTTCACCGGGGCCACGGCCAGCCGGTCAGCCTGGTCCTCTGCGGGGACCCCGCCTTCAATTCGGTGCTTGTGGACAACACCGATCAGGTGGTCGGTTTTCAGGGCGCATCCCCCTCCCCGGATCAAGATGCCCCGGACCGGCGTTGTCTCACCTTCACCGGCATCCAGCTCATCGACCGCGAGATCCTGGCCTACCTCCCGCCCCGAGGTTTCGCCAACAGCATCGATGCCTTCCAGGCCATGCTCGACGCCGGACGCCCCATCCGGGCCTATCGGCCCCAGGGGCTGCAATGGTCGGATCTGGGCACGCCGGAGCGCTACACGGCCATGGCCCGCGCGGTGATGGCCCGCGCCGCGCTGGACAAAATCGGCGCCGCGCCGGCGCCCCAAGCCATGGCCTGGCAGCCGCTGGCCGGCGACGGCTCCGACCGGCGCTGGTATCGCCTGACAGCGGGAAAGCAGCGCATGATCGTGGCTGACCACGGCATCAAGCCGGACGCGGCAACCTGCGAAGCCGAGGCCTTCGTCGCCATCGGGCGGCACCTTCACCGCCAGGGTTTGCCGGTACCGGAAATCTTTTTGGCCGACCCCTTTGCCGGGCTGGTGTTTCTGGAGGATCTGGGGGACGAGAAGTTTCAGGACCGTGTTCGGACGGCCGTCGACCCGGCGCAGGTGGAAGCCGACTACCGGCGGTTGATCGATCTTCTGATCGAGATGGCGTTGCGGGGCGGCGAGGGATTCGACCCCTCGTGGACCCATCAGACCCCCCGCTACGACCAGGCGGTCGTTCGCGACAAGGAATGCCGCTATTTTGCGGAGGCCTTTCTCGAGGGCCATCTCGGCCTGGGCCTGTCCTTCGACCGGCTGGCCCCGGAGTGCCGGCGCCTGGCGGAGGCCGTGGCGGCGGTGCGGCCCCTGGGATTCATGCACCGGGATTTCCAATCCCGCAACATCATGGTCCGCGACGGCCGCTTTTTTCTGATCGATTTCCAGGCCGGCCGCATCGGGCCGCCCCATTACGATCTGGCCGCCCTCCTGATCGATCCCTACGTCGATTTGCCGCCGGCGCGGCGCGAAAACCTTCTATCCTATTTTGCCCGCCGCCTGGCCGCACGGGCCGCCGTCTCCACGGAAACCCTGCGCCGTGACTATGCCTACTGTGCCCTGGCGCGCAACCTCCAGATCCTGGGGGCCTACGGATTTCTGACCCGCCGAGGCAAGCCCTTCTTTGCGCAATTCATCCCCGCCGCGGTGCGCAGCCTGCAGCAGATCCTGGCCGGCCTGGGCCGCAGCGCCTTCCCGGAGCTGACCCGTTTGGCGTACCACGCAATCCCCCGCCGCCTCGATCTGTCCTGAACGCCCCGGTAAAGCTGGATGATCGCGCCCATCCGTGGTATGGCGATGGGCGAAACCCGCCACCGGCAAGGCACGTTTACAGGTTCATCCGGACCCGGATGGACGACAACCAGGAGAGGAGGCCCCATGAACTCGCTCAACGTCATGGTCAACGGTCTGCCCGGCAATGTCACCCGCATGATCGCGACCCATGTCGCCCGTGAGCCGTCCCTGACCCTGCTGCCCTACTCGTTGACCGGCCCCGAGATCGACCTGGAGCGCATGGCCGTCGGCGGGGTCGAGGTCGCCTTGATCAAGCCCGACCGCCGGGATGCCGCCATCATGACCATCAAGGACACCTACGCCGATTTTATCAGCGTCGACTTCACCCACCCCTCGGCCGTCAACCGCAACGCCCGTTTTTACTGCACCCATGGTCTGCCCTTCGTTATGGGGACCACCGGGGGCGACCGCGCGGAGCTGCACGATACGGTCACCAAATCATCGGTGGCGGCGGTGATCGCACCCAACATGGCCCCCCAGATCGTCGGCCTCCAGGCCATGCTGGCCTTTGGCGCCGAGAATTTTCCGCAGTTGTTCGAGGGGTACACCCTGGAGGTCCGGGAAAGCCATCAACAGGGCAAGGCCGACACCAGCGGCACGGCCAAGGCCATGGTGAGGTATTTCAACGCCATGGGGGTCGATTTCACGGAAGACCGGATTCAAAAGGAGCGCGATCCGGCGGTCCAGAAGGCGGAATGGGGGATTCCCGAAGCCTACCTGGGAGGGCACGGCTGGCACACCTACACCCTGACCTCACCGGACGGCACGGTCCTCTTCCAGTTGAAGCACAATATCAACGGCCGGGAGATCTATGTCGAAGGCACCCTCAAGGCCGTGCGCTATCTGCAGCGCAAGGTCCGGGACGGCGCTCATGGCCGGGTTTTCACGATGATGGATGTGCTCAAGATGGCGTGATGAAAGCCGTCATGGGGCAGGCGTCATTGGTCAGTGGTCATGGGGCAAAACCAAGTTCCGTGGCACCGGACAGCGTTCCCTTTTTCGGGATCGAAATCGTTTCGCGGCCGTCATTCCGGCTTTCGAGGCTTTGTCGCAATCCGATGACGTCATCCGTTATTGCCCGTCATGCCGGCGGAAGCCGGCATCTCATTGAGCTAACGGCATGAACTTGTGAGCGATCCCGGCTTTCG
>CAYMQN010000125.1:0-11151 GCA_964392545.1 uncultured Desulfobacteraceae bacterium
ACACACCGAAAACGATCCGTGACACCACCGAGGCGGTCATGCGCCGGGTGGTCGGCAACCGCCTCGGGAGCGATGTGCTCACCACCGGACGGGTGGCGGTTGCCAGTGAAGCGAAGACCGAGATCCAGAAAATCCTGACGGGCTATGAGTCCGGCGTCCGCCTGGTTACCCTGGAACTTCAGGATGTTACCCCACCGGACACCGTGAAGCCGGCCTTCAACGAGGTCAACGAGTCGCGCCAGGACAAAGAGAGGACAATCAACAGGGCACAGGAACATGCCAACCGGGAAATCCCCAAGGCCCGGGGAGTGGCTACGCAAAGCATCAGCGAGGCCCAAGGGTACGCACTGGAGCGTGTGAACCGGGCTGAAGGAGAGGCCACCCGTTTTGAGTCCATTTTGGGCGAGTACCTGGAGGCGCCGCAGGTCACGCGCCGTCGTCTGTACCTGGAGGCCATGACCGGTTTTCTGGCGGATATGAAGGGGCTCTATATCGTGGACAGGGACCAGAAAGCCATGGTGCCCTGGCTACCGCTGGAGTCCAGTTCGCAGCCATCAACGGAAGGGAGGCAGCCATGAAGTCTGTTTCAAAAACAGCGATCATCGTCGTATCGGTGTTGATCGTTATCATACTCAATAGCGCCCTTTACACATTGGAAGAGGGGCAGCAAGCTATTGTCCTGCAGTTTGGCCGGCCCGTGGGGGAAACTGTGACCGAGGCGGGGCTGCACACTAAACTGCCCTTTGTGCAGAAGGTCCGGCGGTTCGAAAAGCGCCTGCTCGTATGGGATGGTGATCCCAACCAGATTCCCACAAAAGGGCGCGAATTCATCTGGGTGGACACCACGGCCCGATGGCGGATTGCGGACGCCAAGAAATTCCTGGAAAACGTGGCCACCGAGGCGGGCGCGCAGTCCCGCTTGAATGATATTATCGATTCCGTGGTACGCGACCAGGTGTCGAGCAGCGAGCTGGTGGAGCTAGTCCGCAGTGCATCGTGGGAAATCCCCGAAGACGAAGTGCTGAAAGAAGTCCCGAAAGAGCGAGAAGAAGAACTAAAAAGAGAAATCGCCCGTGGAAGGGAAGAGATCACCCGAACTATCCTGGCTGAAGCACAAAATATTATCCCGCAGTACGGCATCGAGCTGGTGGATGTTCGTATCAAGCGCCTTGATTACGTGGAAAGCGTACGCGAAAAGGTCTATGAGCGAATGATCTCCGAGCGCAAACGCATCGCCGCGCAGTTCCGCTCAGAGGGAGAGGGGCGCAGTGCAGAGATCCTTGGAACAATGGAAAAAGAGCTGCGCCGGATCCGCTCCACGGCCTACCGCCAGGTGCAGGAGATCCAGGGCAAAGCAGATGCGGAGGCCACGCTGGTATACGGCAAGGCATACAATAAACACCCTGAATTTTATGCTTTTTTGCGTACCCTTGAAAGCTACAAGGAGAAAACTAATGTGAACTCCGTGCTGATCCTCACCACGGACAGTGACTTCTATCAATATGTCAAGAACGCTAATCCAAGCCTGGTAAGGGTGCCATCGGCTCCGTAATCACGGGGAGACTCGCCGCCGGCAGGGAATGTCTGACAGCAATAAGGTTCGTGAAATTAAATACCGCTGGTTATTGCGGGGATTGCCCGGGTTCCCGGTACGCCGATCCCGGCGTCAATCTGCGAGGTTGCCTGTGCGGCGTACTCCAGTACTCCAGTACGTCTCCGCGCAACCTCTTGATTTCCTTGATCTTGACAAAAATCCTCATTTCTGAATTGAAAACTTGCTGGTGCCCGAAAAACATTTCCGGATTAGCACAAGCTAATCGGCGGTCGTCATATGTGAAGCTAAAAGGCCATTGAAAAGCAATGAATAGGATTATAAAATTACAAGGAGTCAAGGTGAGCGTCAAGAGGATTCTCAGAACCCTGCTCCGTTTGAAAGGAGATCCCAGCGGGATCAGCCCGGCACAAGAGTTTACCGGCGACGAGACACCGCTGAGATCGGAACTGTTCAGCAGCGACCAGATGAGGCGGCACGGCAAGGAACTGGCGGACTCGCACAGCCTGGGTTCGGGGCGCGCTTCGGACCTGCTTTTGACGCGGCTGGCGGAGAACGAAGAGGTCCTCATTGGAGCCTATAATCTGATTACGGAGGCCGTTAAGGCCAACCGCCGGATTGTTCCGGCCGGGGAATGGCTGCTCGACAACTTCTATCTGATCGAAGAACAGATTCGCATGGCCAGGCGACACTTGCCCAAGGGGTACAGCCGGGGACTGCCACGCTTGCAGACCGGCCCATCGGCCGGTCTTCCACGTGTGTATGACATTGCATTGGAGATTATCTCGCATGGCGATGGTCGGGCGGATCCGGAAAGCCTGAGCAATTTCGTTGCCGCCTATCAAACGGTGACCATCCTGAAGCTTGGCGAATTGTGGGCCGTCCCGATCATGCTCCGTCTCGCCCTTATAGAGAATCTACGGCGGGTCAGCGCCCGGCTTGCCGCTGATCTGACGGCCCGCAACCACGCCGACCACTGGGCGGACCGGATGATTGAGACCGAGGAGAAAGACCCGAAAAACCTGATTCTCGTGATTGCGGATATGGCCCGGTCGAACCCGTCGCTGGTGGGTTCATTTGTCTCGGAGTTTTCCCGGCGGCTGCAGGGACACGGCCCCGCTTTGGCCTTGCCTATCACCTGGATTGAGCAGAGGCTCTCCGAGTCAGGCTTGACGATTGAACAAGTAGTGCAGGAGGAAAACCGGCAGCAGGCGGCGGATCAGGTTTCCTTGAGCAACAGTATCGGCAGCCTCCGATTTCTGTTAGCGATGGATTGGCGCGAGTTCGTAGAGACATTGAGCGCTGTGGAAAAGACCCTGCGTTCGGACCCCGGGGACGTCTACGGCATGATGGATTTTGCCGGCCGTGATCGCTACCGTCACGTCGTGGAAAAGATCGCAAAGAGCAGCGGGCGATCCGAAAGCGAAGTGGCCGGCGAAGCGATTCGATTGGCTCGAGAGGCCGCAGCCGGTGATAGCAGCGATGATCGAACAACACACGTCGGGTTCTACCTTGTCGACAGGGGATTGGCCCGGCTCGAACGTGCGGCGCAGGTGCGCCGATCCCTCCCTGAGGCCCTTCGGCGATTAGGCGGTCGGTTCCCTTCTCTCTTTTATCTGGGCGCGATCATTGCGATTACCGCTGTTTTCAGCGCGGTTTTGTTGGCCAAGGCGCATGCCGGCGGAATCCAGGCTTGGCTGATCGCGCTGACAGGCTTCCCATTGCTGCTGGGAGCAAGCCATCTGGGTGTAGGGCTGGCGAACCAGCTGGCGACCTTACTGGCCAGGCCGCACATGCTGCCGCGAATGGACTTTTCCGGAGGAATTCCCCCGGAATCGCGTACCCTGGCGGTGATCCCTACTATGCTCACGAGTGAGGACGGCATCGAGGATCTGGTCGAGGCGCTGGAAATTCGTTTTCTGGCCAATCAAGACGAGTACCTGCACTTTGGCCTGCTGACGGACTTTCGGGACGCGCCTGAGGAAACGCTCCCGGAGGACGAACCGCTGTTGCGCCTGGCCCGAAAGAGAATTCAAGAGCTGAATGAAAAGTACCGAAGCTCGGACGCCGGCACATTCTTCCTCTTTCATCGTCCGCGCCTCTGGAACCCGTTTGAAAAAATCTGGATGGGTTATGAGCGAAAGCGAGGAAAACTGGCGGATTTGAATTCGATTCTGCGCGGCGGCCCAAGAGATCGCTTCTCCCTTATCGTCGGCGATACCGAGGTCTTGTCGAACGTGAAGTACGTGATCACCCTGGACACGGATACGCAGCTTCCCCGCGATTCGGCACGGCAATTCGTGGGGGCCATGGAGCACCCGTTGAATCGCCCGCAATACGACGAACAAAAGCAGCGGGTCAATGAGGGGTACGGCATACTTCAGCCGCGGGTGGCCGCAAGCCTGCCGGGGATGAAAGGGTCACGATATGCGCGATTGTTCGGGGCTGAGCCGGGTATTGACCCGTACACCCGGGTGGTCTCCGATGTTTACCAGGACGTTTTCGGTGAGGGTTCGTTCATCGGCAAGGGAATCTACAATGTCGATGCCTTTGAGCGGGCGCTCAAGGGACGCTTTCCCGAGAACCGGATCCTCAGCCACGACCTTGTGGAGGGATGCTATGCGCGAGCCGGGCTGCTCAGCGATGTAATGTTGTACGAGGAATATCCCTCCCGCTACAGCGCAGACGTCAGCCGCCGGCACCGCTGGATCCGCGGGGATTGGCAAATTGCCCGCTGGCTGCTGCCGGGTGTCCCCGGCCTCGAAGGAGGCCGCCTGAAGAACCCGCTCTGCGTGCTGTCGCGATGGAAAATTTTCGACAATCTTCGTCGGAGCCTTGTTCCGGCGGCACTGACCTTGCTGCTGCTCTTAGGCTGGACGGTCTTATCCTCTCCCCTGCTGTGGACTTTGGCGGTGATCGGAATCATCTTTATCCCCCCGGGAACGGCCTCGTTTCTGGACCTGTTTAACAAACCGGATGATATGCGACTGCGCCGGCATCTTGCCGCAGCGATGCGCACCGCCGGGCGGCATTCAGCTCAAGCGGTCTTTACAATCGCCTGCCTGCCCTACGAGGCGTTTTTCAGCCTGGATGCGATTGTGCGCACGCTCTGGCGAATGAGTGTCTCCCACAGACGGCTTCTGGAGTGGAACCCCTCGAACAGTACGGATCAACAAGGCCGCACGGACATCGCCGCTTCCTGGCGGGCAATGTGGATCTCCCCTGTCCTGGCCTCTGCTGCAGGGATTTATCTGGCCGCTTCGAACCCGGCCGTACTCGGCATGGCCGGGCCATTCCTGGTCCTCTGGTTAGCCTCTCCGGCCATCGCCTGGTGGATCAGCCGCCCTTTTGCTCAAAGGCGAACAAGGCTGACGGCTGATCAAATCCTCTTTCTAAGGAAACTTTCCCGAAAGACCTGGGCCTTCTTCGAAACTTTTGTCGGCCCTCAAGATCACTGGCTGCCGCCCGACAACTACCAGGAAGACCGCGCAGTAGTACTGGGGCATCGAACATCGCCCACCAACATGGGACTCGCGCTCCTGGCTAATTTGTCCGCTTACGACTTCGGCTACATCCCGGCCGGGCATCTCATCGACCGCACGAGGAAGGCCTTTCAGACCATGGAGGCCCTGGAACGCCACCAAGGCCACTTCTACAACTGGTACGATACGCAATCCCTGAAACCGCTGCCTCCCAGGTACATTTCTACAGTGGACAGCGGCAATCTCGCGGGCCACCTGATGACCTTGCGGCCGGGGCTGCTCAACCTTCCCGATCGCCCGATCCTGGAACCGCGCTGGTTGGACGGGCTCAGGGACACCCTGAGAATTCTAGTGGACGCTGTGGGAAAAGACGCTCCGGTGCAGCTTGAGCAACTCCGAGAGGAGGTGCTGTCCCCGTCCGTTTTTGTGCCGGACACGCTCGCAGGGGCGGGACTGTACCTCGGTCGGGTGGCGGCATCCGCCGTGGAGTTGGCGGACAGCCTCGATGAGGGCCATGCAGACAGGGTGAGTTGGTGGGCCCGTGCCTTCGCCCGGCAATGCAGGGGCGCTCTTGATGAGCTGACCTTCCTTGCGCCGTGGACCTTGCTGACGGCCTCTTCCGGCCGGCTCAAAGGCTTTCACGGCCTCGACGAGATCCCCACGCTGCGCGAGCTGAGCGGGTTTGAGGGTAAGTGGCTGCCGGCCATCGATGAACGCCTCGGCGGGAAGCCGCCCCCTGAGGAAAAGGAACGATTGAGCGGGCTTCGAGGGCTCATCAGCCAGGCAAGGCGCCGCGCTGAAGACAGGATTGCGTCAATCGAAAGCCTGGCGAGGCAATCCGCCGAACTGGCCGACATGGAATATGACTTCCTGTTCGACAAGGCGCGGCATTTGCTGACGATCGGCTACAACGTGGGGGAGCTGCGCCGTGACTCGAGTTACTATGATCTATTGGCTTCGGAAGCGAGGTTGTCTACTTTCGTGGCGATTGCCCAGGGGAAATTGCCGCAGGACAGTTGGTTCGCCCTGGGGCGCCTGCTCACCACCGCCGGTGGAAAACCGATCCTCCTTTCGTGGGGCGGTTCGATGTTCGAGTATCTGATGCCGCTTCTGGTGATGCCGACATACGAAGACACCCTCCTCGACCAGACCTGCAAGACCGCGGTGCACAGGCAGATGGACTACGGAAGGAGCCACGGGTTGCCGTGGGGTATTTCGGAATCCGGCTACAACGCGATTGACGTTCATCACAACTATCAGTATCGCTCGTTCGGAGTGCCCGGCCTGGGGCTCAAGCGCGGGCTCGCTGAGGATATGGTCATTGCGCCCTATGCCTCGACGCTTGCCGTGATGGTGGCGCCCGAAGAGGCATGCCTGAACCTGCAACGACTTGCTTCTGAAGGACTGGAAGGAGAATACGGCCTGTATGAAGCCGT
The DNA here is from genome assembly GCA_964392545.1 of uncultured Desulfobacteraceae bacterium. Classification (GTDB taxonomy): domain Bacteria; phylum Desulfobacterota; class Desulfobacteria; order Desulfobacterales; family UBA5852; genus JABZFP01. The sequence goes on from CAYMQN010000125.1 coordinate 6,471, forward strand.
CGACTACACCCCGTCGCGACTTCCGCGCGGGCAATCGAGAGTAGTGATCCGATCGTATATGGCCCATCACCAGGGCATGAGCCTTCTCTCTCTGGCCTATCTGCTGCTGGACCGCCCTATGCAGAAGCGATTCAAGTCGGACCCGTTGTTCCAGGCGACCACGCTGTTGCTTCAGGAGCGGATTCCCAGGGCATCGGCGTTTTACTGGCACACCGCCGAACTTTCCGAAGCACATACGGCTACAAGTGTCTCGGAGACGCCGTTCCGCATTTTCAACAGTCCCGACACTCCGCTACCCGAGGTCCGCCTTCTGTCGAACGGCAGGTACCACGTGATGGTCACGAACGCGGGCGGCGGATACAGTCGCTGGAAGGACATGGCCGTCACGCGCTGGCGGGAAGACAGTACCTGCGACAACTGGGGCACCTTCTGCTACCTCCGCGACGTGAAGAGCGGGGAGTTCTGGTCCACCGCCTATCAGCCGGCGCTCAAGGAATCGGATGTATACGAAGCGGTCTTCTCGGAGGCGAGGGCGGAGTTCCGTTGCCGTGCCCATGAGGTGGAGACCCATACGGAAATCGCCGTCTCTCCCGAGGATGACGTCGAAGTTCGCCGGATCCGGATCTCCAACCGCTCTGGCATGCGCCGGACGATCGACGTCACGAGTTATGCGGAAGTCGTTCTGGCCCCGCCGGCTGCGGATGCCCAGCACCCGGCGTTCAGCAACCTTTTTGTTCAAACCGAAATTCTAGGTGCACAACGGGCTATTCTCTGCACCCGCCGGCCTCGCTCCAGGGATGAGTTCACGCCCTGGATGTTTCACTTGATGGCCGTGCATGGGCCGGACATCGGAGAATTTTCCTATGAGACCGACCGCAGCCGGTTCATCGGCCGCGGCAACACCGCAGCCGATCCCCGGGCGATGAACAGGCCCGGGGCGCTCTCGGGCAGCGAGGGCTCGGTGCTGGATCCGATTGTCGCCATCCGATACCTGATCACCCTCGATCCCGAAGAAACGGTTACAGTCAATATGGTTTCCGGCATCGGCGAGACCCGCGATGCAGCCTTAGGCCTGGTCGGCAAATACCAGGACCGGCGTCTCGCGGATCGCGTCTTCTACCTGGCCTGGTCACACAGCCAGGTGGTTTTGCGGCAGATCAATGCCACCGAGGCCGACGCGCAACTCTATGTGCGCATGGCCGGCTCGGTCCTTTACGCCAATTCCTCGCTGCGCGCCGAACCGGGTCTCCTTATCAAGAACCGCCGCGGGCAATCCGGTCTATGGAGCTACTCCATTTCCGGCGACTTGCCGATGGTGTTGTTGCGGATCGGCGACCCGGCCAATATCGGCCTGGCGCGCCAACTGGTGCAGGCCCACGCGTACTGGCGTCTTAAAGGGTTGGCGGTGGATCTGGTCATCTGGAACGAAGACAATGCCGGTTACCGGCAAATCATCCACGAGCGGATTATGGGGCTGATCGGCGACGGCATAGAAGCCAACGTGACAGATCGGCCCGGCGGCATTTTTGTACGACCTGCCGACCAGATAGCGGATGAGGACCGCATCCTGATCCAAACGGTGGCCCGTGTCATAATCACCGACAGCCGGGGGGCCCTGGAGGACCAGATCAGTCGTCGCGGTCTCGCGAAGGTAACCGTGCCCCTCCTTACCCCGACGCGAACCCGACGCGCCGAACCCTCGCCGACGGCCGCGTTACCTCGCCACGATCTTCTTTTCTTCAATGGTTTGGGCGGGTTCACTCCTGATGGGCGTGAGTACGTTATTACCACCGCGCACGGGCAAGTAACGCCGGCGCCATGGGTTAATGTGCTTGCGAACCCGACTTTCGGAACCGTCGTATCGGAGAGCGGCCCGGGCTGCACCTGGAGCGAGAACGCCCACGAGTTCCGCCTCACTCCCTGGGAGAACGATCCCGTGAGTGATTCGAGCGGAGAGGCCTTTTACCTCCGCGATGAAGAGCGCGGCCACGTATGGTCGCCCACGCCGTTGCCGTGTACCGGATCAACGCCTTACGTTACCCGGCACGGATTCGGCTACAGCGTTTTCGAGCACACCGAGCGCGGCATCCGATCGGAGCTGTGGGTTTACGTGGCTCTGGACGCAGCGGTCAAGTTCACGGTCCTCAAAGTGCGAAACGAGTCGGACCGATCCCGCCGGCTTTCGGCCACCGGATATGCGGAATGGGTGCTCGGCGACCTGTGGCCGAAATCGATCATGCACGTGACCACCGAAATTGATCCGGACAGCGGCGCACTCTTTGCGCGCAACCCCTACAACACCGAGTTTCCCAATCGGACCGCCTTCTTCCACGTGGACGATACGTCACGCACCGTAACGGGCGATCGGACTGAATTTATAGGACGTAACGGCACGCTGCGCGCTCCCGCCGCCATGATGCGAACTCGCCTTTCCGGTAAGGTGGGGGCCGCCTTGAATCCCTGTGGCGCAATTCAGGTGAGCTTTGATCTGGCCGCCGGGCAAGAGCGCGAGATCGTCTTCAGGCTCGGCGTAGGGCAGGACGCCGGCGATGCAGGAAACATTATCAATCGCTTTCAAGGATCAACCGCTGCGCGCGGCGCCCTTGATGTAGTATGGCAGCACTGGGTTCATACCCTCGGGGCGGTAAATGTTGAAACACCGGACCCGTCCCTCGATGTCCTGGCCAATGGCTGGCTGCTCTACCAGACCATGGCGTGCCGCCTTTGGGGGCGAGGCGCAACCTACCAGTCGTCGGGCGCCTTCGGTTTCCGGGATCAGTTGCAGGACGTGATGGCGCTCATCCACGCCAGGCCGCATATCGTACGCGAGCACCTGCTGCTGTGCGCGAGCCGTCAATTTTCGGAAGGAGATGTTCAGCATTGGTGGCATCCTCCAACGGGTCGGGGAGTGCGGACTCGCTGTTCAGACGATTACCTCTGGCTGCCGCTCGCGACGTGCCGCTATGTTCTCAGTACCGGGGACACCGGGGTGCTGGACGAACCCGTCCACTTCATCCGGGGCCGCCCCGTAAAAGGCGATGAAGACTCATATTTCGACTTGCCCGAGCGCTCTGAAGAGGCGGCGAGTCTTTACGAACACTGTGTCCGAGCCGTTGTGAACGGCCTGAAATTCGGTGAACACGGCTTGCCGCTCATCGGCTCCTGCGACTGGAACGACGGCATGAACCTGGTGGGCGAGCACGGCAAAGGCGAAAGTGTTTGGCTGGGTTTTTTCCTGTACGAGGTGCTCATGCAGTTCGTGGAGGTTGCCCGTGCGCGAGGTGATTCGTCTTTCGTCGAACGTTGCCGGAGTGAGGCTGCGGGGCTCCGCCGGAATATCGAGCGGAACGGATGGGATGGAGGGTGGTACCGCCGTGCCTACTTTGACGACGGATCACCGCTTGGGTCGACGGTTAACCCTGAATGCCAAATTGATTCGATTGCGCAAAGCTGGTCTGTTCTGTCCGGCGCGGGAGATCATGAGCGTTCCCGCATGGCCATGGAAGCGGTGGATGAACGCCTCGTTCGCCGTGAGCATGGGCTGATACAACTGCTGGATCCTCCGTTTGACAAATCGGATTTGAATCCCGGCTACATCAAGGGGTACGTCCCGGGAGTCAGAGAGAACGGCGGGCAGTACACGCATGCGGCCGTCTGGGCGGCCATGGCCTTCGCTCGGCTGGGAGACAACCGTCGCGCGTGGGAACTCTTCACCATGATCAATCCTATCAACCATGCAAGATCGATCGAGGAGGCCGCCGCCTACAAAGTGGAACCCTACGTTGTCGCGGCCGACGTCTATGCAGTCCCGCCGCATACCGGCCGCGGCGGCTGGACTTGGTACACGGGCTCGGCCGCATGGATGTACAGGCTTATCGTGGAGTCACTCTTGGGACTCAGGCTGGAAAAGAATAAGCTGTGTTTTGCTCCGTGCTTCCCTGTCGGTTGGGACGGTTTCAAGGTACACTACCGGTATCGGGAGACCGTCTATCACATCCAAGTCCTCCAAGCGGGCCACGAAAACGGCGACATGCGAGTGATCGTTGATGGGGCTGAGCAAAGCGATAAGGCGATTCCCCTTGTTGACGACCATCAGGAACACTCGGTCGAGGTGAGAACACCAGGCTCGAACGCAACCCTTCCATAACGACGCCCAAACGAACTCGTCTTGCAGGGCCGGTCCGGTTGGGTCGAAAGCCCGGCAAGGTCCCAGGATTGTCATAGTTGTTTTATCTCAACCTCAACACAACGAGCATCAGGCGCCCAGACCTTGAGTAATTCCATATCAAGCCACTCCTTTGAAATAAAAAAGGAAAACCCGAATGCACGATAACGTTCACATGATCAAAGTATTGATGCTGGATGCCGCCACCGGTTTTTATCGCATGCAGCGCTACCGTGTCGGCGATTTTTTCGGTCCCGTGGATCTGGGGATTCATCTGGCCTTCAAGCATAACGCCTTGACCATCGGTGCCGGTCTTCTGGCCGGATCCGTCTTTCCCGGATCCAACCGGCTGATATTCACCGGCATCTCTCCCTGCTGGCACGGTTTTTATGTTTCCTCCATGGGAGGCGCGGCCCTGGTGTTCGACAATCTCGGCATCAACATGCTCAGCCTCATCGGCAAAGCCCCGCATCCTTCCCTCTTGTACCTGAACCGCAACCACGGCGAAGAAATCGA
>CAYMQN010000126.1:0-11112 GCA_964392545.1 uncultured Desulfobacteraceae bacterium
AAAGAACGTTGTTGACGGTCTGGATGCCCACGATCTGACTGGTGGGGGTGACCAGCGGGATCTGGCCGAGGTCCTTGCGGACCCTGGGCAGCTCCTTGTAGACCGCGTCGATTTTGTCCAGGGCGTCCATCTCGCGCAACTGGTTGACCAGGTTGGAGAGCATGCCGCCGGGGGTCTGGTGCAGCAGGACGTTGATGTCGATGATGGACACCTTGGAGTCGTCCAGCAGATGCTTGTACTTGGGCAGGACCTCCTTTTCGAGGATTTCGTTGATCTCGGCCAGTTTCTTGATGTTGAAGCCGGTGTCGCGGTTGGTGCCCAGCAGTGCCATGACCAGCGGTTCGATGGCGGCGTGGGAGGTGCGGTAGGCGTAAGGCGTCATGCAGGTGTCGATGATGTCCACCCCGGCCTCGATGGCCTTGAGATGACTCATGGGCGACATGCCCGAGGTGAAGTGGCTGTGCAGGTGGATGGGCGGCTTGACGGCGGCCTTGAGGGCCTTGACCAACGCATAGGCGTCGTAGGGGGCGATCAGGCCGGCCATGTCCTTGACGCAGATGCTGTCGGCGCCCATGGCCTCGAGTTCCTTGGCCTTGCCGACATAGTACTCCAGATTGTAAACTTCCCCGCCCAGGCGCGGCTCGGTCATGGTGTAGCAGATGGAGCCCTGGAAGTGGCGGCCGTACTCCTTGATCTTGGGCACCACCGTTTGGAAGTTGCGGTAGTCGTTCAAGGCATCGAAGGTGCGGAAGATGTCCATGCCGTTTTCACAGGCCCGGTCCATGAAGGCCTTGGCCACGTCGTCGGCGTAGTTGCGGTAGCCCACCAGGTTCTGGGCCCGCAGGAGCATGGAAAAGGGGGTTTTCTTGAAGTAGCGCTTCAGGGTGCGGATGCGCTCCCAGGGATCTTCGTTCAGGAAGCGGTGCATGGTGTCGAAGGTGGCCCCGCCCCAGGTTTCGACGGCCCAGAAGCCGACTTGGTCCATCAACTCCGCCACCGGAATCATGTCTTCGGTGCGCCCGCGGGTGGCGAACAGCGACTGGTGGCCGTCGCGCAGGGTCAGATCCATCACCTTGACGGGGTTTGCCGCCGCCGGCCGATCCGGGCTGTAATTCATCTCGGTCATTTTGAGTACGGTGTGCTCGCTCATGAAACCATCTCCTTGATCATGTATAAAAAGGCAAAACTGCGGTCGTTGGTATAAGGTGCATCCCCCGGTCAGGGTCGGTGAAACGCCTTGAGTTGCATCATGGTGCCCATCTGCATGAGGGCCTGCCTGCCGCTCAGCCCCCACAGATTGGGCGGCCCGGTCGGTGCCGAAGGTCCGGGGAGAGCGTCCTCGGCCGGGGCCGCGGCCTGCAGGCAGAGCGCTTCTTCTTCCGACTGGATATAGGCGGTTACGGCGGCGAGGGCGGCCGCCTTCTTTTTCTTCTGGTCCATGGAATCTCCGTTTACGGGGCGCCGTCCGTCCGGCTCGGGCCGGGCGGCGGCGCCGGCAGGGTTAGAGCGGAATATTGCCGTGTTTCTTGGCCGGGCGCAGTTCACGCTTGGTGCACAAGGCCTCCAGGGCATCGATCAGCCGGGGGCGCGTCTCGCTGGGCACGATGACCGCATCGATATAGCCGCGGTTGGCCGCGCAGTAGGGATTGGAGAAAAGCATCTCGTATTCCTTGATTTTCTCCTCCCGCTTGGCCTGGGGGTTGTCGGCCCCCTTGATTTCCTTGCGGTGGATGACGTTGGCAGCCCCGGCGGCGCCCATGACGGCGATCTCGGCCGTGGGCCAGGCAAAGGCCATGTCGGCGCCCAGATCCTTGGAGCACATGGCGAGGTAGGATCCGCCGTAGTCCTTGCGGGTGACCAGCAGCAGCTTGGGCACCGTGGCTTCCGAATAGCACCAGAGCAGCTTGGCCCCGTGGCGGATGATGCCGCCCCATTCCTGATGGCTGCCCGGCAGGTAGCCCGGCACGTCGGCGATGGTGAGCATGGGGATATTGAAGGCGTCGCAGAAGCGAATGAAGCGCGTGGCCTTGTCGGAGGCATCGATGTCCAGGCAGCCGGCCATGACCATCGGCTGGTTGGCGATGATGCCGACGGTGCGCCCGTTGAGGCGGGCGAAGCAGACCAGGATGTTGGTGGCGAAGAATTCGTGGGGTTCGAAGATCTCGCCGTTGTCCACGATGGCGCGGATCACATCCTTCATGTCGTAGGACTGATTGGGGTTGTCCGGGATGATCGTGTCGAGTTCCGGCGCGATGCGCCGGGGATCGTCGCCGGTGGCCACCTGCGGCGGGTCTTCCATGTTGTTCGAGGGCAGAAGGGCGAGCATCTGCCGGATGCGCGCGATGCAGTCCTCGTCGTTTTCGGCCGCAAAATGGGCCACGCCGCTCTTCTCGTTGTGGGTCATGGCCCCGCCCAGGTCCTCGAAGGTGATCTCCTCGCCCGTGACGGACTTGATGACTTCGGGACCGGTAATGAACATGTAGCTGGTATTCTTGACCATGAAGATAAAGTCGGTCATGGCCGGTGAATAGACCGCGCCCCCGGCGGTGGGGCCCATGATGGCCGAAATCTGGGGGATGACGCCCGAGGCGGCCGAATTGCGGAAGAAAATCTGGCCGTAGCCGGAGAGGGCGTCGACACCTTCCTGGATGCGGGCCCCGCCCGAATCGTTCAAGCCCACGAAGGGGGCCCCTGCTTTGAGGGCCAGATCCATCACCTTGCAGATCTTTTTGGCATGCATCTCACCCAGGCTGCCGGCCCGGGCGGTGAAGTCCTGGGCGAAGGCGAAAACCGTGCGCCCCTCGACCCGGCCGTGGCCGGTCACCACCCCGTCGGAGGGGATGTCCACCTTTTCCATGCCGAAATTGGTGCAGCGGTGGCTGACGAACATATCGATTTCCCGGAACGTACCGGCGTCGAACAAGAGATTCAGCCGCTCGCGGGCGGTGTGTTTGCCCTTTTCCTTGTGTTTGGCGACGGCTTTTTCGCCGCCCATCCCAAGGATTGTTTTTTCCTTCTCCTTGAGCGCTTTGATTTTGTCTTGCGTAACACCCATTGGACCTTTCCTTTCCCCCGTTGAGCTGTTTGCGGACGACGGGTGCCGAACATGGTATTTATAATAATCTCAACGATCTGTTAAAATTTTAGTGGGCATCAAAAATGAGCTTTAGTCCCTAAATCGAAATCACTTAGATCCTACGGCGACTTGGGGTTGTCAAGGAAAAAAAGGAGCTCGCTGGCCGCCACCGTGGGGGCTTTTTCGCCCCGCGCCACCTCCCGCCGGAAGCGTGGCAGATGCTCGCGAATCCTGGGATGGCGCTGGAAGCGTTCCCGCAGCCCCTCATCCAACAGGGCCTGGAGCCAGTCCAGGGCCTGGTTTTGGCGTTTGATGGCGAATTCGCCGGAGGCCTGCATGCGCTGGCGGTGGTCCAGAACGGTTTGCCAGACCGCATCGACCCCCTCCCGGGACAAGGCGCTGCAGGTCAGCACCGGGGGCTGCCAGTTGGGGGAAGCCGGGGACAGGAGATGCAGGGCGGAGGCATAGGCCCGTGCGGCCTGGCGCGCCTTGTCCACGTTGTCACCGTCGGCCTTGGTGATGGCGACGGCGTCGGCCAGCTCGAGGACCCCCTTTTTGATCCCCTGCAGCTCGTCGCCGGCGCCGGCCAGCATCAGCACCAGGAAAAAATCCACCATGGAGGCCACCGCCGTTTCCGACTGCCCCACGCCCACGGTTTCCACGATCATCACGTCGAAGCCGGCGGCCTCGCAGACCAGCATGGTTTCCCTCGTCTTGCGGGCCACCCCCCCCAAGGTGCCCCCCGAGGGGCTGGGCCGGATATAGGCTTCGGGCTGGACCGCAAGCTGCTCCATGCGCGTTTTATCCGCCATGATGCTGCCGCCGCTGCGCGTGGAACTGGGATCCACGGCCAGCACGGCCACCTTGTGGCCCCGGCCGATCAGGGTCATGCCGAGGCTTTCGATGAAGGTGCTCTTGCCCACTCCGGGAACGCCGGTGATGCCCAGCCGAATGGCGCCTCCCGCATGGGGCAGGAGCTCTTCCAGGACGCTGCGGGCCAGGTCGCGGTGGCCCTCGAGGGCGCTCTCGATCAGGGTGATGGTTTTGGAAAGCGCCCGGCGGTCGCCCTTCAAGACGCCTGCGGCATAGTCTTCGGCGGTGGCCGGCATCATCAGGCCCCCAGCGCGTTCAGGATCTTGTTGGCCGAGTCGGTGATCGGGGTTCCGGGTCCGAACACCCCGGCCACCCCGTGCTCTTCCAGAAAGGGGTAGTCCTTGGGCGGGATGACGCCGCCCACGAAGACCAGGATGTCCTCCCCGCCGATCTTCTTCAATTCGGCGATCAGCTCGGGCACCAGTGTCTTATGGCCGGCGGCCAGGCTCGAGGCGCCCACCATGTGAACGTCGTTTTCGATGGCCATCTTGGCGGCCTCCCGGGGCGTCTGGAACATGGGGCTGATATCCACGTCGAAGCCCAGGTCCGCCAGCGCCGTGGCCACCACCTTGATGCCGCGGTCGTGGCCGTCCTGCCCCATTTTCGTGAGCAGGATGCGGGGCCGGCGCCCCTGCTTTTCGGCGAAGGCTTCGGTGCGCTTGCGCAGCGATGAAATGATCTCGCTGTCGCCGAACTCGGCGGCATAAACCCCTGAAATGCACTGGGTGGTGGCCACATAGCGGCCGAAGACCTTTTCGATGGCGTCCGAGATCTCGCCGACGGTGGCCCGGGCCCTTACGGCCGGGATGCAGGCCGCCATGAGATTGCCGCCGTTTTCAGCGGCCTGGGTCACGGCCTCCAGGCAGCGGCGTACCGCGTCCTTGTCCCGTTTCTGCTTGAGGCCCTCCAACCGGCCGACCTGCTCCGCGCGCACCGCCTCGGAAACCTCGAGCACCTCCAGGGGCTCCTTGTCCGTGAGCTGAAATTTGTTCACACCCACGATGACGTCGAGCCCCTGATCGATGCGGGCCTGGCGGCGGGCCGCCGATTCCTCGATGCGCATCTTGGGCATGCCGGTTTCGATGGCCTTGGCCATGCCGCCCATCTCCTCGACTTCGTCGATGATCTTTTCCGCTTCACGGCATAGGCTGGCGGTCAGGGCTTCCACGTAGTAGGAGCCGGCCAGGGGGTCGATGACGTGGCAGACCTCGCTTTCGTGCTGCACGATCAGCTGGGTGTTGCGGGCGATGCGGGCCGAGGTGTCGGTGGGCAACCCCACCGCCTCGTCGAAGGAGTTGGTGTGCAGCGACTGGGTGCCGCCCAGGACGGCCGAGAGGCATTCCAGGGTGGTGCGGATGATGTTGTTGTAGGGATCCTGCTCGGTCAGGCTCCAGCCGGAAGTCTGGCAGTGGGTGCGCAGCATGGTGGATTTGGGGTTTTTCGGCTCGAAACGGCTCATCAGCTTGTGCCACAGCAGGCGGGCGGCCCGCAGCATGGCGATTTCCATGAAAAAATTCATCCCGATGCCGAAGAAAAACGACAACCGGGGCGCAAAGGCGTCGATATCCATGCCGGATTTGAGGGCGGCTTTGACGTACTCCAGGCCGTCGGCCAGGGTGAAGGCCAGCTGAAGCAGCGAGGTGGCTCCGGCTTCCATCATGTGGTAGCCGCTGATGCTCACGGTGTTGAACTTGGGCATGTTCTCGGAACAGTAGGCGATGATGTCCGAGACGATGCGCATGGAGGGCATCGGGGGGTAGATATAGGTGTTGCGGGTCAGAAATTCTTTGAGGATGTCGTTCTGGATGGTTCCGGCGAGCTGCTCCTGCTTGACGCCCTGTTCTTCGGCGGCCACGATATAGCCCGCCATTATGGGCAGCACGGCCCCGTTCATGGTCATGGAGACGGACATCTGATCCAGCGGGATCTGGTCGAAGAGAACCTTCATGTCCTCCACCGAGTCGATGGCGACGCCGGCCTTGCCCACGTCGCCGGCCACCCGCGGATGATCGGAATCGTAGCCGCGGTGGGTGGCCAGGTCGAAGGCCACCGAAAGCCCCCGCTGACCGGCGGCCAGGTTGCGCCGGTAAAAGGCGTTGGACTCCTTGGCGGTGGAGAAGCCGGCGTATTGGCGAATGGTCCAGGGGCGGCCGGCGTACATGGTGGCCATGGGGCCGCGCACATAAGGCGGCAGCCCGGGCAGGGTGTTGACATGCTCGAGGGTTTCGAGGTCCTCGGCGGTGTAGAGCGGTTTGACCGGGATGCCTTCGGGGGTGTTCCAGACGAGGCTTTCGACGGATTTGCCCTTCATCTGCTTTTCGGCCAGTTCTTGCCATTGCTTCAATTGGGGATGTTCTGCCATGGTGCGCTCCTCCTGGTGAAAGTGGGCCGTAAAGCCGGTGGTCCCATCAGGTCAGGCGGCCCAGGGGACGGCCGGTCCCGGATGCGGTGCCCTCAGGCGGTGTCCGGGGGGCGGGCAATGGCCCGCCAGACCATGTCGAAAAGAACCTGGGACTGTCCGGCCAGGCTTTCCCGCTGCCCCCGGGAGACCCACATGAAAAAGGCGCGCTGGACGCTGCCCAGCATGAAATCCAGCAGAACGCCGGCGCGCACACGGGGGTTCAGGATGCCCTCGGCCTGCCCTTTTTTGAGCACTTCGAGATACAAATTGATCATGCGCTTCTGTCGAAAACTCTCATCCGACATCCAGGTCTGCATGGGCAGGGTCATGAATAGAATCTTGCCCAGCCCCTGGTGCCGCTCGTAGTAGTCAAGCTGCAGCCAGTAGACCTTGCGCATTTTTTCCTTCAAATCCTCGATGCCCTGCAAGTGATCGATGATCCGCTCGGTCAGCTTTCCCAGCCAGATGTCCACGAAGCTGAACAGCAGGCGCTCCTTGCTGCCATAATGCTTGTAGATGGTGGTAAAACTGACCCCGGCCCGGCGGGCCACGTCGCGGATGTTGGCCTTGTGAAAATCGGACTGGGAGAAGATTTCCAGCACGGCCTTCTCCAGCCGGGCGTGCACTTCCGGCCGCAGCTCGGAAGGGTGTTGACGATCATAAGCGGTCGGTGCGTTGAGCAAAAAAAGCTTCCTGCGCTGTTCGGGGCCGATGCCGAGGTGGATCGAAAAACCCGGTTATCGAGAAAATAAAAGTTAAATTACAGATAGATATGCTTTTATAAAATGCCTTTAAAACCCGTTTGTGAACTGTTGTTACCCTTCAGGGGCTTAGAAAAATCCCGTCGGACGGTCAACGAGATATTGCTACATCATGAACCTTGGGCCAGGCGGCCAGGGGCTGACGGCCCCCGGCGCCCTACCGTTCGCAGAGTTCCACCAGGACACCGTTGGTGGCTTTGGGATGCAGGAACGCGATTTTGGCACCGCCGGCTCCCAGGCGGGGCTTTTCGTCGATCAGGCGGATGCCCTTGGCCTTGAGTTCCTCCAGGGCTTCCTCGATGTTGGCCACCCGAAAGGCGATGTGTTGAATGCCCTGGCCGCGCTTTTCGATGTATTTGGCCACGGGGCCGTCCGGGCTGGTGGATTCGAGCAATTCGACTTCGCTTTCGCCCACGGGGAAAAAGGCCGTGGTCACTTTCTGGGCTTCCACGGTTTCGGCGCCCTCGAAGGCCAGGCCGAGGACGTCGGACCAGAAGGATTTGCCTTCTTCGATGCTGTTGACGGCGATGCCCAGATGGTCGATTTTGAGTATTTGCATGGTGCCTCCTCTCCGGCCAGGGCGGACCCTGCGTGCCCTTTTTACAGCAAGATACATGCCTGTTGGGTCGGGTGCCGGACCACAGGACCGGGTTGCGGCCCGTTTTTCGGGCAGAGCGGCTGGCGGGGGACGCCGGGGTCCCCCGCCAGCCGTTCGTGTGAACAGCCTATGGCTTACGATGCACAGAGGGTCATTGTCAACCGGCTTCCGGCGGTTGGCTTACTTGCGCGAGCCCGCCAGGCCGATGGTGTTGAGGGCCGATTCGATCTCCCCCAGGATGGCCGGATCGTCGATGGTGGCCGGCACATTGTATTCCCGGTTGTCGGCGATTTTCTGGATGGTTCCGCGCAGAATCTTGCCCGAGCGGGTCTTGGGGAGCCGTTTGACCACAGTGGCCGTTTTAAAGGCCGCCACAGGTCCGATCCGGTCCCGCACCATCTGCACGACTTCCTTGACGATTTCCTCATGGGGGCGGTCCACCCCGGCATTCAAGACCATAAAGCCGACCGGGATCTGACCCTTGAGCTGGTCCTCCACGCCGAGCACGGCGCATTCGGCCACGTCCGGATGGTCGGACAGCACTTCCTCCATGGCGCCCGTGGACAGGCGGTGTCCGGCCACGTTGATGATGTCATCGGTGCGCGACATCACGTAGACGTATTTTTCCTCGTCGATGTAGCCGGCATCGGCGGTCTTGTAGTAGCCGGGGAATTCCTCGAGATAGGCTTCCTTGTAGCGCTCGTCGGCCTTGTAGAGGGTGGGCAGGGTGCCCGGGGGCAGCGGCAGCTTGACCACCAGGGCGCCGATCTCGCCGGGGCCCATCTGGTTGCAGTCCGGGTCCACGACCTGCAGGTTCCAGCCCGGCGCGGCCTTGGTGGGCGAGCCGTATTTGACCGGGAACTTATGCAGACCCATGCAATTGGCGGCGATGGCCCAGCCCGTTTCGGTCTGCCACCAGTGGTCGATGACCGGTACCTTCAGGTTCCGTTCCGACCATTGGATCGTGTCGGGGTCCGAGCGCTCGCCGGCCAGGAACAGGTACTTGAAGTTGGACAGGTCATACTTTTTGATCAGCTCCCCTTTGGGATCGTCACGCTTGATGGCCCGGAAGGCCGTGGGGGCCGTGAACAGGGAGCGCACCCCGTGCTGGGAGATGACCCGCCAGAAGACGCCGGCGTCGGGGGTGCCCACCGGCTTGCCTTCGAAGAGGATCGTGGTGCAGCCCTTGAAGAGCGGGGCGTAGACGATGTAGGAATGGCCCACCACCCAGCCGACGTCGCTGGCGGCCCAGTAGACGTCGCCGGCCTCCACGTCGTAGATCGCCTTCATGGTCCATTTCAGGGCTACCATGTGGCCGCCGTTGTCGCGCACGACGCCCTTGGGCTGACCCGTGGTGCCCGAGGTGTAGAGGATGTAGAGCGGGTCGGTGGCCGCCACCGGGACACAGTCCTGGGGCTGGGCGGCCGCCATGGCTTCGTTCCAATCCACGTCGCGGCCCTCGATCATGCCCGCCGTCTCCATGGGACGCTGCAGAATGACGCATTTTTCCGGTTTGGAGGTCGAAAACTCGATGGCTTTGTCCAGCAGGGGTTTGTAGGGGATGACCCTGGCGACTTCGATGCCGCAGGAGGCCGAAACGATGACCTTGGGTTTGGCATCATCGATGCGGGTGGCCAACTCCTTGGCGGCAAACCCGCCGAAGACCACCGAATGCACGGCCCCCAGGCGCGCACAGGCCAGCATGGAAATGGCCGCCTCCGGGATCATGGGCATATAGATGATGACCCGGTCGCCCTTGGTGACGCCCTGGTCGGCCAGTACCCCCGCGAATTTGGCGACCTCGTCGCGCAGCTCGGTGTAGGTGTACTTTTTGATGGTATTGGTAACCGGGCTGTCATAGATCAGGGCAACTTGATCCCCGCGCCCGTTTTCGACATGCAGGTCGAGGGCATTGTAGCAGGTGTTGCAGATGCCGCCGGTAAACCAGCGGTAGAACGGTTTGTTGCTGTCGTCCAGCACCTTGTCCCACTTCTTGTACCAGTGGCAGTCCTCAGCCGCCTCCCCCCAGAAGGCTTCCGGATCGTTGATGGATTTCGCATAGGCCTCTTCATACAGATTGGTCATGGATCGTATCCTTTCTGTTTCGTATCCGAGTTGCCGAAAACACCCCGTTGGATTGGTAACCGTCGCTTCGGCGCGGCCGCAGGGTCGTCGAATCGGGGCGCTGTGCCCGGAACGTGGTCCCGTCGCCGTTAACGGGAAGCGGCTTTGGCAGCCAGCGGCACGGCGGTGGTCTTTTCCACTTCGCCGGAGATCCACGGTTTACCAACTGGAAGAATGTCCTTTCCGAAGACCTGGAGAAAGATGACGTGGGCCATCATGTACCAGGCGGCGGCAGCACAGGCCATGAGTTCATAGCCGGCAACCTTGGTTAGGGCGGGATAGCCGAAATGCGCGAGATCGAGGAGGATGAAACCGATCAGAAGGAGCGTGAAGGTGACGGCCATGGCGCTGTGGATGCGCATGGCGGCAACCCACATGATGGCCGTGTAGAGCGTCCAGGCAACCAGGAACCAGCCCACGTCGGTGCCGCTGGACTTGTAGATGCCGAAATGGTTGAGCAGGAAGATGATGCCGAGTGCGATCCAGAACGATCCGTAGGAGACGAAGGCGCTGTAGCCGAAATTGTTGCCGCACTTGAATTCCTGGAATCCCGCGATCAATTGGGCGACACCGCCAAAGGCGATCGCCAGGGCCAGAACGGGACCGATTCCCATCCAGCCCACATTGTGAAACTGAAGCACCATCGTCGTCAAACCAAATCCTGCCAGACCGACCACTGCCGGATTTCCCATCTGTTGTTGTTCTGCCATGTCATCCTCCTGGGTTGAAATAGGGTTGTCTCGAGGTCATTCGGCGTATCGTGCGGGTGTGTCGCCCCCTTGGGAGGGCGCCCCATTGTTCAAGCGCCGTTTGGGTTGTGCGACCGTTTGCGTGCCACCTCCTTTCACGGTCGGCGGTCGGCAGACCCCTTGGCGGGACCGGCCGACCGGGATGTCCATGACAGTGCAACACATATGCCACAAAATTTGTCTTTTAGAAAGAGGTTAAATGACTAACCGCAAAATAGTGGATAGAAAGGAATATGGCGCATGAACAGAATTCATAAAAGAGACAAAAAAATCCCATTCCATGTTGAATACGACTGTAAATATTTGGTTCAACATGTAATTTATATTTGGGACAAAATTGGCTCAATAGGGGCTAATTATAGCCCGTGGACCTTCATCTTGCGGAAAAGGGTCCGGCGATCGATCCCCAGTAAAGCGGCCACTTGGGCACGATGCCATTGATGGGTATGGAGCATGTGGAGGAGGTACTGCTTTTCGTAATGCGCCATGGCCGCTTTGAGGGAAACGGCTCCGGCCGGGCCTGGCGGGGG
>CAYMQN010000127.1:0-11012 GCA_964392545.1 uncultured Desulfobacteraceae bacterium
AGCATACAGTGAAAATCGAGGCCCTTTTCGAGTATTTGTTCAACCGATACCTGAAGGATATCGAGGCGGGGCGGGAGGATTCGGTCATTTTCCTGGGTTTTTTGAAAGACATGGACGACCAGTATCTCCAGGATCATGCTCCGGCGGAAGTGGTGCGGGACTTTATCGCCGGCATGACCGACAAGTACTTTCTGCGGCAATGCCCCGCCGCAATGCGGCCCCAGGTGGAGGTTCGCTGATGGCGGGTCTCTGAAGAGCTCCGTTCGAAAAGAATCTACCACGAAGGACACGATGAAAAACCGCCCAGGGCAGCCCATAGGATGTGCTGACGAAGGAAGCCCATCGTTCTGCTAAGCTGCAACAGATCGAAACCGGATAAGGGTTTGGCGCCAAACAAAATGACATCCTCCCCCACCTCCAGGCCCGGGCAAACGCGCAGCTACCGGCGGCTGGCCGCGGTGAAGCGTCTGACCCCCTTCCACGTTACGGTTCAGGAAACCGATTTGTGGCTCCAGGCCGAGAGGGATCTGTCCTCCGTCGTGCGGGAGGAGGTTCTCGCCCAGCGCGGATACATCGAGCAGTATATCCGGCAGTTTCCGGCATTTCGAACCGCTCTGGCGCCCTGGGAGGATGCCGGGCCGGCGCCGGATATCGTGCGCCGGATGATTTCCGCCGGGAGGGCGGCCGGCGTCGGACCCATGGCCGCCGTGGCCGGGGCCATTGCCGAAGCGGTGGGGGAGACCCTGCAGCGTTTATCCCAAGAGTTCGTCGTCGAAAACGGCGGCGATATTTTCATGATGCTCGAAGAGGAGGTGACCATCGGTCTTTTTGCCGGCCGTTCGCCGCTCAGCATGCGCGTGGGATTGCGGGTGCATCCGACAGGCGCGCCCCTGGGGGTGTGCACCTCTTCGGGCACCGTCGGGCACTCCCTGAGCCAGGGTCGGGCGGACGCGGTCTGCATCCTGGCGCGCAGCTGCGCCCTGGCGGATGCGGCGGCCACGGCGGTGGCCAACCGTATCCTAACGCCGGCAACGATCCCCGCGGGCATTCGCTTTGCGCGCACGATTGCGGGTGTCGAAGGGGTTGCGGCGGTTTGCGGGGACCGTTTGGGCGTGTGGGGAAACCTGCGCCTGGTGGGGCTTGACAGAAGAAAAAAGCTTGAAATTTAAAGGCAAAAAGATTAGGTAGTGTCCGTCCAGAAAGGGCATCTTTCGGCCCAGGCCGGCGTTCTCACGCTTCGGAAATCCTCGCCGTAGCCGCGCTACGCCTCCGGTTTCCGAATCGCTGCGGCCTTGGCCTGAACCGAAATCCACCCCTTCTCGACGGACACTATCAAGAGGCCATGACCACCATCCGCGGTGCCGTTTGTGCGCGGAACCGCCACCCCCCCATGAAGGGAGATCAGCCTGATGAAAAAAGTCAAAATCGGCCTTTGGCTCATCGCCATCGCCTTTCTCGTGCTCGTGGGATTTCAAAACAAGGCCTTTTTTCTTCAGAAGCACCGTTTCGATCTGAATTTGTGGGTCACCTCCCCCTATGAAACCCCCGAGGTCTACAACGCGGTGCTGTTTGTGGGCTGTTTTCTGGTGGGGCTGATCATCGCTTATCTCTCGGGTTTGTTCGAGCGCTACAAAACCAACAAGACGATCAAACAGTTGACCAAGGCCGCCAACGAGCGTCAGGCTGAAGTCGAGCAGCTCAAGGCCGAGGTGCAGGCCCTTAAAAACGTGCCTGACGAGACCCTGCCGGCCGCGGAGCCGCTTGCCGAGGAGGAGCGGCAGGAGGATGCCGCCGCGACCGATTCCACCGGTTGACCCCGCCGCCGACGGCCGATATGCCCATCGCGCCCCTGTGCTTCGCGCTGGATGCGCGCCACCGTTTCGCAGACCAGGGGTTTCCGAAGTTTTCTGAATGAGCTCTGCCAAACTGACCCCCATGCTAAAGCAGTATCTGTCCATCAAGGACGACTATCCTGATGCGATCCTGCTCTATCGCATGGGGGATTTTTTCGAAATGTTCTTCGAGGACGCGGAGGTCGCCGCCCGTGCCCTCGACATTACCCTGACCTCCCGCAACAAGAACGACGCCCAGCCGGTTCCCATGTGCGGCGTGCCCGTGCGGGCGGTCCAGGGGTACGTGGCCCGCCTCATCGAGAACGGCTACAAGGTGGCGCTTTGCGACCAGGTGGAAGATCCGGCCCAGGCCAAGGGTATCGTCAAACGCGAAGTGGTTCGGGTTCTGACCCCCGGCATGCTCCTGGAAAACGAACTGCTCGACCGGGCCGTACACAACTACATCCTGGCGGTCGCGGTCCACGAAGGAAGCGTGGGACTCGCCTATCTGGACATCTCCACCGGCACCTTCCGACTGACCGAAACCCGGGACCACCGGGCGGCTTTCGACGAAGCCCTGCGGGTGGATCCCCGGGAGATCCTATTGCCGCCTTCCGCCGGCGAGGATCCGACGCTGCGGAAGCTGAAGGCCGCCCTGGCCGAACGGGCGCTGACCACCCTGGAGGAGCGGGCTTTTGCCTACCGTCGCGGGCGGGAACAGCTCATGGCGCTCTTTCGCACCCTCTCGCTGGAGGGCTTCGGTTGTGAGGAGATGCCGGCCGGCATTCGGGCGGCCGGGGCCCTCGTGCATTATCTGCAGGAAACCCAGAAGCAGGCCGTCGAGCATTTCGACGGGCTCGAAACCTACCGCCTCGATGCCTACCTGTGGGTGGACGAGCGTTCCCGCCGCAACCTCGAACTGACCGCCAATCTGCAGAACGGCGGCCGCCAGGGGACGCTGCTCAGCGTGCTCGATAAAACCCGCACGGCCATGGGGGGGCGCTTGCTGCGGGAATGGCTGCGCTACCCCCTGATGGAACGCCGGGCCATCCTGGAGCGTTTGGATGCCGTGGGCGAAATGCTTCAAAAACCCCGGCCCCGGCACGCCCTCCGCGAGCAGCTCAAAGGGGTCCACGACCTCGAGCGGTTGGGCAGCAAAATTTCCATGGGTCGGGCCAATGCGCGCGATCTGCTGTCCCTGAAGCAATCGCTGCAGGCCTTGCCGCCGCTGGTCGAACAGTTGCAGGAGCTGGAGGCCCGCGCCTTCCACTGCGACATCGACCTGACGCCGTTGAGTGCCCTGGCGGAGCACATCGAAAAGGCCGTGCGCGACGACGCCCCGCCGGTTCTCAACGAAGGAGGGCTCATCAAGCCCGGCTACAGCGCGGAGCTGGACGAGCTCGTTAAAATGAGCCGGGACGGGAAAGGGTATCTCGCCCGGCTCGAATCCAGCGAGCGGGAGGCCACCGGCATCGCGGCCCTCAAGGTCCGCTACAACAAAGTTTTCGGCTATTACATCGAGGTGCCCAAAACCCGGTCGGCGGAGGTCCCCGGGCATTATGTGCGCAAACAAACCCTGGTCAACGCCGAGCGCTATATTACCGATGAACTCAAGACCTTCGAAGCCAAGGTGCTCAATGCCGAAGAGCGCCGCGCCAGTCTCGAATTCGACCTCTTCGATGCGCTGCGCGCGGAGGCGGCGGGCCACCATGCCCGGGTGAAAGCGACGGCCCTTTTCCTGGCGGCGGTGGACGTGCTGGTGGCCCTGGCGGAAGTGGCCGAACAGCAGCACTACACCCGCCCCGAGATCAATGCCGAGGGTCTCCTTCACATCGCGGAAGGACGCCATCCGGTGATCGAGCAGATGCTCAGCGGCGAACGCTTCGTGCCCAACACCATCCATCTGGATATGGAAGCCGAGCAGATCCTGATCATTACGGGGCCCAACATGGCCGGCAAATCCACGGTCCTGCGCCAGGTCGCCCTCACGGTGCTCATGGCCCAGATGGGCGCCTTCGTGCCGGCCGCGCATGCCTCCCTGCCCGTCGTGGACAAGATTTTCACCCGGGTGGGGGCCCTGGACAACCTGTCCCAGGGCCAGAGCACCTTTATGGTCGAAATGCAGGAGACGGCCAACATTTTGCGCAACGCCACCGCCCGGAGCCTGGTCATTCTGGATGAAATCGGACGGGGCACCAGCACCTACGACGGGATGAGCATCGCCTGGGCCGTGGCCGAGTTTCTGCACGATCTCGCCGGAAAGGGCGTCAAAACCCTGTTTGCGACCCATTACCACGAGCTGACCGACCTGTCCGCGGCCTTTCCCCGCATCAAGAACTACAACATTGCCGTCAAGGAATGGAACGACGACATCATCTTCCTGCGTAAATTGGTTGAAGGCGGGACCAATCGCAGCTATGGTATCCAGGTGGCGCGCTTGGCCGGGATTCCCGAAGATGTCATCCGGCGTTCGAAGGAGATTCTAGCCACCGTCGAGAAAAGCGGCCACGGCACCGGCTGTGCCGCCAAGACCGTTGGCGAAGGGGGCCCCAAGGCCGGCCAGGTTCAGCTGGATCTGTTCCAGGGACCGGAGCAGGAGATCATCGACCGCCTGCGGCGTATGGACATTTCCCGCACGACGCCCATGGAAGCGCTCAATCTTTTAAGTGAATGGCAGACCCGGTCGCGCTCTAAGCGCTGAGCGCGGCCGGGGACCGCCCATTGGGATGGCAGACCACGCCCTGACATGACGAAGCAGGCAACGATCATACGGATTTTAATCGGGCTCCTTTGGGTTCTGATCTGGGTCCAGCCGGACACCGCGGCCGCGGACGACGTCCGTCGGCAGTATTTCCAGGCGGAAAACGCCTTCAACGCGTTGCTCGACAGCCCCAGCCAGCGCAAATACCGCCACCATTGGCTGCGGGTGATCCGCGCCTTTCGCAAGGTCTACGACCAGGATCCGGACGGCCCGTGGGCCTCGGCCGGTCTCTACCGGACGGGCGCCACCTATCTCGAACTCTACCGGTACTCCGGGCGGACGGCGGACCGGGATGCCGGTATCCAGCGGCTGCGGCAGGTGGTGCGGGAATTCCCCCAAAGCGCCTATCGGGGCAAGGCCCAGGCGCTTCTCAAGGATTTCCCGGACGCCAAGGTTGCGGTCCGAGCGCCCGCGCCACCCAAAGAAAGTCCCCAGGCCGGCCGCGCCCGGACCCTGTTCGCGAAGGCCGAGGCCTGCCAGGCGGGCCTCATGCAGAATCCCCGCCGCACCAAGCACCGGGATGTCTGGCTGACCTGCATCGACCGCTACCGACAGGCTTACGAAACCGATTCCGACGGCGCCGCGGCGGCGGCCAGCTTGTACCAGATGGGGGCCCTTTACCAGCAACTGGCGGTCTATTCGAAAAGCGGGGCCGACCGGGAGGCCGGGGAAACCTATCTGCGCCGGGTCATCGACGGCCACGGCACGAGTCGTTACGCTCCCATGGCCAGGGCGCTGCTGGGGGAAGGGCGCCCGGCCGAAAGTGCAATGGCCGAGTCCGCTGCCCCGGAAGCCGCGCCCACCAGTGCCGGCGACGCGTCCACGTTTCATTCGGTTTCCGGCATTCGCTACTGGTCCAACCCCAATTACACCCGTGTCGTGGTGGACACCAGCGGCAAGACGCCCTATTTCCACCACCTGCTCAAAAAAGACCCCGACCTGAACAAGCCCCAGCGTCTTTATGTGGATTTGCAAAATACCCGTCTGGCCAAGGATTTTCCCAAGGTCGTGCCCATCAACGACGACCTCTTGATGGACGCCCGCGCCGGGCAGTACCAAAACGACACGGTGCGGGTGGTCGTGGACATCAAATCCTTCAAGACCTACAAGATTTTCTCTCTGATGAACCCCTTTCGGATCGTGATCGATGTCTGGGGGGAGGGGGGCGCCGCGTCGTCGGCCGAGCAGACCCAGGCCGCCGTGAAGCTGCCGGGGGGGAAAATTCCACCGGGCTCCATCGCCCGCTCGCTGGCCCTGGGGGTACGCCGGATCGTGGTGGATGCCGGCCACGGCGGCAAAGATCCCGGTGCCCGCGGGGTCTGCCGATCGGCCCGCGAAAAGGACGTCACCCTCAGTCTGGCGCGGCGCCTCAAACAGAAATTGGAATCCCGGCTGGGGGCCGAGGTGATCCTGACCCGGAACAAGGACACCTTTCTGACCCTGGAGGAACGCACCGCCCTGGCCAACACCAAGGAAGCCGACCTGTTTATCTCGCTGCACGTCAATGCCCACCGCAACAAAGAGGCCTATGGCATCGAAACCTATTTTCTGAATCTGGCCACGGACGAGGATTCCATCCGCGTGGCCGCCATGGAAAACGCCACTTCAACCAAGAATATCAGCGATCTGCAGACGATTCTGATGGATCTGATGCAGAACGCCAAGATCAACGAATCCAGCCGTCTGGCCAGCCATGTCCAGGCCAACATGGTCGGACACCTCAAGAAGCATTACAGCCGCGTGCGGGACAAGGGCGTCAAGCAGGCGCCCTTTTACGTCCTGCTGGGCGCGCAGATGCCGGCCATTCTGGTGGAAACCTCGTTTATCAGCAATCCCCGCGAATGCCAGCGCTTGCTGGATCCCGGCTACCAGGACCGGATCTGTGACGGCATCCTGTCCGGCATCGAGAGCTACATCGAGGCCACCGGTCCGACCGCGTTCCAGGGCCCTCCGGGCCAGCGGCGCGGAGACGGCTGACCCTGTCGGGGATGTCCCCCGGGAGCGTCTTCATGTGTGGGCGGAGCGCAGCCATGGCAACCGAGCATGCCATCCCATAAGGCCCCCCCGTTTCCTCCCTTGGCCGCCTTGTCCCTGGGGGTCGTGGCGGTGTCCACGGGGGCCATTTTCGTCAAGGCCGCCGATGCACCGGCCCTGGTGACGGCGGCCTATCGGGTGGGCATCGCGTCCCTGGTCCTGTTGCCGCTGAGCTGGATCCACGTGCGGCGCGAACTGCTGGCCCTGCAGGCCCGGGAGGTGGGACTGGCCCTGGCGGCCGGTGCCTTTCTGGCGCTGCATTTCGGTACCTGGATTGCGTCCCTGGACTATACCTCGGTGGCCAACAGCGTCGTGCTGGTCAATACCAACCCCATTTGGGTCGGCCTGTTGACGCCCCTGGTGACCCGCGAGCGTATCCGCGCCGGCACCCTGGGATGCATCCTGTTGAGCGTCATGGGGGGCACGGTGATCGGATGGGGCGACCTGGCCGGCGGGGGAGGGGCCCTTTGGGGGGATGCCCTGGCCTTGCTGGGCGGCATCTTTGCGGCGCTTTACCTGCTGATGGGGCGCAAACTGCGGCGGCGTCTGAGTTTGCTGGCCTATATTTTCCTCTGTTACGGCAGTGCCGCCGTGTTTCTGTGGATGGCCGTGGGCCTGAGCGGCCTGCCGGTGACCGGTTTCAGTACCGGCACCTGGGGCGCCTTTGCCGGCATGGCCCTGTTCTCCCAGCTCGTGGGGCACACCAGCTACAACTGGGCCTTGAAGTGGCTCAGCACCAGCACCGTGGCCGTCAGCCTGCTGGGCGAGCCCATCGGGGCCAGCCTGCTGGCGTATCTGTTGTTCGACGAGGCCTTGACCGGGGCCAAATTTGTGGGCGGCGGCCTCATCCTGCTGGCCATCTACCTGGCCGCCCGCAGCGAGAGTAAAAGCGCGAAGCTGAAAGCGCAAAGCTGAAAGGGGAAAGGATGAAGGTTAAAGATTTACCAAAGCCATCGAAATCGAAATCGCTATCGCTATCGGGATCGTGTTTTCCATTTTTCGATCCCGATCCCGATCCCGATCCCGATTTCGATCCCGATTTCGATAGCGAGATCAACGATAAGACCTCATCCCTCGGTTTTTGGGGTTTGCCTTTGATCTTTGACCTTTAACCTTTGACCTTTAACCTTTAACCAATGACCCACCAAACCTGGAGGAAAGCATGGCCTACGAAAACATCACCTTCGAGATCGAGGACCGCATCGCGACGCTTACCTTCAACCGGCCCAAGGCGCTGAATGCTTTGAACCGTGCTTTGCTGGAAGAATTCGCGACGGCGCTCGAGCGTGCGGAAGAAGACGACGCCGTCCACGTTCTCGTGTTGACGGGCAGTGGGGACAAGGCCTTCGTGGCCGGTGCGGACATCACCGAGATCAACCGCTTGGGCCCTTTGGGCGCCAAGCGGTTCGCCCGCAGGGGACTGGATGCCATCAATCGGCTGCCGCAGCTTTCGATGCCGGTGATCGCCGCGGTCAACGGCTTTGCGCTGGGGGGCGGCACCGAGATGGCGCTGGCCTGCGATTTCATCTATGCCGCCGAGACGGCCAAGTTCGGATTGCCGGAAATCAACCTGGGGATCATCCCGGGTTTTGGCGGAACCCAGCGGCTGCCGCGTCTGATCGGTGCCAACATGGCCCGGGAAATGATCTATACGGGCAGGATGATCGACGCCGCCGAAGCCTTCCGACTGGGCATCGTCAACAGGGTGTGCCCTCCGGAGGCGCTGCGCGAAGAGGTTCGGGCCACGGCCGCCGCCATCGCGGCCAAAGGGCGGGTGGCGTTGCGCGCCGCCAAGCAGGCGGTCAACAACGGGCTCAACGTCGACCTGGCCTCCGGGCTGGCGTTGGAAAACGATGCGTTCGCCCTCTGCCTGGCCAGCCCCGATGCCCGGGAGGGAACCACGGCCTTCCTGGAAAAGCGCAAACCCGAATTCAAGGGCACCCTGGTGGACCCATCCTAGTACGTGTCCATCCAGAGATGGCATCTTTCGGCCCCGGCCGGCGTTCTCACTCTGTGGAAATCCTCGCCGTAGCCCAGCTACGCCTCCGGTTTCCACATCGTTGCGGCCTTGGCCGGAACCAAAATCTACCATCTCTGGATGGACACTCGCTGTCTTAGTTCCGGCAACACAACACCCATAGCTGGCTGTCATCCCGGCGAAGGAGACTGTGTCGCAATGCCCTAAAACGTCCCCTTTTTGCCCGTCATGCCGGCGAAAGATGCTGTGTCGCAATAGGCACGAAAGAGATTTATCCTAAACCGTCATCCCGGCGGAAGCCGGGATCTCTCACAATTTCATGCCGTCAGCCCAATGAGATGCCGGCTTTCGCCGGCATGACGGGCGAAAATGGAATACGGTATCGGTTGCGACACAGTCTCGAAAGCCGGCATCTCGTTGGGCCAAGGGTAAGCATATGTAGGAGATCCCGGCTTGCGCCGGGATGACGTCCTAAAACAAAGCCCCTTTCGTGCAAATGGTGACACAGCCTCCCACCTTTTTTATTGACACGGCGGCCGACATTGGTTAAGCAGAACCGAAACCTTTTAAATAAATGCGATTCATCATGATCGGTGCCATCTACTTTTTCTTTTTCGGCTTTTTTGGGGGCTTTGGCTTTAGAAAGTCCGCCCATGAGCCGTCGACGTAGATTCAACGATTCATACGATTGACAAGACCATGGGGGGACGAAGCGAACCGACCCATGGTCTTTTTTTTGGACTGCGGGCGGGAACACTTCCTCCCGCAGTTTTTTGTTTTCGGGGGAGGCGCTAACCGAAGATCAATGATCAAGGATCAAGGATCAAAAAAAAGGTGTCATTCCCGGGCTTGACCCGGGAATCCAGGTGGACAACCGCACAGTTTCATCGGGAACCTTCTGGACGCCCGCTTTCGCGGGCGTGACGCGGTCGATATATCTTTTTGATTTATTGCTGGACAGGAAGATGAGCGCGTAAATAGTCGAATAAAATGGTTTTGTCATCCCCGCGCATGCGGGGATCCAGGCATTTCAATGGGTTCTGGACTCCCGCATCCGCGGGAGTGACACCTTTTGATCTTTGATTTTTTTTACAGGAGGAGGCCATGATCTACGACATCGAGTACGAAACCATGCCCCGGGAAGCTTTGGAGGCCATTCAGCTGCGCCGGCTGAAGGCCACCATCGACCGGGGCTATGCCAGCGTTCCGTTCTACCGCAAGAAATTCGAAGAGGCCGGCATTACCCCGGGGGACATCCAGCGTCTGGAGGATCTCCAGCGGCTGCCGTTCACCACCAAGCAGGATTTGCGGGACAACTATCCCTTCGGCATGTTTGCGGTGCCCATGGAAAACGTCGTCCGCATCCATGCCTCTTCCGGCACCACCGGGCAGCCCACCGTGGTGGGCTACACGGCCCGCGACGTGAACACCTGGGCTTGTCTCATGGCGCGCGCCCTGATGGCGGGAGGCGCCACGCGCGGCGACATCATTCACAATGCCTACGGCTACGGGTTGTTTACCGGCGGGTTGGGGGCGCACTACGGTGCCGAAAAGCTGGGGGCATCGGTCATTCCCGTTTCGGGGGGGAACACCAAACGACAGGTGGTCATCATGAAGGACTTCGGTCCGACCATTTTGACGGCAACGCCTTCCTACGCCCTCCATCTGGCGGAGGTGGCTGAGGAAATGGGGGTTTCCTTCCGCGATCTCAAGTTCAAATACGGTATTTTCGGTGCCGAGCCGTGGTCAGAAAGAATGCGCGATGACATCGAAGAAAAATTGGGGCTGGTGGCTGTGGATATCTACGGGCTGAGTGAAGTCATCGGCCCCGGGGTGGCCATGGAATGCCACGAGGCCAAAAAAGGCCTGCATATTTTCGAAGATCACTTCATCCCCGAAATCATCGATCCCGAAACCGGCGAAGTGCTGCCCTACGGGGAAACCGGGGAGCTGGTGTTTACCTCCATCACCAAGGAAGCTTTCCCGGTGATTCGCTACCGCACCCGCGACATCACCAGCCTGAACCCCGAACCCTGCATCTGCGGGCGCACCATGGTGCGCATGAACAAGGTCAGCGGCCGCTCCGACGACATGCTGATTATCCGGGGCGTCAATGTCTTCCCGTCGCAGATCGAGAGCGTGCTCATGGAGATGCGCAATGTCGAGCCCCACTACCAGCTCGTGGTGGACCGCGAGGGCCAGCTCGATATTCTGACGGTAATGGTCGAGGTTTCCGAGACCATGTTCTCCGACGAGGTGAAGACGCTGCAGGGCATGGAACGCGAGATCACCAAGAACATCAAGGATTACCTGGGCGTTTCCGCCAAGGTGAAGCTGGTGGAACCCAAGGCCATCGCCCGCAGCCAGGGCAAGGCCATCCGTGTGATCGACAACCGCAAGATCTGAC
>CAYMQN010000128.1:0-11005 GCA_964392545.1 uncultured Desulfobacteraceae bacterium
AAGGGGTCGTGCACCTCCTGCCACACCCGCCACCGCTTTTCGGTGGCCGAGGCCCGCATGCCCGAAGCCTGCGACCAGTGCCACCTGGGTCCGGACCACCCCCAGATCGAGATCTACGAGGAGTCCAAGCACGGCACGATCTACCACGCCTACAAGGACGAGTACAATTTCGACGCGGCCGGCGGCACCTGGACGCCGGGGGTCGACTACCGGGCCCCCACCTGCGCGGCATGCCACATGTCCGGCTCCGGCAAGGAACCCACCAGCCACGACGTGACCCAGCGCTTGTCCTGGGAGACCCAGGCGCCGCTGACCGTGCGGCCGCAGGATTTCGCGGCGTTCCCCTCCGGGACCAATTGGCAGGACGAGCGCCAGAAGATGAAAAATGTCTGCAGCGCCTGCCACGGCGATGCCTGGATCAACGACTTCTACGACGGCTTCGACAAGGCCGTGGAGGAATACAACGAGGTCTATTTCAAGCCGGCCAAGGCCAAGTTCGACGAACTCAATGAAAAGGGTCTTCTCGACCAGACCAAGTTCTTCGACGAGCGCCTGGAGGTGGAGTTCTACGAGCTCTGGCATCACGAGGGACGCCGGGCCCGCATGGGCGCCATGATGATGGCCCCGGACTACGCCTGGTGGCACGGCTTCTATGAAGTGAAATTGCGTTTCAACAATTTCATGGAAGAGGCCGACCACCTGATCGAAACCGGCGAGAAGGCCTACGTGGCCGAGGATTTCCCGAACGCCACGGGGGACACCACCCGCCCGCCGAAAATATTCGGTGAACAATAACTAGCCTACCCGGTTCGGCGCCGCCGAACCGACCGCTGCCGCGCCCCTCCCGAACCCGTCGGGAGGGGCGCATTTTTTTACCCGTTCGCCGCTGTGCCTTCGTGATGCCGTCAGCGGTCCCGGGGGGTTATTGCGATACCGATTCCGATAGCGACCCCGACCCCGATTCTCTCCGATGCCTTTGCACCTGTTTTTTTACCGCCGTCGGGATTGGAATCGATTGACAACCAGCTCCCAAAAAAAAAGTCGCCCGCTTGATCTAGGTCAATGCCCATTGCGCTGAGAAGGGGTACAAAGGAGCCAGACTTGAGCACGTATGCTGTACGACGCGTTCTTTAACCCTGTTTCTCGAGGAGGCATTCCATGTTTTGTTTTCAATGCGAACAGACGGCCAAGGGCGAAGGATGCACCAAAATCGGTGTGTGCGGCAAAACCCCCGATACGGCGGCCCTGCAGGATCTGCTGATCCATGCGGTCAAGGGTTTGTCCGTGGTGGCCCGGGCCGGCATCAAGGCCGGGGTGCGGGACACGGCCGTGGATAAATTCATCTGCGAGGCGATATTTTCGACCTTGACCAACGTGGATTTCGACCCGGACCGCTTCGTGGCCCTGGTCAACGAATGCGTCGCCCTGCGGGACGCTCTGGCGGCCAAGGTCCAGGCCGCCGGCGGGCAGGTGGACATGCGCCAGGCCGCCGTAACCTTCAGCCCGGCGGCAACCCGCGAGGCCATGGTGGCCCAGGGCGAAGCGGTGGGCATTCCCGCTTCGACAGAGGTCAACGAAGACATCCGCTCCCTGCGGGAACTCCTGGTATACGGCGTCAAGGGTTTGGCGGCCTACGCCGATCATGCCCGGATCCTGGGGCAGGAGGACAACCTGGTGTATGATTTCATCTACGACGCCATGGCGGCCACCCTGGACGACAGCCTGGGGGTGAACGAACTGGTGGGCCTGGCCTTGAAATGCGGCGAGGTCAACCTGCGGGCCATGGAACTGCTGGATGCCGGCAACACCGGCACCTACGGCCACCCGGTGCCCACCAAGGTGCCCCTGGGGCCCAAACAGGGCAAGGCCATCCTGGTCTCGGGCCACGATCTCAAGGATCTCGAGGAGATCCTCAAGCAGACCGCGGGCAAGGGCATCAATGTCTACACCCACGGGGAGATGCTGCCCTGTCACGGCTACCCGGAGCTTAAAAAATTCCCCCATTTCTATGGCCACTACGGCACGGCCTGGCAAAATCAAGCCAAGGAGTTCGCCGCCTTTCCGGGGGCCATTCTGATGACCACCAACTGCATCCAGAAGCCGGCCGAGAGCTACAAGGACACTATCTTCACCACCGGCCTGGTGGGCTGGCCCGGGGTCCGGCACATCGCCGACAAGGATTTCGCCCCGGTGATCGACAAGGCCCTGGCCATGCCGGGTTTTCCCGAAGACGTCGCCGGCAAGGAGGTCATGGTGGGCTTCGGCCGCAATGCCGTGCTGGGCGTGGCCGGGCAGGTGATCGAGGCCGTCAGGAACAAGGCCATCCGCCATTTCTTCCTGGTGGGGGGCTGCGACGGCGCCAAGACCGGCCGCAACTACTACACCGAACTGGTGGAGAAGATTCCCTCCGACTGTGTGGTGCTGACCCTGGCCTGCGGCAAGTTCCGCTTTTTCGACAAGGACCTGGGGGATATCGGCGGCATTCCCCGCCTGCTGGATGTCGGCCAGTGCAACGACGCCTATTCGGCCGTCAAGATCGCCACGGCCCTGGCCGAGGCCTTCGACTGCGGGGTCAACGACCTGCCCCTCTCCATGGTGCTGTCCTGGTACGAGCAGAAAGCCTGTGTGATCCTGCTCTCCCTGCTGCACCTGGGCATCCGGGATATCCGTCTGGGACCCACGCTGCCGGCGTTCATCACCCCCAACGTGCTCGATGTGCTGGTCAAGAACTTCAACATCATGCCCATCGGCACCCCGCAGGAGGATCTCGAGGCCATGCTGGGCTAAGGCCCCGGGGTGGCATCCGGCGATATCCGTATTATGCTAAAGGGGTGGCCTCCGAGCCACCCCACGCACGGGAAGCATGAAACCCAAGGCAGGAGGAGGAAACACCGATGAAGTGCCCGGGTCAGGACATGCAATTTTGGAAACCGGGGGATATCTACGAGGTGCCATGCCCCGGCTGCGGCCGCACCGTGGAGTTCTTCAAGGATGACACGGCCCGCCGCTGCGGCCACTGCGGCCATCGTTTCGCCAATCCCCAAATGGATTTCGGCTGTGCCGCCTATTGCCCCTATGCGGAACAGTGTATCGGCGATCTGCCGCCCGAGGTGGCGGCCGAGCAGGCCAATCTTTTGAAGGACAAGGTGGCCGTGGCCGTCAAGCGCCATTACGGGCGGGATTTTCGCCGCATCGGCCGCGCCAGCCGTGTGGCCCGCCACGCCGAGCAGTTGGCCAAGCAAGAAAACGCCGACCTGGCGGTGGTGCTCAGCGCGGCCTACCTTCTGGACGTCGATGCCGCGGCCGGGTCGGACGCCTCGACGGACGGTCCGGACGCCGCAGAAGGGGGCGGGCGTCAGCCCACGGCCCGGGCGATCCTGGAACAGGTGCGCGCGCGCCCGGACATGGCGGAGGCGGTCTGTGAATTGATCGATCGCCATCATGCCCCCGACAGAGAGGTTTCGCTCGAGCAGCAGGTTCTGCGCGATGCGGTCCTACTGGCCGGGTTGGAAGAACGCCAGAAAGACGGCGCCCTGGATGAGGACCTGCTGCGCGATGCGCTGGCGGAGTGCCGCACCGAGGCCTGTCAGCAGCAGGGCGCAACGCTCACCGAACGTTAGCCGCAAGCGAAGCGAGGACACATCTATGAAAATCGTACGAAAAATCATCGAAATCGATGAAGAACTGTGTGACGGCTGCGGACAGTGCGTGACCGGCTGTGCCGAAGGGGCCCTGGCCGTTGTCGACGGCAAGGCCCGCGTGATCTCGGACAATCTGTGCGACGGTCTGGGGGCCTGTATCGGCGAGTGCCCCACCGGCGCCTTGCAGATCGTCGAACGCGAAGCCGAAGAATTCGACGAGGCCGCGGTGGAAGAACACCTGGAGCGCCAGGGGCCCAACGCCATCGCCCCGTCGCCGGCCCTGGGCGGGGGCTGCCCCTCGGCCGGGGTGAAAATCTTCGCACCGTCCCCCACGGAGACCGGGCCTCCGGAAGCCGGTAGCGAAACCCCTTCCGCATTGGGGCATTGGCCGGTCAAAATTCGACTGGTGCCGCCCCAGGCGCCCTTCCTCAAAGGCGCCGACCTGCTGGTCCTGGCCGACTGCGGGGCCATCGCCTTTCCGACCCTGCATCGCGATCTGCTCCAAAACCGGGTCGTGCTGGCCGGTTGCCCCAAGTTCGACGATCTGGCCCTCTATGAGCAAAAATTGACCCAGATTTTCAAGCAGGCGGGCCTCCGAAGTCTCACCGTGGTCCGCATGGAGGTCCCTTGCTGCGCCGGTTTGCAGGGCCTGGTCATGAAGAGTCTCAAAAAGGCCGGCGTGGATTTGCCCGTCGAGGAAATTGTCATTTCCCCCCGCGGTCATCGGGTGGCGCCCGCTTCCCCCCACCAAAAGACCTCGTGAGTGGCCGTCCGGAAAAGCCGCTGTAGGGACGGACACGATTGACGAACAGACGCCCAGCGCGTTCGCCGGGCCCCGGCTGGTTCTGGCCGGGTCCCGGCCAGAACCACAGCGGGTCTTGCAAGGCCCGGCCCCCTCTGGTATTCTTGTCCCGAATCTCCTGATCCACGCCTGATGCGGTGCGGGGGCCAATGCTGCCTGCTCCGATGCCATTATCCGATTCACTCAATAATTTCAGGGCGCTTTTTTACCCAAGAGTTGTATCAAGTTCCTATGCGGGTGAGACAAAGTGTTTCATATTGACGCCGCGCTCTTGCGGCGCTGCGGATGGACCGTCACCGTGGCGGCTCTCAGTACCGATCCCTGGAGCGCGGGCCGGCAATCCACCGTTGCGAGTGTATCGAAAAGACAGTTCCAACCGATGCCCAAGAGCGCTATGAATCTCGGGTTATTTTTTAAAAATCAATAATTACAGTGGGATGGACTCTGGCGGCAACGGGTGGCACACCATTTGTAAGGTGGGGTGGATGTGAGGGCCGAACGCGTTTCATCAGCCCGCCACACCAACCGGCGACCCTTTTTGGAGCCCTGCCAGCCTTGAAACCCTGCGATCGCAATATCGTGAAAACCTTGAAACTGGTCGAGGAAATGATCGCTTTGGCGGATCAGGGGGATGCCGACCGCGAAGATGTGGGCTGCGGAATCTTATACGGCATGTTGCGCGACACGGCCTACAAGCTCAAGCGCATGGCGGAAGAGGAAAAGCGGTCGCATCAGGAGAAGGGGTGGTGGCCCGTCGAGGGCTGACGGGCGATCTGTTTCGGAATCGCATGTTCTGTGCTGCAACCCATCAACCACCAGAGGAGGATCACAAGTGTCAACCCTGAAAGGAAGCCAGACCGAGAAAAACCTGCTCACCGCGTTTGCCGGGGAATCCCAGGCACGCAACCGTTACACCTATTTTGCCAAACAGGCCAAGAAGGACGGCTACGTGCAGATCGCCCAGATATTCGAAGAAACGGCCAATCAGGAGAAAGAGCACGCCAAACGGCTTTTCAAGTTCCTGGAGGGGGGCGAAATCGAAGTGGTGGCCGCCTTTCCGGCCGGCGTTATCGGCGGCACCTACGACAACCTGATGGCGTCCGCCGAGGGCGAACGCTACGAACACACCGAAATGTATCCGGGATTCGCCACGGTGGCCCGGAACGAAGGCTTCGGTGCCATTGCCACGGTGATGGAGATGGTGGCGGTGGCCGAAAAGCATCATGAAAAACGCTATGTGGAACTGGCCGGCAACCTCCAGGCCGACCGGGTTTTCAAGCGCGAGCAGACCGTCAAATGGCGCTGCCTGAACTGCGGCTATGTAACCGAGGGCCTCGAGGCGCCGGAGGAGTGCCCGGCCTGCGCGCATCCCCAGGCCTATTTCGAACTGCTGGGGGAGAACTGGTAGTTCACCAGGCCTTCGACCCCAGAGCGGACTCCCTCCGCACGGAAGGGGACGCGTACCCGGATCTTCAGCTTGCAATGCAACCCACCCATAAGGAGATGAAAGAATGGCCGAACGCTACCAGATCTACAAGTGTGATCTCTGCGGCAATATCGTTGAAGTTGTTCACGGTGGTGCCGGCGAACTGGTTTGCTGCGGACAGCCCATGGAGCTGTTTGCCGAAAACACCGTCGATGCGGCCAAGGAGAAGCACGTGCCGGTGGTCGAAAAGATCGACGGGGGCTACAAGGTCAAGGTGGGCTCGGTGGCCCATCCCATGGAAGAAAAACATTATATCGAGTTTGTCGAGATCATTGCCGACGGCAAGGTCTATCGGCAGTATCTGAACCCCGGCGACACACCGGAGGCGTTTTTCGCCATCGACGCCGATCGGGTCACGGCCCGCGAATATTGCAACCTGCACGGGCTCTGGAAGGCCTGACACGCCGGCGACGCTCCGGTGGCCGACAACTGCGCCGGCAGGCCCACCCCTATGAGGCGATGCGCTTTCCGGCACCGGTTTTTCACCCGGCGCCGGAAAGCGCGTCCGGGCCCGCGGCGGGGAGGTGGTTATGACCATGACCCTATGGAAATGTGCCAAGTGCGGCTACACCGTCAAACAGGAAAAACCGCCGGAACCGTGTCCCAACTGCGGCGAAAAGTGTGAATTTCTCAATGCGACCTGCTACACGCCGGACTGCCAGGACCAGGACATCGACAAACGGATCCGTTGAGAGGAGAAGCGTATCATGGGCAAGGTATTGATCGTCTATACGACCCGCACCCAGGAAACCCGCCAGATTGCGGACCTGATTGCGGAAGGCATCCGGTTTTCAGGCCACGAAGCGGTTGTTCGCGATGTGAAGGAGATCAAAAAGGAGGACGATCTCCAGGGCTACGACGCCTACGCTTTCGGGTCGCCGACCTACCATGGCGAGATGCTCCAGCCCATGAAGACGTTTCTCTTCCTGGCGGAAAAAGCCGACCTTGCCGACAAGGCCGGCGGGGCGTTCGGCGCCCACGGCTGGAGCACGGAAGCCCAGGAGCGCATCTACCAGACCATGAAAACCGTGTTCAAGATGGATATGGTCAGCGGGCCCCTGCTCCTCAAATCCGCCCAACTGGGCGGGGGGCTCCAGATGGCCCAGGATTACGGCCGCGACATCGCCAAAAAACTGAGCTGACGATTGCCCCTCGGCGGGCTTGCGGCCCGCGGAGGGAAGAC
This sequence comes from uncultured Desulfobacteraceae bacterium, assembly GCA_964392545.1. Classification (GTDB taxonomy): domain Bacteria; phylum Desulfobacterota; class Desulfobacteria; order Desulfobacterales; family UBA5852; genus JABZFP01. The sequence continues at coordinate 7,113 of CAYMQN010000128.1, forward strand.
ACCCTGACAAAGGAGGATCCCATGTCGACACCCCAGCACTGCCCCGGTTATGAAAACTTCCGCAATCTGAAATCGTTTACCTGCAAGTGTCCCGAGTGCGGTACCGAGGTGGAGATTTTCTCGGACGAATTCGACCGCCCTCATCTGTGCAAGGGCTGCGGCAAAAAGATCGATTTTACCCAGTGCGAGCTGACCGGCGAGGCCAAAAGCACATCGCCGCGCTAAGCGGGTCGCCGCCGCCGGACAGGCGGCATACGGGGAAAAAATCGCAGCCGCATCGATCGCCGGGCACCGTAGCAAGGTTCGCGCCCGGCACAGGGGTGGTTTGCCCCGATGTATGAAGGCGTTGCCCGTGGATTTGGACGGACTTCATTGAAACGTGCGGCCAGGCCAGCGAAAGCCGAGGATAAGGAGGGGGGGCTATGAAGGTCGTGAAGATTGTCGTTTTGACCTTGACGGTGTTGGCCGTGGTCGGCCTTGCCGGGGCTTACACCATCCAGACCGCCAACAAGGGTTCGGCCCAACTGATGCTGGAGGGCGGCCGGAGCGGGCCGGTGCCCTTTCCCCACCTGGTGCACCAGGAAGCCTTGGGCGACTGCAGCATCTGCCATGAACTCTTTCCCCAGCAAGCCGGCGCCATCGAGCGTCTCAAAGCCACTGGCGAACTGAAGCAGAAGCAGGTCATGAACAAGCAGTGCACCAAATGCCACAAGCAATTCAAAAAAGAAGGCAAACAGACCGGGCCGACCACCTGTAAATCCTGCCATGTCGAGGATTGAACCGGAACCGCCCAGAGGAGAAGCATCATGCTGGTCGTCGGATTGCAGGGAAGCCCCCGCCGCAAGGGCAACAGCCGCTTTTTGCTGGAGACGTTCCTGGACGCGGCGGGGTCCTTCGGCGCCGAGACGCGTCTGATCGAAGTGGACCGGGCCGATATCCAGCCCTGCAAGGAGTACACGGTCTGCGAAAAAAAAGGCACCTGCCCCATCGATGACGACATGCCCCGCGAAATCTACGGGCTGATCCGCCGGGCCGACCTGGTGGTGGCCGCCACGCCGGTCTTCTTCTACAACATGACCGCCCAGTTGAAGGCTGTGATCGATCGCTGTCAGACGTTCTGGGCGCGCAAATACCGTTTGCGCTGGCGGGATCCCCGGATGAAGACCAAGAAGGGCTACCTGTTGTCGGTGGCCGCGACCCGGGGCACCAATCTCTTCGATGCCATTCACCTGACCATGCGCTATTTCTGCGACGCCATCGATGCGGACTATGCCGGTCACCTGACCTATCGCGGCATCGAGGGTCCCAAGGACATGGCCCGCCACGCCACGGTTCTCACGGATGTCCAGCGGGCCGTGTCCGGGCTCATGAGTCCCCTGGCGGACCGCCGGCGGGTGCTCTTCCTGGGATCCTCCGGCGCCTGTGCCGGCCAGATGGCAGCGGCTCTGGTGCGGGCCAAGGCCGCCGATCGTTTCGATGTGAGGGCCGCCGGCATGACGCCGGCCCGGCAGGTGACCCCGGCCGCCGTGAAAGTCATGGCGGCCAGGGGTTGGGACATCGCCTATGAACGCCCGGAATCCCTGTCGCGGGTTCTGGATCCCTGGCAGCCGGACACGCTGGTGTTGTTGGGAGGAGATGTCGAAACGCCGGAAATCCCTGCAGATGAAATCCACCGCTGGGAACTGCCGGCGCCGGTGACGGAGGATGCCGACGCCCTGGACGCGCTGTGTGACGTTCTCGAACAAAAAACGGCGGAGCTGCTACTCTGAGCAGCCGCCCCCCCGGTGGTTGTTTGAGGTGTGTGCCGACCGATGTTAGGCTGATACGAACCTGAAACCAAAGAAGGGAGACATTCATGGACAAGTATGTTTGCACGATTTGCGGGTATGTTTACGATCCGGCCCAGGGCGACCCGGACAACGACGTGGCACCGGGAACGGCCTGGGAAGACGTTCCGGAGGACTGGGTCTGCCCCATCTGCGGCGCCGGCAAGGACGATTTCGAAAAGGAAGAATAGCCGCCGATGCCTGGCCGCCTTAGGTGAATGTATCGGCCGAGGCCGCTATCGGGCGGAAAGACTTTTGTGAGGCGGCTTCCAGAAGCCATCTCAAAATACGGCATGCCCCTGGCCCCTCTTCGGGCCGCCAGGGGCATTGATTTTCGGCCTGTCATTCTTATTTATGTACTCTGGGGACAGTCGAGCCATTTACAGCGCCGTGCCCGCCTGGCCCCGTCGGTCCGATGGTGGAGCGAGGCCGAGGGGCCACAGCGGGATCGGCGCAAATTCCTACGACCCAACATGAGGTGAGGGAGCACCATGCGTCCAATCGAAATTGCAGACGGTATCTACGATGTGGGGGTGAAGGACTGGAACATCCGGGATTTCCACGGGTACAGCACCCACCAGGGCACCACCTACAACGCCTTTCTGGTGGTGGATGAGACCATCGCCCTGATCGACACGGTCAAAAAGGAGTTTGCCGATCAGATGCTGGCGAACATCGCCCAGGTGATCGACCCGCGGAAGATCGACCTGGTCGTCAGCAACCATACCGAAATGGACCATACCGGCGGACTGCCGCGGGTCCTGCACCGCATCGGCGAGGACAAGCCGCTGTATTGCTCCCAGATGGGCGCCAAGAACCTCAAGCAGCATTTTTTCCCGTCCTGGAACTATCATCCCGTCGCCAACGGAGAGGAACTCAGTTTAGGGCGCCGCACCCTGACCTTTCTGGAAACGCGCATGCTGCACTGGCCGGACAGCATGTTCACCTACCTCAAGGAAGACAAGATCTTGTTTTCCAGCGATGCCTTCGGCCAGCACTACGCCGGCCCCGAAAAATTCGATGACGAGATCGGCGACCGGATCATGCCCCACGCCAAGAAATACTTCGCCAACATCCTGCTTCTGTATGCCGCCAAAACCCTCAAACTGCTCGAAAAAGTAACGGAGATGGGGCTGGAATTCAACATGATCTGTCCCGACCATGGGGTCTTGTGGCGCCGTGACATCGCCAAGATTCTCGAAGCCTACGGCCGGTGGTCCCGACAGGAAACCAAGAACAAGGCCCTGGTGATCTACGACACCATGTGGCACAGCACCCAGCAGATGGCCGAGGCGATCGTTGCCGGACTGGCGGAAGCCGGCGTCTACGCCGTGCCCATGGATTTGCGGCGCACCGACCGCAGCGACGTGATGACCGAGGTTCTCGACGCCCGGGCCGTCCTCGTGGGATCACCGACCCTCAACAATCAGGTATTCCCCACGGTGAGCGATTTTCTGACGTACATGAAGGGGCTCAAGCCCAAAAACAGGATCGGGGCCGCCTTCGGTTCCTACGGCTGGAGCGGGGAAGCTGTGCGGTTGATCAGCGACGAGCTCAACACCATGAAATTCGACCTGATCGAGCCGGGGCTGCGCCTGCAGTATGTTCCGGACCCGGAAGGCCTTGCGGCCTGTGAAGCCTTCGGCCGCAAAGTGGCCGCGGCCATGGCGGCCTGATACGGCAACCGCAGCCACTGGCAAGCCCTCCGGGGGGCGCTGAGATGAAGGTACCGGTGCTCGATATCGGCGACTGCACCCTCTGCGGGGGATGCTACGAGCTCTACCCCGAACTGTTCCGTTTGAACGAGGCCGGCTTTGTCGAAGTGGTCGACGTGAGCTGCTATCCCGAAGCGGACGTGGCCGATGCCATCAAGCACTGCCCCCAGGATTGTATCCATTGGGAGGAGATCTAATCCGCCGCGGAGGGCCCCCGGCGGGTGGCAGATTCCTCACTAAAAAGGAGATACCCCATGAAGCAAACGGCCCTGTTCGTCTTTAACGGGTCGCCCCTGTGTTTCGTGCATGTGCTGCTCAATGCCCTGGACATGCAGGACCGCGGCGATACGGT
>CAYMQN010000129.1:0-10928 GCA_964392545.1 uncultured Desulfobacteraceae bacterium
CCGTGATGGTGGCCGGATCCATGGAGTCGGTGGTCGCCCCTCCGGCCAGGCCGAGGCGCAGGCGGCCGCCTTGCTTGGGCGTCGCCGCGCGTGCCGGTGCGGCCAAAAGGGTGGGAGCGATGGCGGCCGAAAGCCCCAGCGCGGCAGCGCGCGACAAAAATTCGCGCCGGCTCATCTTGCCCTGCAAAAAGAGTTTTTCGAGATCCTTGAGTGTCGACATCTTAAGCCTCCTTTGGAAAATCGGGGTTGCGTTTCCGGTGACAGCTTGCGGCACCTTTCCCGCGGAACGGAACGGCTATCCGGTCAAAGCCACCGACAGAGGTCACAAATCGGCTGAGGGTGACGCCTCGGCGGAAAAATCCGGCATACCGATGTCTTCGGTGACTTCGGCATCGATGGCCTGGAGGAGATGGCGGATCAGATTGCCCAGCAGGTTGATCTGCTCGGGCGGCAGGTGCGAGAGACTCCGGATGAGCTTCTTTTCGATGGGATCCGGCAGGACCTCTCCCAGGGCCTGTCCCTGGGCGGTCAATTGGATCCGGACCACCCGGCGGTCGTTGGATTGCGGAATGCGCTCGGCAAGCCCCTTTTTGCCCAGACGATCGATGATGCCGGTAATGTTGGAGGGGGTGACATGCAGGGTGCGGCTCAAATCCGCCGAGGACATGGAACCGTTCTTGAACAGCGTCCGCACGACACTGCTCTGGGCGCTTGTCAACCCGTACTGGCGGCTCATTTTGGCCGAATCCACGTATATCGCCCGCACCATGAAGCGCAGGTTGCCGACCAGGTCGCTGATGGCCGCTTCGTTTTCGGTGGCATTGTGCATAAGCGTGTCTTTTTTTATAATGTGTTTTACACATAAATTATCTAAACTTCAATAGTTAAGATTCGAATCAATCTTGAGGGGCTCTCTTGTCCGCTGGCAAACGTATTCGCTAAAACGTTCCGCCAAACCGTCGATAAAAGGCATCGTTTTCTTCGTATCCGCCCAAAATGGCGCGCGATACTGTTCGGCCTGCCATGCCCAGTGTGTGCTCAATCTGGACAAGGCGCTGTCATTTGAAAACCTGCAGTCCGCGGTCAAATCCGAGAAAGGTTTCCAGATGCCGGTCTACTACCGAAACGTCGTGGATTTCGCGACAAAGGTCGCCGAGAATGCCAATTGCATCGAGGATGCGGATTTCGAGGCATTGATGGATGAGGGTTTCAGCAAGGAAGAAATCTGCGAAATCATTGCCGTGATCGATCTGGCCGCCATGTTCAATGTCTATACCAGTACATTGCGCCTGGACCTCGATCCGGATTACCGGGCCATTCTTTAGTGGGACCATCCAATGGGAATGGATTCGGTCAAGATCGGCGCGGAAGGCTGGAATGAACTTGCGGCGCAGCAGCTTGTCCGCTATGAAGCGCTTTTCAAGCTTATCGATGAAATTCATGTGCTCGAAGACAGCGCCCTGATCTCGAAGCATGTGGCCCGGCAATGGAAATATTTTGCCAATGTTGCCAGTTGGCGGTTGGCCGTTTTCAAGGACGGGGGCTACCAGGTCATCGACGGTTTCCGGGGCGAGGCACGCATAGAGGACGTATCGCGCCTGTCGGCCTGGGACCGGTATCACTGAAGGCTGCAGCGCCCGCGCCTGGTCTGCCTTGCCGATCCGCTGACAGGTCCGCCGCCCCCCGAGCATTTGACCTTCAAATCCACGGTCGAGATTCAGGTGCTGCCGTTCATGCGCAGCAAGCGGTGGATCGCGCTCTTAAGTGCCGCCGCACGTCACAAACCCTTCAGCGACCTTGACAACAAGTTCATTCGCATATTCGGCAGCCATTTCGCCGACCGGGTTTCGAACAGCCTGTTTCGCAGCCAGGCCACGGAAGTCCTGATCCAAAAGGCTTCCCGGGATGGAAGCCCTTCTGAAACAGGCCGACAACGCACTCTACCACTCCAAGGCCAACGGACGAAACCGGGTAACGCTGAGCGATCACCGTTGATACGCATTCCCCTTGCGGCGTCGACGCATCCTTTCGTTCAGGGTATTCCTATGGAAGCATCCCTGGCGGAAAAGATCTGTGTTTGACAGGCTGTCGTGCCTGTGAATACTATCAGCATTGTCTGCGGTGGCCCCCGCGCAACGTTGCAAATCCCGGACATCGCCGTCGCGACAGAGACCGCCGCCGGCCCCTTCAATCCACGAACGCACACCGGGGTCAATTTATCCCATGACGCCGGAACGCATAAAAGCTGTCCTGCCAAGCAACACCGCAGCCGATTCGCGCCGAACGGGATAGGGGGAGAAGTCATGCTGCTTGCACTGCTATCCGTGGCCGCCGGCCTGGCACTCCTGGTCTGGAGCGCCGATCGTTTCGTCGAAGGGGCCGCCGCCACCGCAACCCACCTGGGAGCCCCGCCGCTGCTGATCGGCATGGTGGTGGTCGGCTTCGGCACCTCGGCACCGGAAATGGTGGTGTCGGCGCTGTCGGCCCTGCAGGGCAATCCGGGCCTCGCCCTGGGCAATGCCTACGGTTCGAATATCACCAACATCGCCCTCATTCTCGGCCTCACGGCCCTGATCAGTCCCATTGCCTTTCACTCCCAGGTGCTGCGCAAGGAATTGCCGATCTTGACCGCCGTTACGATACTGGCGGCCTATCAGCTCTGGGACGGGGAAATCAGCCGGACGGAGGCCGTCATCCTCCTGGTGGTTTTCGGCGGTTTGATGGGCTGGACCATTTGGGAGGGAATGCGCCAGGGGGGCGATCCCCTGGGGGAAGAGATGTCCCATACCCTGAGCACCCGGACCATGCCCCTCGGACGGGCCCTCTTGTGGTTGGCCATCGGGCTGGTGCTGCTGGTGGTCGGCTCCCGGATCCTGGTCTGGGGAGCGGTGGCCATCGCCCGCGGCCTCGGCATCAGCGATCTTGTCATCGGCTTGACCGTCGTGGCCATCGGTACCTCACTGCCGGAGCTGGCCTCTTCCCTGGTCGCCATACGCAAGGGAGAGCATGACATCGCCCTGGGTAACGTCATGGGCTCCAACCTGTTCAACACCCTGGCCGTGGTGGGCATCGCCGGAACGATCCATCCCATGACCGTGGGGCCGGAGGTGTTCAACCGGGACATGCTGGTCATGGCGCTTCTCACGGTATCGCTTTTCGCCATCGGCTACCGGCCCCGGGGGACCGGACGGATCAACCGTATCGAAGGTGCGTTGCTGCTGGCGGGCTACCTGGGATACACCGGCTATCTGGCAATGGGGATATGGGGCGGGTGACACGGCAGCATTTCGCGATGGCCGGCTTCAGACCGCAAAAACGGGGCGGCCCATCGCTGGATGGGGGCGCCCCGTTTTTGGAAAATCGCAAAGAGGAGAAAGCGTCGCTAGGCCAAGTTCTTCCCGGGCTTGAAGGTCACGGCATTCTTACCCTTGATCTTGATCTTCTCGCCGGTCTGCGGGTTGCGCCCCATGCGGGTTTTGCGGTAAACCTTGCGGAAGGTACCGAAACCGACGATGGTAACCTTGCTGCCGCGTTTCTTCAGCCCTGATTTGACGCCGTCTAAAAACGACTCCAGCGCCGTCTTGGCGGCCACCTTGGTGATGCCTGCATCCTTGGCCATTTTCTCGATCAAATCGGCTTTTGTCACGGGACCTCCTTTTTGAGAATAAATTAAAAGCAAATTGACATGCCGTTAAACCCGGAATTTATGCGACTTTTTAACGAAAATCAATAGAAACGCTCACAGTTTTTACATTTTTCCCGGGCCGTGCTTTAAAAAACCTTGCGCAGCGTGCTTTTGCCGAAAGTGATTCAGGCAGGTACCGCTATCCCGGTAAAACCTGCCATAGGTGGTGGATCCTTGTTTAGCAAGGGTTTGCGGCAATCGCGGCCGCAACAAACGATGGAAAGCGGCCTGGCGGGGAGTAAAGGACGATGCGGCGACTGTCGATTCGCACCGTGTGTGCTATCGCACAGGCAACGCGGCTGTCGGCGCTCCCGAACCCTTTAATTGCGGCGGCATTGCGACCAGAGCGCCCACAACTGAGGGAAACGCTCCATGAAACGACCGATTTATCTGGACTACAATGGCACCACCCCCCACGACCCGGCCGTGATCGAGGCCATGCGGCCCTTCCTGGAAACCGAATTCGGCAATCCCTCCAGCGCCCATTGGTACGGTATCGCTCCCCGGCGGGCGGTAGAAAAAGCGCGGGGTCAGGTGGCGGCTCTGCTGGGCTGTTCCCCATCGGAAGTCATTTTCACCAGCGGGGGCACCGAGTCCAACAACCAGGCCATCAAGAGTACCGCCGGATCCCGTTTCGCCCGCGGCGCCCACCTTGTCACCAGCCAGGTGGAGCACCCGGCCGTGCTCGAGGTCTGCCGTTTCATGGAATCCCACGGGTTCGCGGTCACCTACCTGCCCGTGGACCAAAGCGGCTTGGTGGCGGTTGCCGATTTGGAGGCGTCCGTCCGCGACGACACGGTACTGGTGAGCATCATGCATGCCAACAACGAGGTGGGGACCATCCAGCCCATCCCGGAGTTGGCTGCCGTCGCCGCGCGCCGGGGCATTCTTTTCCACACGGACGCCGCCCAGACACCGGGGAAAATTCCGACCCGCGTGGACGGCCTGGGGGTGGGGCTTCTGTCCCTGGCCGGCCACAAACTCTACGCCCCCAAAGGAGTCGGGGCACTGTTCATCCGCAAGGGAATTCAACCGGCCATCTTCTGCCATGGCGCCGGCCAGGAACGCGGCGTCCGCGCGGGCACCGAAAACGTGCTCGAAATCGTGGGACTGGGCCAGGCCTGCGAGATCGCCGCCCGGGACCTGGCCCAAAACCAGGCCCATATGGCCGAAATGCGGGACTTTCTGGAAGCGGGCTTGAAAGCGGAACTCGCCGACCTGAGGGTCAACGGTCATCCCCGCCGGCGCCTGCCCAACACCACCAGCATTTCTTTTTTGGGCGTGGAAGCCAATCGTCTGCTGGAAGAAATCGGACTGGAGGTGGCGGCCTCGGCCGGCGCGGCCTGCCACGCGGACAACGTCGAGGTGTCCCACGTGCTGGAAGCCATGGGGGTTCCATCGGAGTGGGCCAAGGGCACCCTACGCTTTTCCACCGGCCGCATGACCACCCGGGAAGAAATCGAGCGGACCGTAGCGGTCACCGCCGCCGCCGTCAAAACGCTCAGGGGCTGAGGCCCCCGCAACCGGACCGTTTCGGCCCCCAGCACCTGGTTGACGATTCAACTGACTTGCCCCCTTGACGGGGGGTCGCATGGTACCCCGCTAAACCCCAACAGTGGCCAATTGCGGTTCATTCCGCGCCGGGTCGCGCCGTGCTTTCCATCCGCTGCGGGTTGATCCGCGGCCTGTGCCGCTTTGAGCCTCAACGCACTCGCCGCCGCCACGCGCAATCCAGGTCCATCCGCCGCCGGCCCTTTTTCCCGATGGCCTTTCGATACCCCTCCTGCCTGGGCCGGATACACCATAGACCCCATTTCGGCACCGGCCCGGTCCTTCTACCCTCGAGCCTGCCAGAGCGTGTGGCTTCCGCCACATAAATCGTCAACCCGCAGCATAAGGAGGATCTCGATGAAGACGCCAAGAGCGATTGTGTCATGGGTCATGATGGTCATGCTGGTTGGAGTGGCATGCCCTTTCATACTGCAAGCCGCCATGCATCAGGAAGAGGGCGACCACCAGAAAATGGGCATTCCGGCCGATGCCGATCCTATCCACAAAACGTATATTCCGGTGGTTACGCCCGACTTTGAAACCATCAAAGCCAAGGATGTCGAGGCCAAACCCCGATTCGACAAACGGCAGCAGGAGCTCCTCAAACAGCGCTATGACCTCAGCGACACCCCCTCGGACATCATGATGTCAGCCGGACGCAAAGCAGTCCAAAAAGGCGTGCGGGTGAAACTGCCGGAAAGCATGACCTGGGAAAAACTGGCCGCGACGCCCCCGGAAACCATCAAGGCCGAAGGCCTATTCCCGGAGGGTTTCCTGCCGCTGCCCCATTCCAGACATGAAACCGGTGGACAGGTGATTCCTCAGGATCACATCGACGAAATCATGCGCCTGGAAAAACGCGACCTGGAACGCTTCGACACCGCGATGGATCTACCGAAGCACTTCCTGCCCGAGTTCCCGCCGCCCATCTTCCTGGCCTCCCGGCCGGACCTGGGCGACGTTTCCCAAGGCAAATTGCTTTCCATCAAAAACTACTACGACATCATGAACGGGATATTGACGCCGGTCCAGATGGAGGGCTTGCGCCTGCTCCTGACGCCCTTTCCCCAGCAGCAGTTCAACCAGACCCATGACCGCAAGGTGGAGGAGCCCAGCCTGGGCATCAGTTGTCTGGATTGCCACGCCAACGGCCACACCAACGGCGCCTTCCATCTCAATCCCGACACCCGGCCTCACATCGCCCGCTTCCGGTTGGATACGGTCAGTCTCAGGGGATTGTTCAACCAGCAGATTCACGGTTCCAAACGCTCCCTGCGCTCGGTAGAAGACTTCACGGAGTTCGAACAACGCACGGCCTATTTCGACGGCGACCATGTCACGGCGGCCAAGAAGGGGGCCAATCTCCCTGACCGCACCAGCCAGGTGGCCTTGATGGCCCAAATGCAGAACATGTTCGATTTCCCCCCGGCCCCCAAACTGGATGTCTTCGGACGCCTGAATCCTCAAAAAGCCACTGAAATGGAGCTGAAGGGCGAAGAGGTTTTCTTCGGCAAAGGCCGCTGCGCCGAATGCCATCCGGCGCCGTTCTACCTCGACGACAAGATGCACGATCTCAAGTTGGACCGTTTTTACGAGCCGAAAATGATCAACGGCCAGTACAACGTTGCCGCCGGACCCATCAAAAGCTTTACCTTGCGGGGTATCAAGGATTCGCCGCCCTACCTGCACGACGGGCGCTGTCTGACCCTGGAAGACACGGTGGAATTTTTCAATGTGGTCACGGGTGTCAACCTTAGCAAAGGCGAAAAGGAGGCCCTGGTGGCGTTCATGCGCCAGTTGTAGCGCCGCGGAACCTGGCCCTGGGACATGAAACGAGGCGTGCCGGCCAGGCGGCGGGCACGTCCTCCAAAACCGGCCTGACGCAAACGCATTCAGCGGCTTCGATATAAACACGGCTTATGAACGATCAGTTCAATCTGCGCTAATCTGTGTCATCTGTAGACCCAAAGCGTTTGTCTGGTGGATACCCAGGTTCCCAAAAAGTCGCCTCAAAATAGGGGTTTTCCTTGGCGATCGCTTCCAATGCCATCGCCCTCATTCGAGCTGCACAATACGCACCTCGACCACTCCCCGACGCAGCATACCCAAGTCCTTGGCAGCCGCGTAGGAAAGGTCGATCACCCGGCCTCTGACGAAAGGCCCCCGGTCGTTGATGCGCACGACGACCGAGCGGCCGTTTTCCAGATGGGTTACCTGCACGACACTGCCGAAGGGCAGCCGCCGATGGGCGGCCGTTAACGCCCGACGGTCGTAAGGCTCGCCGCTGGCGGTCGGACGGCCGTGAAAGCGATCGGCATAGTAGCTGGCCAGGCCGATTTCCACCGCTTCGAAGGCCGGGCCGGATGGCGGCGTGGCGGCACAGCCGGCCATGATCGCGAGGATCGCCGCCCATCCGGCCACCAAACGAAAAATCCCGCACCGCGCAAAACCCTTCTTGCCGAAGTTCATCCCGCGCCCCTTGCGTTGTTGCAAAATTTTATTGTCATCGATTGCGCCCTCGAGGTCAACCGCTACCGCCCCATCGCAATCGAACCGGCGCGGCCTTGTGAAACCGGTTGCCATCTTTCCAGTCGCCCGATCGAATCGTTAAAGTTTTGCCGGCCCTTGACCGATAACCCCGTTGAAGGCCGGCATCGCGCCTCGGATCGGCATGCGCTCCCCTTGTGGCGAACACCCCGGGAAGAAATGGCAAATGGCTATGGTAGAGCGCCCTCCTGCGCTGCACCGACACTATGGTTTGACACCCGTCCGGACCGAAAGCGGGTTTTCGCTCATCGAACTGATGATCGTCATCGCCCTTATCGGGACCCTGGCCGCCATCGCCATACCCAACTACATCGAATACCGCGAAAAGGCCAAGATCGCTGCGGCCATCGGGGACATCCGCGCCATGGAAAAAATGATTGCCAATTTCGTCCTCGACAACGACCGGCTGCCGGTGTCGCTGGCGGAAATCGGCATGGGCGGCCGGCGGGATCCCTGGGGCACGCCCTACCAGTATCAACGGGTAGATGGAACGCCGAAGGGAGCCCTGCGCAAGGACCGCTTCCTTGTGCCGGTCAACTCGGACTATGATCTCTACAGCAGGGGCAAGGACCGGGGAAGCGTCCCCCCCTTCACGGCGGAAGCCAGTCAGGACGACATCGTCCGCGCGAGTGACGGCGGGTATGTCGGCCCGGCATCCGAATTCTGACTCCATAGGCGTGGCATGATCAAAAACCACAAATTCCTTTGGCCGCTGCTCGCCCTGGCAATCCTGTGCTGGTCCTATTGGCCGGCCCCACCAAGCTATATCCCCCAGGATATCCGGGGCCTCTGGAAAACCGACCATCCCCGCTATGCCGATCGCTACCTGGATATCAGCGAGGCCATTTTCACTGTGGGACAGGGAGACCGCAAGCTGAAGGTTTTCTTTGTGCAGCGGGTCGAGCGGACAACCGTCGGCAAACGCCAGCAGTACACCGTCCACTACACGGACGCCAACCATGTCGATCAAGCCCCGAGCACCTTTACGTTCCATATCGCGTCGACCGCCAACGGACGTCGCCTTCAATTACCGAACCCGAAAGACGTCGATTGGTATCGGGAAACGGCGTCGGAGCGCGCGGGGGAAGAGGCGGGGGGGGCATGAAAGTCCAGCGCCTGCCGATTTCCGTTTTCAAAAGCCGCCTCGGCAAACGCCTCTTCTGGACCTTTGTCGGCTGCTCGTTCCTGCCGCTGATCATTCTCGCGGCGCTCTCCTACGCCCATGTCCGGGAGCAGTTGCACCACCAGACGGCCGCCCGGCTTAAGCAGACCACCAAGGGCGTCGGCCTTTCCATCTACGAGCGCCTGGAACTGGTGGAGGCTGAAATCCACCTGATCGCCCAGACCGTGACGGAAACCTTGCCGGAATCCGGGCTTCCCGTCAACCTCGCCGGATCAGGACGCGGCACGCCGCGCTTCGACGGCCTCTCGCTGACCACCGCCAGCGGTCGTCGCGTCGATCTGCAGGGGCATGTCGAACAACCGCCATCCATCTCGGTCCCCGAAAAGGCGCATCTGCGCAACGGCAAGGCCCTCGTCCAGGTCATTCCCCGCGATGGCCGGCCCGCACGCATTCTGATGCGTATCGGAACACCGGGCGATTCGGGCATTCTCACGGCAGAAGTCAACGCGGCCTTTCTCTGGGGCATCGGCCAGCAGTACAACCTGCCCCCGCTCACCGAGTTGACCATCATGGCCCCTTCCGGCCGGGTGCTCATCAGTTCCCTGCCGGACGCCGCGCCCCTGTTTGCCAAGGCGGTCTCGCCCCAACGCGACACCGCAACCCACCAGTTTGTCTGGCAGACCGCCGACGGGGTCTATCTGGCAAGCTATTGGGACCTCTTCCTGAAATCGCGCTTCGGGACCGACACCTGGACCATCGTGCTCAGCCAGACCCGGGAAGACGCCCTGGAGCCGTTGCGCAGCTTCAAAGTCAATTTCCCCCTCGTGCTCCTGGTCGGATTCTGGATCGTTCTCCTCGTCAGCATCCGTTTCATCCGTAAAAGCCTGGATCCGCTGGAGAAGCTCCGCGGCGCCACGCAGCGCATCCAAGACGGGGACTTCAGCCAGAGCGTGACCATCCGCAGCGGGGACGAATTCGAAGACCTGGCGGTCTCGTTCAATGTTATGACCGCCAAATTGGCCCGCACCTTCGGCGAACTCTCGGTGATGGCCCAAATGGGCCATGTCGTCACCTCACGCCACGGGGTGGTGGACCTGGCCATGACCGAGCTGGACATCATGCAATCCCAGCTCCATTTCGACTGGGGTCTGTTGATGCTCGAGGAGCACATCCTGGACGGGGCACCCTTTGCGGCCGGCTATGGTTTTCCGCAGGACATGGCACCGGGTTCGCAGACGGTGGTGAGGATCGACCGGGAAGCGGAATGGCTGGACTGGATGACCGCCGCCCTGCAGCACCATGATCTCATCTTCTCTAATCATATCGATGAATTGGAATCGGTTCTGCCGCCCCCCGGCATGGCGTTTCTGAAACGGATGCAATGCCGGTCGTTGATCTGCGCGCCAATCGTGTTCGAATCCACCCGCATGGGGATATTGGCCGTCGGCAACCACGGCCGTTCGGACTTGACCGACAGCGACCAGCATTTGCTGATCGGCATCGCTGCCCAGACCGCCGTGGCCGTCAACAGCCTCATGACCTTTCGGAAACTGGAAGAAAGCGAGGCGCGCTTCCGCGAAGCCTTCGAGCACGCCGCCACCGGTATCGCCCTGGCAGACCCGGATGGACGCATCCGGGTTTCCAACCGCTACCTGCAGCGCATGCTCGGCTGCAGCGAAGCCGAATTGGCGCATCGCACGATAGAAGACATTACCTGGCCCGAAGACCGCACGAACGGGGAGGAGGCCCTGGCGCCGTTGATCGCCGGCCGGCAGCGGTTCGCACAGGTTGAAAAACGCCTCTGCCATAACACCGGGGAGGCCGTTTGGACCCGCATGAATGGCTCCCTGATGCGGGACCAGGCGGGGCGCCCCCTGCAGTTTATTTTCCACATCCGCGACCTGACCGCCGAGAAGGCGGCCGAAGCCGACAAGCAGCGCCTGGAGCGTCAGCTTCGTCAGGCTCAAAAAATGGAGGCCATCGGCACGCTGGCCGGGGGCATCGCCCACGATTTCAACAATA
>CAYMQN010000130.1:0-10924 GCA_964392545.1 uncultured Desulfobacteraceae bacterium
AAAAAGGGCCGGCGATGATTCGCCGGCCCTTTTTTATAGGTGGAACACGATCCAGCGCAGCAGGGAGGACAGGCTCAGGGCGGCCGCGAGTCCGGCGCACCACAGCGCCGCGAACCACAGCCACTGGCGCTGCTTGTCAGTAATGCGGTTCATGGGAGGCCTTGCCCCGGAAGACATAGTAACAATAGGCCGTATAGCCCAGGATCACCGGCAGCAGGACCACCGTTCCCACCAGGAGCAGCGACTGGGAGGGCCCTGCCGCCGCCGCCTGGCGGTAGGTCACCGCATAGGGCACCAGCCAGGGCCACACGCTGATCCCAAGCCCCAGATAGCCCAGCAGAAAGACGCCGATGCTCATGAAAAACGGGCGGTATTCCCGACCGGTGTGCAGGTCGCGCCAGATCAGCACGAACAGCGCCGCCGTCAGCAGCGGAACCGGCAGGAGGTAGAAGAAATTGGGCAGCGTAAACCACAATTGCCGGATCCACGGTTTCATGAGGGGCATGCTGATGCTGACCACGGCCAGAAAAACCCCCACATACCCCAGCACGTAGGAGGCGCTCCGGCGCGCCCAGTCCTGGGTTTCCCCTTCGGTTTTCATGACCAGCCAGGTGCTTCCCAGAAGCGCGTAGCCAAACACCAGGGCGATACCCGTCATGACGCTGTAGGCGTTGATCCAGTCGAAGGGGCCTCCGGCGAAGCTGCGCCCATCCACCGCAAGACCCTGCACCGCGGCCCCCAGAATCATGCCCTGCATGATGGTGGCAATAAGCGACCCGAAATGAAAGGAATAGTCCCACAGCCGGCGGGACTTTTGGGCCTTGAAACGGAACTCGAAGGCCACCCCCCTGAAGATCAGCCCCAGCAGCATGAAAATGACCGGCATGTACAAGGCGGGCATCAGGATGGCGTAGGCCAGCGGAAAGGCGGCCAGGAGCCCGCCGCCGCTCAGCACCAGCCAGGTTTCGTTGCCGTCCCAGAAAGGCGCGACGGAGTTCATCATTCGATCCCGGCACTTGTCCGAAGGGGCGAAGGGAAACAGCACGCCCACGCCCAGATCGAAGCCGTCGAGAATCACGTAGAGCATGATGGCCGTCAGAATAAGGCCGTACCAGATCAGGGGAAGATCCACAAAGGGTGCGAAATCAAACATGCCGGCCTCCTTGTTTGGCTGAAGCGGGGGCGACCAGTGGGGGCTGGTCCACACCGTGGGCACCGTAAGCCTCTTCCCCATCCTCCGGCCCCTTGAGAATCAAATGCCCGATGTAGAAGGTGCCGGCCCCGAAGATGATCCCGTAGGTCACCACGAAAGCGGCGAGGGACATGGCGATGGGCGCGCCTCCGACGGGCGAGACCGATTCGGCCGTCCGCATGACATTCTGAATGATCCAGGGTTGACGCCCGATTTCGGTGACGAACCACCCGGCCAAAACGGCGATGAAGCCGGCGGGGGTCAGCGCCATGCACCAGTACTGGAACCAGGTCGTGTCGAAGAGGCGTTTGCGGAAATAGAGCACGATGGCCATCACGCCGGTGAGTATCATGAGCATGCCAAGCCCCACCATGATGCGGAAGGTCCAGAAGACCCAGGCCACGGGCGGCTGCTCGTCCCGGGGCCACGCCTTGAGGCCTTTGACTTCGCCGTCCAGGTCGTGGGTCAGAATGAGGCTGGAAAGCTTGGGGATTTCCAAGGCGTAGCGGGTGATCTGGTCGTCCTGATCCGGCCAGCCGAATAAAACCAGGGGCGCCCCGCGCTGGGTGTCCCAGAGACCCTCCATGGCCGATACCTTGGCCGGCTGGTGTTCGAGGGTGTTGAGGCCGTGCAGGTCGCCGAACAGCAGTTGGGCCGGCGCCACGAATACCGCCATGATCATGGCCATGCCCAGCATTACGCGCGCCTGGTGCGCATGCCGCCGGCGGTAGAGGTAAAAGGCGCCCGCCCCGGCCACCGCAAAGGCCGTGGTCAGGTAGGCCGCCGTCACCATGTGAACGAAGCGGTAGGGGAAGGACGGATTGAAGATGACCGCCAGCCAGTCGGTGGGATAATAAAGACCGCTTTCTCCCACGCGAAAGCCCTGGGGGGTTTGCATCCAACTATTGGCCGAGAGGATCCAGAAGGCGGATATCAAGGTTCCCACGGCCACGATGATCGTGGACGCGAAATGCATGCGGGGGCTGACCCGGTTCCAGCCGAAGAGCATGACCCCCAGGAAAGAGGCCTCCAGGAAAAAGGCGGTCAGCACCTCATAGCCCAGCAGGGGGCCCAGCACATTGCCGGCCCGGTCTGAAAACACGGACCAGTTGGTGCCGAACTGAAACGACATGACCACGCCGGACACCACCCCCATTCCGAAGGCCACGGCGAAGATCTTGACCCACATGCGATAGACATCGGCATAAACCTGCTTGCCGGTCCTCATCCAGCGCCACTCCAGAACGGCCAGCCAACTGGCGAGACCGATGGTAAAGGCCGGAAAAATGATATGGAAAGAGATCGTAAACGCGAATTGGATGCGCGCCAGCAGTGTGGGATCCAGAGAATCGAACATGGTGAGCCTCACTCTGACCGACCCTGACGATCTGCCGTGGATCGGAGGTTAGGGTGACATTGGCGTGGTTTGGCCTGACCTCGCTGTGCATGCCATGAGGACGCAAATTACGACGCGAAACCAACATAACCGAATCAAACGCGGTTGACAATATAGGGAGATCCAAATTAGCAATGACAGGGAGCTTGAACGCCACACGGAAAGGAAACCCCATGGGAACCACATCGGTTGTCATTTTCAGGCCCTATCCCTTTGAGGTCGGGCAGAAGATTTTTATCGAAGCCGGCCCCCGCAAAGGCGACTGGGAGGTCATCGGTGTAACGGATCGCACCGTCCAGCTGCGCTGTCCCTTTTCCAAGCGTGAAGTCGAGTGGCATCGCTTCTGCTATGCGGTCGAAACCCGTGAAAACGAACCCTGGCCGCATCCGGAGTGACCGGCGATGGATCTGATCGGATTCAAGGCCCATCGCACGCAACCTGCTGGATCATGGAGGCTTGTCACTTGAATGCGCCGTCGGCAAAAACAATCGCACACCCCATCGCGGCGGGTATCCTCCTAGTGGGGCTTCTGGTGGGCGGTTGCCAGCGGCAGGTGATGCACCCCACCCCGAGGCTCCCCCCGCCGGGCGCGACCGTGCCCGCCGCTGCCATGCTGCCCGCCATTGCCTTTACGATTCAGGTGGGCGCCTTTTCCACGACGGAACGGGCGGCGGATTATGCCGATCTTCTCGCCGCCCACGGTCTCGACACCTATTACTTTATCGACACGGACGGCCTTTGCAAGGTCCGTTTCGAGCGCTTCGACACCAAAGAAGCAGCCCGGCGGCGGGCCCGGGAGCTCGCGGCCCGCGGTCTTATCGACGCCTTTTACATCGTGCGCCCCCGGTCGCACGGGCGCACCGTCGACGCGCGGACGGTGCGCCAGGAAAATCTCGTGGAGACCGCCCTGCGCTTCATCGGCACACCCTACCGTTGGGGCGGGGCCTCCGCTCGCAGTGGTTTCGACTGCAGCGGCCTGACCATGACCGTCTATCGCCTGAACGGCCTCGAACTGCCGCGCAACTCGCGTTCCCAGTTCCGCAGCGGACGTTCCGTGGCGCGGGACACCCTGCAGAAGGGGGATCTGGTCTTCTTCGCCACCGGACGGCGGGGGCGGGTGTCGCATGTCGGCCTGTACAGCGGCGGGGGGCGGTTCATCCATGCACCCGGCAAGGGAAAGACCATCCGCACGGCGTCTTTGT
Organism: uncultured Desulfobacteraceae bacterium; assembly: GCA_964392545.1. Classification (GTDB taxonomy): domain Bacteria; phylum Desulfobacterota; class Desulfobacteria; order Desulfobacterales; family UBA5852; genus JABZFP01. The sequence goes on from CAYMQN010000130.1 coordinate 3,791, forward strand.
CCAACGGCTATTTCGAGCAGCGCTATGTCGGGGCCCGGCGCTATCTGTAGCCCGGAACGCCGAGCGGGCCGCCCGGACCTTGGCCGCCGGCGGAATCTCCGGTTTTTACATCTGGCGGCCTGTCCGCAATCCGTGTATACTGCTGCTTCACTGTATAAGAGGAAAAGCGGGCCGGTCCCCTGCCGGCGCATTGCCGCCCGGCGGCAGCCGCTGGGGCCCGCGGCCCCGTTCTCCACACCCAAAGGAGCCGCCCATGCTGATTGCTCTACCGGAACTCGGCCGCATGCCCACGCCGGCGCGGCGCGGGGTCGTTCTCACCATCGTGGGGTGGTGCTGTTTTCTCTTCGCGACCTACGCCTTTTATGACCGCTCATCCTTTCTCAAATTCGCCATTGCCGGTGGCATCGTCTGCTACTACCTTTACCAGAGCAGGCGCTGGGCCTGGGTCATGGCCCTGCTGGCCAGCGTCTTCGTCGTAATGTACGGCAGTTTCTTCGCCTATCTCTTCAGATCCCAAAACACACTCGCCACGGTCCTTTCCGTCACCAACGTCCTGCTTTTTGCGGCCGCCTTCTACCATCTCATCCTGCCGGAATCCAATCGCTATTTCAAAAAGGACCCTCCGGCCGGGACCTCGGGTGAGGAGGACGGCAAGGACGCTTCCGACGCGCAGAATGGACCGTCTTAAACCCGTGCTCTCTTGGTTTCTTCCTTAATGCACACAACAGCGGTTGAGAAGCCCGGGATGGGGCCCAGACGGGGTTTTATGCGCACCGGACGACCACCATCTGGAATGCAAACTGGCCGGCATTCGGCCCGGTCGCAACGATTGCGGCCCGCCTTTCAAGGAGAGAAGACATTATGGCAGTGATCACGCGATACGTTGTGGTACGCAAGGGGGTCGAGCTTGAACCGGTTTTCTCGGTCAAGAAGGAAGCCGAGGCGTACGACAAAATGCTCGACGCGGCTGAAAAACTGGCCGGGTTTATCAAATCCAGCGAGTTGGAGATTTCCGTGGAGGAGGCCGCCATCGATGCCGTCGCCCTGCTGATGGCCAAGAAGGCGCCCGAAGTGGTGAAAATTCTCAAGGGGATCAAGCCGGTGCTGACCCCGTCGGAAGCCGAGGAGGCCTTTCCCCCGGAAAAACCCTCGTCAGGCACCGAGAAAAAGGCCCCTAAGGGCGCGACGGCCAAACGCGGCCCCAAACAGGGCTGACTTCCGAGGCTTCCCCCATCATCCCGCCTTGCCTGTGCCCTTGCCGGGTATGCGCCTGCCAGTTTGTCGCGCCGGGCAACAGGGCGCCTCGGGATTGAGGCACAGCAACCCATGAAGGACGCCAACGGACCGATCGACTGACCATGGCCCCCATGCACAAACAGGATGCCGATGCCTATGACCGCCTGCTGGATGCAGCTGCCGCCCTGGCGGATATGATATCGGCGGCCGGTATCGATATCGAAGAGGAAGCCCTGGAGGAATTGACCATTTTCCTGGCCGAACACGGCCTGGTCGTGGGCCGCATCCTCAAAAATTTACCCTATGTCTGGCCCTGACCCAGGACCCTCTCATTTCTTCCTTCCGGACCGGATCGGTTTATGCGCTGGAGCGGCTGAGGATTGCTCGGACGCCAGGCGGATCCCCCGGTCGGAAATCGTAATCAACTGCTGTTTATAGAGGCCGCCGATGGCGCGCTTGAATTCCTTCTTGCTCATGGCGAAGCGGCGTGCGATTTCCTCGGGCCGGCTGCGATCGTGGCAGGCAATGAAGCCCCCTTCTTTATGCAGCGCGTCCATGATGCGTCGAGCGGAGGTGCTCTGCGACGCAAGCCCGGGTTTTTTCAAGGCGATATCGAGTTTGCCGTCTTCGCGAATGCGGCGGACATACCCTGGCCGCCGGTCCCCGATTTTGAGCAATTCATAGGTCTCGTTGCGATAGAGCATGCCCAGATAGGCGTCGTCGACCACCGCCACGGTGCCCACTTTTGTGAATCGATAGACCATGATCCGCACCTGCTGGCCGATTTTCAACGCATCGGCAACCTTGCGGCAATGCCGGGCGATCCGCGTACTGCCGAAGACCCGCCGGGTCCTGGGATCCAGCAGGACCTTTACAACACAACGCTGGCCGGCCCGGAGCCGGGTCTGCTGCTCGCCTTTAGGCACCAGCAGGTCTTTTTCCAGCCCCCAGTCCAGAAAGGCGCCGATCGGGGTGGTCTCCTTCACCTCGAGGTAGGCCACCTCGCCGACCACGGCCGTGGGCCGCAGGGTGGTGGCCACGGGCCGGTCTTCCGAATCGGTGTAAACGAAGACGCGCAGGGAATCTCCGGGCCGGGTATGGGATGGGACATATTTCTTGGGCAGCAGCACTTCCTCTTCCTTGGGGTTCAAATATACCCCGAAATCCACTTCGCGCTGCACCACGAGGGTATTGTACCGGCCGATCTGGAGCATGGCTTATGAGGTCCTCAGTGTGAATGGGTTCCTTTTGGTCTTCCCGGAATCGAAATGGCGATCGGCACCGGAAACGCTTGCAAGGCTCTATCCTATGCTTAAATTCGTAATTTTCAAGCGCCTGTATCGTTTCCGCCCGAAGACTTCCCGGCGGCCCGAAGGATCCTAACGGCTTGTGCCCTGACCTACGTGGCCGGCGCCCTGGTCGGACTCCTGAACGTATGGCGCTGGATTCGGGTGCTGCGACGATGACCGTGTCTGGAGGCACAGAACATATAACAAACCAAAACGATACGCCACAAAATGCTTAAAGGCCACGAGAGGTCGGCCCTATTGCAATTGTCACCCGCCAGCCTCTTTCAACCGCTGGATTTGCTGCAGAACTTCCTCATACGCATCCTCCAACTCCAGCAGCATGTGCATCACTGCTGGTTTGACCGAATGGGCCGGCAGGCGCCGGCGGGCTTCGGCGATTTCAACGTCCAGTTCCTCCAGGCGTTTTTCAAGCTCCGCTCTGGTTTTCATCGCGCCCTCCGTTGTCTTTCGATCTTTCGACATCTTTCGCACAAGGGTGCCCCAGTCCTTGTCGCAAATCAATATATTCCCTGCCGCTGCTGTTATTTTGCCGCGTGGCATGCTAAATTGCTTGCTTCTTGGAATCCGTTTATGACCGATCCTACCTTTTCAGATGCGTCTGAGCAGCCAGGAACCCCATCGCCGGCCGTCTATCTCTGCCAGGTGAACCGGCAGGTCTCCTGCGGGGCCTGCTGCGGTCTATACAATGTGCCCGACCTTTCTCGTGATGCGCTCCAGGAACGCCTCGCCCGCCGCACGCAGCGGTTTGCCGCGATCCCCCGGACGGAGGCGGCCATCGAACACTACCGCCGTCAAACCGAGGGTTGGACGCCGGAGGACCGGCCTTTGCCACAGTTTCATCATTGCCCCTTTCTGGGGCTTGTGGGCGTCGAGCGTTCCCGGGTGGGGTGTCTGCTGCACCCACAGGCCCCCGGCAACCAGGGGCGGGATTGGCGCCATCTGAGCTATTACGGGGCCGAGGCTTGCCGCTCCTATTTCTGCCCGTCTTCGCACATCCTGCCGTCGCGCTGGCTTCAACGCGTGCGAAGCGTGATGAACGACTGGTATGCGTACGGGTTGATCCTTACCGAGCACCGTTTTTTGAGGGTGTTGTTCGAAGCGCTGGAACAGCGTCTGGGAGGTCCGCTTCAACCCGCCGCGGCGGAGTGCCCGCTGGCCTGCGCCCGCCTGCGGAAGCTGTTTGACCTGAAACAATCCTGGCCCTATCGCCGCCCGGCAGGCCCTGGATTATGCCATTTTCCCTTCGACAACGGCCTATACCCGCGTCCGGCCCCCAACTGGCCCTCGGCTGCCCGGCCTGCTGTTCACTATCAAGTCCTGTTTCGGGAACTGGAATCGGTCTTTGCCACGGAAGCGGATATGTGGCAGGGCGTCCGTCTGGTGGAGGACCTTCTGGACGCGGTTGCCGACGGATTGAATGCTGGGCCGGATGCCGCGCCAAAGGGCCCCCGGGAAAGGATACCAACCGGATCATGTATGCGCTGATCGACACGCTCCCGGCCATGCTACGGATCCTGCTGGTCTTCGGCCTGATTCTGTTCGTCATTCAACGCAAGTGGGCTCTCGGCCACGCTTTCGTGCTCGGGGCGGCAAGTCTGGGGCTTGTCTTCGGAATGCACCCGGCACGTATCGTCGCTTCGGCCTGGGCCTCGCTGCTCTTGCCCAAGACCCTCAGCCTGACCGTCGTGGTCAGTCTGATTCTGGTCCTCAGCCACAGTCTGGAGCGAACCGGGCAGATGGCCCGTTTGCTGGACGCCTACAAGGGGTTGGTGCGCTGGCCGCAATTGAACCTGGTCATGTTCCCGGCCTTGATCGGGCTCCTGCCCATGCCCGGCGGGGCCATTTTTTCGGCCCCGATGGTCAAGACCATCGGCCACGCCCACCGCCTGAAGGGTGCCACGTTGAGCTACATCAACTACTGGTATCGCCATGTATGGGAATATTGGTGGCCGCTGTATCCGGGGATTCTCCTTACAACCACCTTGGCCGAGGTCGATCTATGGCATCTGGTCTTTTATACGCTGCCGCTCACCTTACTTGCCATGGCGGCCGGATACTGGCCGCTGAGGGGGGTCGCCCTGACCCGGGACGAGCGGGGCAAGCGGCACCCCTGCGCTTTCGCCAAGGAATTGTCGCCGGTGCTGATCGTCATCCTGGGCGGATTGGGCCTGGGAGAACTGCTTTTCAGGGTCCTGCCGCCGGAAGGGCGTGTGCTCGCCAAAGAGTTCGGCCTGATCGCCGCTCTGGTGGTGGCCATCGTCTGGGTCTGGCAGACGAATCGCCTGCCCGCAGCCAAGTGCTGGGCCATCGTCGCCCAGCCGGCGCTTGTCCGGATGATCTACATGGTGACGGCAATCCTGATCTTCAAGGGCCTATTGGAGGACAGCGGGGCGGTGATGCAGCTCAGCCGGGATTTTTTGCACTGGCAGATCCCGCTGATGGCGGTGGCGGTCATCCTGCCCTTCATCGTGGGGATGGTGGGCGGCATCACGATCGCCTTCGTGGGCACCACCTTCCCGATTCTCGTCAATCTGATCCACACCATGGGCCAGGGCCACCTGATGCTGCCTTATCTGGCCCTGGGACTGGTATGCGGATTCACGGGCGTCCTCCTCTCGCCGCTGCACCTGTGCCTGCTGTTGTCCAACGCCTATTTCGAAACCTCCCTGCTGCCGGTCTACCGCCGCATGCGGGTGCCGCTGGTGGTGCTGATGGGCGGCGGGTGTCTTTATTTTGTGCTGCTGCGGGCGCTGATGGCTTGACGGCGGCGTCTGCTGTCCCTGCGGCGTGAGGGAGGCGAAGACGCCGAGCGTATCGGCGGACACGGACCGAAGCTGGTCAATGCTGCCGCTGTGGTGCTCCCATGGTCTTGTTTTCCTCTAACCGGGGGGTGCAGATCAAAAAGCTTTTTGACAGATTCCCCAGCGAATCTTAAGTTATTAGGCAAATCTCATTTCTCCCACGGGGCTCCAACTGAATAGAAACCTGCCGGCCGCGTTCCCGGTCTCCTCACACGACCCTTAGTGCTCCGCTGATCTCCCGTTTTCTGTCAACGCGCTCGATCACCGGTGCCCGACCGACGGGCATTCGTGAAACATGCCGCATCAGCCGGGCGGCATCATGATAGGGATCCGATCTACAGAAAGGGGGACACCATGGCCGTCAAAGTGCTCATCAAACGTCGTTTCGATCCGGACAAAATTGCGCAGGCCACCAAAATCCTGATCCGCATCCGCTATGAAGCCATGAAACGGGACGGTTACATTTCCTCGGAAACCTGGCGCCGTCTGGACGATTCATCGCGCATTGCGGTGGTCTCCATGTGGGAAACCCCCGAGGACTGGAACGCCTGGTTCAAGAGTCCCGAGCGCGGTGCATTCGCGGAAGAACTCAAAGCGGTCATGACCGAAGCGGAAGCCATCGAGCCATACGCCCTGGGTATTCCCTACCAGGGCTGACGACGGTCAGACCGTCGTCAAAGGCGGCAGCCAATCCTGCGATTTACTCGTTTGCATTTGGATCAGGGGTGCGGCGGGCCAGTTGAATGGCTTCGATGATGCCGGTCACTTTCGGTTGGGGCGGCCGGTGCAGGGCGGCCAGGAGACCTTCGTCGCCCAGGCGCTGTCTGAGATAGCCTTCCACATCGAAGTGCGGCCACCAGCAATCCAGTACCTTGAAGCAGGGGGCGCCGTCGACACCGGCGCCCTCGCAGTAGCGGAACGGTACCGGTCCCCCCAGCCGCGGGCAGCGAATCCTGAGGGTGGTCGGGTTCACGGGCGGCTCTTCAGGGGGTGTGGTTTGGGGAAGCCGGCAAACACTTCCTGGGATTTCCGCAGATCGTCCTCCGACATGGCGACATCCTTCAAATCCCCGGCAAAGAAACGGTCGTAGGCGCCCAGGTCCAACAGGCCGTGCCCACTCCAACTCATCACGATGGTCTTCTCCCGGCCTTCCTCCTTGGCTTGGCGGGCTTCCTTGACGACTTGCGCGATGGCATTGGTGGTTTCGGGGGCCGGGATAAATCCTTCGGTGCGGGCCCACAGCACGCCGGCCTGATAGGCTTCGAGCTGGGTCACGGCCTTGGGTTCACAAAGGCCTTCCGCGATCAGTTGGCTTACGGTGGGAGCCATGCCGTGGTAGCGCAATCCGCCGGCATGGATCGGCGGGGGGACGAAGGCGTGCCCCAGGCTGTGCATGGGCAGCAGGGGGGTGTAGCCGGCGGTGTCGCCATGGTCGTAGACGAAAGGCGCCCGGGTCATGGTCGGACAGGCCACGGGCTCCACCGGGTAGATGGCGATCTCCCGGCCGTGGAGCTTGTCGTAGACGAAGGGGAAGGCCAGCCCCGCGAAATTGCTGCCGCCGCCGGCGCAGCCGATCACGATGTCCGGGTAGTCGCCGACGATCGCGAACTGCTTTTTAGCCTCCAGCCCGATCACGGTCTGGTGCAGCATGACGTGGTTGAGCACACTGCCCAGGGAATAGCGGGTCTTGCCGCTGGTGTCCGACACGGCGGCCTCGATGGCTTCGCTGATCCATCCGTCTGCCGTCGGAGGACGTGATCGGGATGGCCGTCATGACCGACGCGAAC
>CAYMQN010000131.1:0-10716 GCA_964392545.1 uncultured Desulfobacteraceae bacterium
GGATGGCGGAGAGAGAGGGATTCGAACCCTCGGTGCCGCTATAAACAGCACACACGATTTCCAGTCGTGCTCCTTCAGCCAACTCGGACATCTCTCCGCATGCAGGCCATCCATCAAGATCCTTCACCGGGCATTCCCGGCCGCGGCGCTGGCGGAGAGGGTGGGATTCGAACCCACGATCCCGGTTTTAGCCAGGATACCGCTTTTCGAGAGCGGGGCCTTCAGCCACTCGGCAACCTCTCCAAGCCCGCGACGCAAAAGGAGTCTTTAGCGCTTTTGAGGGATCCTGTCAATGCCAAGCGGTTCTGTCGCTGCAGATCGCCGGCCCGTTGTTTTCCCTTGATGGCCGCCGCGTATTTTAGTATCAGAGGCCGCCAAGCAATGGCGGGAAAGACGCCCCCGGCGGCCCGATCGTGTTGTTCCAGCTTTGGCGTCCGCACAGAAATCGGCAGATTAAGGAAATGCGCCCATGGCCCTCCTAACCCCCTTCAGGGGCATCCGGTACAACCCCGAGCAGATCGCCTCACTGGCGGATGTCGTCAGTCCGCCCTACGATGTCATCTCCCCAAGCGCCCAAGCGGAACTCCATGCGCGCAGCCCTTTCAATGTTGTTCGACTGGAGCTGGGACAGGCGGAGCCGGGCGATGGCCCGGAAAACAACCCCCATACCCGTGCGGGGAACTACCTGCGCCGGTGGCTGGCGGAAGGTGTCTTGATCCAGGAGGCCCAACCCGCCCTTTATCTGGCCGCCACCACATTCGCATCCGGGGGCACACCCGTCACCCGCTGGGGCCTCATGGCCGGTGTTCGTCTGGAGCCCTTCGAACGCGGGGGCATCCTGCCCCATGAGCGCACCTATTCGAAGGTCAAATCGGAACGGTTGTCGCTCATGCGGGCCTGTCGGGCGAACCTCAGCCCCGTCTTCGGGTTCTTTTCCGACCCCGATGCCATGCTCCCGCGGCTCGTGGCCCGGGCGACGGCCTCCGCCCCGACCATTGACTTCCAGGACGGCCATCGGCACCGCCACCGCATGTGGGTGGTCAGCGACCCGGCCCTGCACCGCCTGGCCGCCGATCAGGCGGCCCGACAGACCCTGTTCATTGCCGACGGCCATCATCGCTACGAGACGGCCCTGGCCTATCGCGACACGCTGGCGGCGGACCAAGGCGGGCTGCCGGAAGCGCATCCCGCCAACTATATCCTCATGTATCTGAGCAGCATTCAGGATCCCGGCCTCATCATCGAGCCCGCCCACCGGCTGCTGCCAAGCGTCGATCCGGAAATCCGGCGCACGTTTCTGGAACGCGCCGGGGCTATTTTCCGCGTAACGCAACTGCCCCCCCTCGGACAATCGCCGGATGCCCTGCAGCGCTTGCAGGCGGGCCTCGATCAAACCCGGCACGGCGAAGGCGTCGTGGTGGTCATGCGGGACGAGCAAACCCCCTACCTCCTCCAGCTCGAACCGGGGCACAAGGCCGCCCTCTATCCGGAATCGACGCCGGAGGTATTGCGCGACATCGACGTAACCCTCCTCACCGACATCATCTTCCCCCGGTTTTTGGCCATCTCTGCGGAGCAACTGGATGATGTCGACCGCGTCCGCTATGACCAGGATGCCCGGCGGGCCGTGGACAGCGTGGTTTCCGGCCGCTGCGACATGGCGTTCATCGTCAAGCCCACGCCCATTGCGGCCGTCCAGCGCATCGCCGATGCCGGACGGGTCATGCCGCGCAAATCGACCTATTTCGCCCCCAAGGTCATCACCGGCCTGGTGATGCACGCCTTAGAGGCGTTTTCGGCCGGTTCGGGGTATTGATGGCACCGTAAAAATCCATAGGGGGTCCGGGCCGCGGCTGCGGACGTCCAGAAGCCCTTGAAATGCCTGGGTCCCCGCCTGCCAGGCGTGGCATGATTTGCACGCAAGCGGATTGCGACACAGCCTCGAAAGCCGGGACCTGATGCCGATTCATGCCCTTGGTTCGAAACCACGGGGGCCCATCACGGCCGCAACATGGCGGCGACTTCCTCGGTATGCCCCCCATCCTCGCGGTAGACGACCAACGGCGGCCCGGCGAGCAGGCCGGGGTTGGCCCCCTTGACCACCTTGATCAGGCAGAGCTTGGCGGGGGCATCGCGGCGGGAATGGATCAGGCGCACATATTTCGGCTCCAGATGGTGGGCCGTCAGCGCTGCCAGCACTTCCACCAGCCGATCCACCGTGTAAATCATCCAGCCGCGCCCACCGGTCTTCAGAAAGCGGCGCATGGCCTTGACCAGGCCGTCCAGCGAAACGGCGATTTCGTGCCGCGCCAGGGCGCGCTGGTGCCGGGGATTGATGCGTCCCGAGCGGGGCCGGCGATACGGGGGGTTGGCCACCACCATGTCCACGGGCGGTCCAACGGCCGCGGCAGGCAGCTGCAGGTAGTCCTCTTCCAGAATGGCGATGCGCGCCTGGTAGCCGTTTTGGGTCACATTGTGACGCGCCTGGGCGGCAAGCTCGGGCTGGATTTCAACGCCGGTGATCTGGACTTCCGGAAAGCGCCAGGCGATGACCAGGGGCATGATGCCGCAGCCGGTACCCAGATCCAGGATCCGCTCGCGGGGGCCGCCGGGAACGGCATGCTGGGCCAGGATAAGGGCGTCGATGGAGAAGCGATACCCGCGGCGGCTTTGGCAGATGGTCAGCCGACCGTCGAGAAATGGGTCGCAGGACCACTCGGATGACGGTGGCGACGTGTTCACTTGGCGGGCAGGGTCCCGAGTTTGAATCGGATCTCTTCGACGACGGTGGCCCCGGCGGCCCGATTGAGCCGCTGGATCAGATCGGCTTTCTGGAAATGGAGCTCCTGCAGCCAGGCCGAACTGCTGACATGCACGATCAACAGACGCTCCTTGAAAGCGGCCGGTTGGGCATTGCCGGCTACGGTTTCGCCAACGACACCGTCCCAGAACTCCCATACGGCACGGGCACTGGTACCGGCACGACTTCGGCAGTCCCGGACCAGATCCGACAGGAGATCGGCCAGCGGTTGGCAAGCGGTCTGTTTCGTGTTCCGTTTTTCATCCACGGCGTGAGATGCCTCTGATCAGGGTACTGGCCGTTGAAACCACAGGGGCCTACGAGGGTTTATAGCGGCCCTCACGATGCCCTGTCAAACCCATCCGGATCCAGCCCCGCCGGCCGGCGGGGCTGGATGGAAGATCGTATTTGCCTTATTATCACAACATGTTGTAACCGTTTTCCCTTGACTTGACCCCAGTGGTACCTTAATTAGAGAGGCACCTGCGCTGCGTTTTGGCGGTAGCCGGGATCAAAAGCCGGTTTGATCCGGCGGCATAAGGTCTTATAGTTATCAAATACGGTCATTCAAGTGGTTTCAACGCTTCGGATCCCGAAGCGTTGAAACCACTTGTAGCGTTGATACTGAAATCATCCACCCGAACAGGAAAAACAAAATGACGTGGGATTGGGAAAAACTCAAGGAGCAGCAGCAGGGGCGCCGTCCAACACCGCCCCAGGTCGACGAAGTGTTGAAAAACATCAAGAAAATCAAAATCCCCGGCGGCCCCATCATTATTCTTCTGCTGATCGTGGCCCTGGGCATCTATTCCTCGGTGTACGTCGTCGACACGGACGAGGTGGGGGTCGTCCAGCGGTTTGGCAAATACACCAAAACGACCCAGCCGGGGCTCAACTTCAAATTGCCCTTCGGCATCGAATCCGCGCAGCTGGTCAAGGTGCGGCGCATCCTCAAGGAAGAATTCGGCTTCACTTCGGAGCGTGTCGGGCGCAGTGACCGCTCGATATCGGTCAGCGAAAACAGCAACGAAGCCCTTATGCTGACCGGGGATCTGAACGTCGCCGTGGTACCCTGGATCGTCCAGTACCGCATCAACGATCCCTACGACTATTTGTTCAAGGTCCAGAACGTAACCCAATTGCTGCGGGACATGTCGGAGGCGGCCATGCGGCTGGTGGTCGGCGACCGCAGCATCAACGAAGTCATCACCAAACGCAATGAGATTGCGGTGGAGGCCATGCAAGTCCTCCAGGGCGAGATCGACAACGCCCAGGCCGGCATCACGATCGTGACCATCGAAATGGAGCGCACCAATGTCCCCGGCCCGGTTCAGCCCTCCTTCAACGAGGTCAATCAGGCCACCCAGGAAAAAGAGCAGACGATTTACCAGGCCAGGGAGGCTTACAACAAGGCCATCCCCGCCGCCCGGGGCGATGCTGATCGCGTCATCAGCGAGGCCGAGGGCTATGCCCTCAGGCGGGTCAACCGCGCCCAGGGCGATGCCTCCCGTTTTTCTTCCATCTACGCGGAGTATGCCCAGGCCAAGGACGTCACCCGGCGGCGCATCTACCTGGAAACCCTCCAGGAGTTGCTTCCCCGGCTCGGCCCCAAATATATCCTGGACGACAAGCAAGGCAATGTCCTGCCATTGCTCAATCTAAACCAGAACACGCTCAAACAGAGAATAGGTGCGGGTAATGAACAATAAACTTACATATCTCCTCATCGCGGCCTTTATTGTCGCCGCCGTGGCCTATACCTCGGCGTTCGTGGTCGATGAAACCGAGCAGGTCGTCGTGACGCGCTTCGGAAGGATCATCAAGAATCCGATCACCGACCCCGGCCTCAATTTCCGGCTGCCGTTCATAGACACCGTCAACAAGTATCCCAAGAACCTGCTCTACTGGGACGGCGACCCCGGCCAGATCCCGACCCTCGAGAAGACCTATATCTGGGTGGACGCCTTCGCCCGCTGGCGCATTACGGACGCCGTCAAGTTCAAGCAGACGGTGGATACACTCTTCACGGCCCAGCAGCGTCTCAACGAAATCATCGACCCGGCCGTGCGCAATGCGGTCACCAGCTACAGCCTCATCGAAACCGTGCGCAGGAGCAACCGCGAGCTGGACACCTACGAGGTCGGCATCGGTGAGATCGACCCGGAAGACAAGCGCGTATCGACCACCATTATGACGGGCCGTGAGCAGATCATGCTGGAGATATTGAGGGAGGCCCTGCCGAAGCTGGAGAAATTCGGCATCGAGCTGGTCGACGTCAAGATCAAGCGGGTGAACTATGTGGACCAGGTGCGCAATTCGGTTTATGACCGCATGATCGCCGAACGCAAGCAGATCGCGGAAAAATTTCGATCCGAAGGGATCGGCGAGGCCCGCAAGATCGAGGGCCGGCGGGAAAGGGACCTCAAGCAGATCGAATCGGAAGCCTACCGCACCGCCGAGGAAATCATGGGCAAGGCGGATGCCGAGGCGGCCGACATCTATACCCGCGCCTTCGGCGTCGACCCCGAATTCTATTCCTTCTTGAAGACGATGGAAGTCTACAGCGAGACCCTGGACAGCGACAGCACCCTGGTGCTTTCAACCGACTCCGAGTTCCTCCAATACATGAAGGGGCTGTCGCGCCCCGCCCGGTAGGCGCAAACAGCGAAAGCCCCTGAGCGATCGTGCCAGGGGCTTTCGCTGCGCAACGGAAATCGGGCCGGGGAGGGGCTACCTGCCCTTTCTTCTCTGGTGCCGCGTCCGGGCCAGCAATTTCCTGTGTTTATGTTTACGCATTTTTTTTCGGCGTTTTTTGATGACGCTGCCCAAAGGATCACCTCCCTTTTGCTTGTTGGCGATTGAAATTAAAAAAAACTTTATAGCACTATTCAAAATAGGGTGTCCAGTTTTTTTTGTCAAGTCGACCGGAATATGATATTAAGGCAAATCAAATGGTTATCCGTATCGATTCGCCCCCCGCACCAGCTGGCAAGGGCGCGGATGGGCACGCCTTAAATAGAAATCCGGAGATAGTGTCCATTCAGAGATGGATGGGCACTGATATGGCATTGTCTGTGAGCTCCCAAAGCGACGGCAAGATGACGGCGCGGCGATTCCATTCCGAACAGATTCTGCGTATCAATGATGCCGTGGCCTTGGCCGAGGAGTTGGTCAGCAATCACTACAAGCTTTCCGCCGCCCAATGGCTGCGTCGCAAATACGATGTCCGAACCGCGGTGGACCTTGCCCCGGCGGAACTCGTGGATGGCCCCTTCGCCCAGGTCATCCGCTACGAAGGGCGCAAGGCCGATGCCGATCTCAAATCGGAGGCGTTCGATTTCTATAAAATTTGCCTCCAGGACCATGCCATCCTCGAAACCCTGGATCGGTCCCCGGCGCTGCGCCTGTCGCCTTTCAGCCTTTATATCATCACCCACGAACTGATCCACATCGTGCGCTTTACCAAATTCCTGCAGCGCTTCGACGCCACCGACGAGGAACGGCACCTGGAGGAGGTCCGGGTTCATGACAAGACCCATGAAATTCTGGAACCGGTGCGCATCCCCGGAATGGCCGCCGTATTCCGCTTCTACGCCCACTGGCGAAACGATTTCGATCGTCTTCGCGGCCCTGCCTGAGCGCATTTTTAAAAATTCCTCACCACGCTGTTTGTTTATCGTTTGGGTCCCCTTGACAACAACTTTTGGCTGACTATTATTTAGCAGTTTTCCGCAGTCGGGGGTCGTCGTTGGGCACCGAAGCAGGCACGAACATTTTTTTTGGAGGTCGTAAAAATGCCCCTGTACGAATATGAGTGTAGCCAGTGCGGCCAAATCGAAGAGGCGCTGCAAAAATTTTCCGACAAGCCGCTCAAAAAATGCCGGCATTGCTCCGGAAGCCTCCGGAAACTCATATCCAATACCAGTTTCCATCTCAAAGGCAGCGGTTGGTACGTTACCGACTACGCCAAAAAGCCTGCGACCGATTCAGCTTCAGCATCCGCGACGGCAAGCGATAAACAATCCAAAAAAGCAGACACGAATTCCGCATCCGGCAGTTCAACTTCCGGCAATTCTGCCGATTAGCCGTATTCACGGTACACAATTGCGGTAGCACTGAACCATCAGACATCAATGCCGAAGAGGTTGGGACCAAATGCTCTGGTTGGACGGGGTGAACAATGGCATTCGACAGCATCGTCACTCGGTTTCGGGGGCCATTCCAGAGAGATGGTATAGTCCGGTTTGAGCCGGTTTTCAGGCGGCGGAAGCGGGTTTCGCCGCCGTGACTTCCGGCTCCGGTTGCAAGGTCATTTTAATATATTCCAAGAACCAAAAGGAGACAGGTAAGAGATGAAGATCAGACCGCTAAACGATCGAGTTCTGGTACAACGGATGGAAGAAGAAACCAAAACCAAGGGCGGGATCATTATCCCGGATACGGCCAAAGAAAAGCCGGCCGAGGGGAAGGTGGTTGCGGTTGGTAACGGACGCCTGGGAGACGACGGCAACCGGATGCCCCTTGAAGTCAAAAAGGGCGACCGAGTGCTTTTCAGCAAGTACGGCGGCACCGAAGTCAAGGTGGAAGGCGAAGAATACCTGATTATGCGGGAAGACGATATTCTAGGCATCATCGAATAAATTATCGAAACATACGGAGGTTAGACAAAAATGGCAAAATTGATCAAGTACGACATGAAAGCCCGCGAGGCCATGCTGAGAGGTGTTCGAACGCTTGCCGATGCAGTGGTGGTAACCCTGGGGCCCAGAGGGCGCAATGTGGTCATCGACAAGTCTTGGGGTTCGCCCACGGTGACCAAGGATGGCGTGACGGTAGCCAAGGAAATCGAACTCGAAGACAAGTTCGAAAACATGGGCGCGCAAATGGTCAAGGAAGTCGCCAGCAAGACGAGCGACATGGCGGGCGACGGAACCACCACCGCCACCGTTCTGGCCCGGTCGATCTACGAAGAGGGTCAGAAACTCGTTGCCGCCGGCCATAACCCCATGGCCATCAAGCGCGGTATCGATACGGCCGTCGATGCAGCGGTCAAAGAACTGCACAAGATGAGCAAGCAGACCAAGGACCAGCGTGAGATCGCGCAGGTCGGCACCATCTCGGCCAACAACGATGAAACCATCGGCAACATCATTGCCGAAGCCATGAACAAGGTCGGCAAGGAAGGGGTCATCACGGTCGAGGAAGCCAAGGGAATGGAAACCAACCTGGACGTGGTCGAGGGCATGCAGTTCGACCGCGGCTATCTTTCCCCCTATTTTGTGACCGATCCCGAGAAGATGGTCGCTTCCCTCGAGGATCCCTACATCCTGATCAACGAGAAAAAGGTCAGCAACATGAAGGACCTTTTGCCGGTGCTGGAGCAGGTTGCCAAGATGGGCAAACCCCTCATGATCATCGCCGAAGATGTCGATGGTGAAGCCCTGGCGACCCTGGTGGTCAACAAGCTGCGCGGCACCCTGCAGGTTGCGGCCGTCAAAGCACCGGGCTTCGGCGACCGCCGCAAGGCCATGCTCGAAGACATCGCCATTCTGACCGGCGGGCAGGTGGTTTCCGAGGACCTCGGCATCAAGCTCGAGAATATGAGCATTGCCGATCTGGGCAAGGCCAAGCGGATCAATATCGACAAGGACAACACCACCATCGTCGACGGGGCCGGATCCCGCAGTGCGCTGGAGGGCCGCGTCAAACAAATCCGTGCCCAGATCGAGGAAACCACTTCCGATTACGATCGGGAGAAACTCCAGGAGCGTTTGGCCAAGCTGATCGGGGGCGTTGCCGTGATCAATGTCGGGGCAGCCACCGAAACCGAAATGAAAGAAAAGAAGGCGCGCGTGGAAGATGCCCTGAATGCAACCCGCGCGGCCGTGGAAGAAGGCATCGTGCCGGGTGGCGGCGTTGCACTCGTCCGCTGCCTGGACGCGCTGGACAAGACCCGCGGCAAGGTCAAGGGGGATTTGAAGCTCGGCGTCGACGTTGTCATACGCGCCATGGAGGAACCCCTGCGCCAGATTGCCAACAACGCCGGGGCGGAAGGCTCCGTGGTCATCGACAAGGTCAAGAACCTCAAAGATGCCATGGGCTTCAACGCTGACACCGGAGTGTACGAAAATCTCATCGAAGCCGGCGTTATCGACCCCACCAAGGTAACCCGTTTCGCGCTGCAGAACGCGGGCAGTGTTGCCGGCCTGATGCTCACCACCGAGGCCATGATTGCCGAAAAGCCCGAAGAAAAGGGCGACGCCGGTGCCGCTGCTGCAGGAATGGGCGGCATGGGCGGCGGCATGGGCGGTATGGGGGGCATGGGCGGCATGATGTAAATACGCTCATCTTCCCTTCGCGACACCATGATGCAAGTAAAACCCCCTGCCTTACCGGGCAGGGGGTTTTTCCTTTGGCGGGCGGCCAGATCGCTTGACAATTGGGAGGCTGGACGATAATGATGGGAGTGTAGATAGCATCCTTATTTTTATGGATAAATAAGCCAGTTCCTCAACTCTTAACGGAAATCGGAGCGATCCATGAAAACCGCACTCCCACTCCGAATGCTGCTCGGAGCTTTGATGTTGGTCACCCTTGTATCGATTCAGGTATCGATCCCGCCGGTGTCCGCCCTTGCGGCGGAGAACATCGAAGACCATATCATCGAGACGGAAACCGGTATCTATTACATTGTCCAGCCCGGCGACACGCTCTGGGACCTCTCCCGTCAATTCTCGGATTCAGCCTGGCTGTGGCCGGACCTGTGGAACGAAAACCAACAGATCACCAATCCTCACCTGATCTATCCCGGCGACCGCATCAAACTCTACCGCCGTTCGGATGTAAGCCGCGTTCAGGAAGCGGCGGCCCCGCCCGACCGGACCGGGAGGCTGTTTACGTACCAGGATATGGATGCGGTCGGCTTCATCCGCACCCCGGAGCTCGCCCCCAGCGGCATCGTCGTCGATGTCAAGCGCGCCAAAACCCTTCTCAGCGATTTCGACGAGGTCTACATCGCGGCGGAGCCCGGCCACGATTTTGCAATAGGGGAGAAATACACGGTCTACCGCACCCTGCGGGATATCCGGGACAATGAAACCAGGGCCTTCATCGGGGTCCAGCATTATCTTCTGGCCGTGGTGGAGATTACCCAGATGACCCCGGACATGGCAGTCGGCACGGTGGAGAAAACCTTCCGCGCCTTCGAAGTCGGCGACAAGGTGACCCCCTATCTCCAACGGCCGGCCGAATTCGAGATCAAGGAAAGCGTACCCGGCCTGGAAGGCAAACTCATCGCCACGGAAGACCACCACCGGCTGATCGCCCAGGATCGCACGGCTTTCATCGACAAGGGCGAGATCGACGGGGTGGAGGTTGGCCAGTACTACACGATCTACATCCAGGAGGAAACACGCCTCGACACCGGCGCCGGCACAAAGACCGTTCCGCTCCTCCCCCAGAAATTGGGATCGCTCCTGGTGTTGCACACCGAAGACAATACCGCCACGGCCCTGGTGGTCAAATCCGAAACGGGCATCGACCCCTGGACGCCGATTCGCACCCCGTTTTAAACTTGATGGCATCGCAAAGTGCCGCTAAGCCGTCACTCCTGCGAACGCGGGCGGGCCTGTCCGCAGTAGCTCCCGCGCAGGTGGGAGTCCAGGCGCCATATAAATGACTGGATCCCCGTTTTCACGGGGATGACAAAATAGATCCGATGTCATCCAGGATGACAATCAACCTCAGCAACATCCCCTTTCGTCCTGTCTCTCGATAAAATATAATGGGGCTTTCACTGAAAGCCCCCTTCTTTTCTTCCCAAAGCATGTTGATCGCGTAAAAAGGCCCCCGACCACTCGGCCGTCACTCCCGCGAACGCGGGAGTCCAGAACCATTGAACTGCTTGAATTGCCGCC
>CAYMQN010000132.1:0-10667 GCA_964392545.1 uncultured Desulfobacteraceae bacterium
GCAGCCGACCGGCGCCCGCAGGCGTAGCCCGGCTACGCCGAGGACCGACGGGAGGTGAGAACGCCGCCAGGGGCCAAAAGATGACCCTTCTGACCCATCCCAAAAGTGTCCGTCCAGAAGGGGTAGCTTTTGGTCCCTGGCAAGGCCGCAGCCGACCGGCGCCCGCAGGCGTAGCCCGGCTACGCCGAGGACCGACGGGAGGTGAGAACGCCGCCAGGGGCCAAAAGATGCCCCTTCTGGACGGACACGAGCTTGCATGACGCACCAATCCGTACTATAGGTGCCCGACACGCCTTTCAGGAAGGATCGCAAGATATGACGGTTGAATCAGCATCCGCTTCGAAGATCATCGTATTGGGTATCGGCAACATTCTCCTCACCGACGAAGGCTTCGGGGTCCGGGTCATCGAAAAGCTTTACGACACCTACGATTTCCCCGAAAACGTTTCCATCGTTGACGGCGGCGTTCTGGGGATCAATCTTTTGGGCGTAATCGCCGAAGCCCGCCATCTCATCGTGGTGGATGCCGTGAAAAACAAAGCGGCGCCGGGCACGCTCTACCGCCTGGAGAAAGAAGAGCTGCCCGAACGGATTCTCTTGAAAAACTCGCTGCACCAGACCGATTTCCTGGAAACCCTGACCCTCTGCCAGGCCATCGACAAAGTCCCTGAAACCACGGTGGTGCTAGGGGTCGAACCCCAGGACATCACCACCCACAGTGTGGAAATGACCCCCGCCGTGGCCGACCGGGTGGACGATATGATGGGCCGCGTGATCCAGGAGCTGGGTCGACTGGGTGTGAGCTGCCGAAAAAGGAGTGCCTGAATGTGCCTTGCCATCCCTTCGAAAATCATTGAAATCAACGACCAGATGGGCGTCATCGATGTGGCCGGGGTCAGCCGGAAGGCCAGCCTGCTGCTGCTCGAAGAGCCCCGCGTGGGCGACTGGGTGATCGTGCACGCCGGATTTGCCATCCAGAAAATCGACGAGGCCACCGCTCAGGAATCCCTGCGCTACCTGAGGGAGGCCGCCCAGCTGCTGGTGGAGGACGACGACGCCGATGCGGCGGCCAACGGCTGAAGCATACCGGTCCGCCCGATTTTCAGGGGCCGCGGCACCACCGTCCCTTGCGGCGAAACGCATCCAGGTCAAGGGCATCGTCCAGGGGGTCGGCTTCCGTCCCTATATCTTCCAGCTCGCTGGCCGCGGCCACCTCGGCGGCCATGTGGCCAACACCTCCTCCGGCGTCCACATCCATGTGGAGGGCCCGCCGCAGGCCGTTGAGGCCTTCGTGGCCCGCATTTCCGCCGACGCGCCCCCCTTGGCCCAGATCATTGCGGTCGAAGTCCGCGACGCCGCGCCCGAGGGGTTCGAAACCTTCCAAATCGTCGCCAGCAGCGCGGAGGAAGCCGGTGCCTCCGTGCTGATATCCCCGGACGTGGCCGTGTGCGCGGATTGCCTCAAAGAAATGCGCGCCCCCCGGGATCGCCGCTACCGCTACCCCTTTATCAACTGCACCAACTGCGGCCCGCGCTATACGATCATTGCCGGTCTTCCCTACGACCGCCCCAAGACCTCCATGGCGCCCTTTCGCATGTGCGCCCGCTGCCAGGCGGAATACGACGACCCCGCCGACCGCCGCTTTCATGCCCAGCCCAATGCCTGCCCCGAATGCGGTCCGCGGGTCACCCTGTTGACGGCCGATGGAGAGCCGGTGGCCGCCGAAGATCCGGTGGCGGAGGTCATCGCACGGCTCGCGGCCGGCCGCATCGCCGCCATCAAGGGGCTCGGCGGTTTCCACCTGGCCGTGGATGCCGAAAACGAAGCCGCCGTGCAGCGCCTGCGCCGACGCAAGCACCGCGAGGAAAAGCCGCTGGCCCTGATGGCCCGGGATGTGGACCAGATCCGCCGCTTCGCCCATCTGGACGAGGACGAAATGGCCGTTCTGGCCTCGCCCCAGCGGCCGATCCTGCTGCTGGAAAAGCGGGCCGGCCATACGATTGCCGCTTCCGCCGCCCCCCACAACCGCTATTTCGGCGTCATGCTGCCCTACACCCCGCTGCACTATCTACTGCTCGAAAACCGGTTTGCCGCCCTGGTCATGACCAGCGCCAATCTGAGCGAAGAGCCCATCACCATTGCCAACGACGAAGCCCTGACACGCCTGGCCGGGATTGCCGACGATTTCCTGGTGCACGACCGCGACATCTACCTGCGCTGCGACGACTCCATCGTGCGCAAAGCCGCCGGCACGGTGCAATTCATCCGCCGCTCCAGGGGGTATGTGCCGACACCCGTGTTTCTGCGCCGGCCCTTGCCGCCGGTGCTGGCCGCCGGAGCCGAACTCAAGAATACGGTCTGCCTCGTCAAGGAGGACCGCGCCTTTGTCAGCCAACACATCGGCGATCTGGAAAACCTGGCCACCTATGAAGCCTTCCAGGCCACCGTGGCCCACCTCCGGCAGGTGCTCGAGATCCATCCCCGGGCCATCGCCTGCGACCTGCATCCCGACTACCTCAGTACCCGCTACGCCCAGGAGCAGACGGCGCTGCCGGTCCTTCAGGTCCAGCACCACCATGCCCACATCGTCAGCGCCATGGCGGAAAACCACCTGGACGGCCGGGTGATCGGGCTGGCCTTCGACGGCACCGGCTACGGACCGGACGGCACGATCTGGGGCGGTGAAGTCCTCCTGGCGGAGGCCGGCGGCTACGAGCGGGCCGCGTTTCTGGAGCCACTGCCCATGCCCGGTGCCGCCGCCGCCATCCGGGCTCCCTGGCGCATGGCGCTGAGCTACCTGGGGCAGACCTTCGGGGAAGGCTACCGGGACCTGGACATCGCCTTTTTGTCCCACGTCGATCCGCACCAGGCCGAGATCATCGAGCGCATGGCGACCCAGGGGATCAATGCTCCCCGCACGTCGAGCATGGGCCGGCTCTTTGACGGCGTTGCCGCCCTGCTCGGCCTGCGGCACACCGTGGCCTTCGAGGGCCAGGCCGCCATGGAACTGGAAATGTGTGCCGCCGCCGGGGAAGCGGGCCATTACGAGGTCGCCTGGCAGGACACAACCCCCATCGTGATTCCCACGGCGCCCATCATTGCCGGCGTTGTCGCCGACCTTCAGCAGGGCGAGGCGCCCGCCCGCATCAGCCGAAGGTTTCACACCACCCTGGTGCGCCTGTTTACCGCACTCTGCGGCCACCTGCAGCGCCGGACCGGCCTGGATCGCGTGGTGCTGAGCGGGGGCGTGTTCCAGAATGCCCTCTTGCTGCAGGAATTGTCCCACGCCCTGTCTTCAGCCGGCTTTTCCGTTTACACCCAGCGGCTGGTCCCCCCCAACGACGGCGGTATTGCCCTGGGGCAGGCCGTGGTGGCCGGCACCCTTCTGGACCAGGGAGCCCTCGACTGAACTTTCGTCTTGTCGGATCGCCCCTTTTTGACTATGAATAGTGTTTTTTAACCTTTGGCTGGCCATGGCGCCACCGCCGGCCAAGGCAACCGGAATCATTGTGATATAACCATGGAGCATCAGGAAGCCTATCGGGACCCCCAATTGGCCCGCCGCTTGATCGAGGCCATCCACCGCACCAGCCGGCGGCCGATCCACCTGATGGAGGTGTGCGGCACCCATACCATGTCCATTTTCCGGCATGGGATCCGTTCGGTGCTCCCCGAAACCATCCACCTGCTGTCGGGGCCCGGCTGCCCGGTGTGCGTCACGGCCCAGCCGGAAATCGATGCCTTCATCGCCTACGCCCGGGTCGCGAACACCATCGTGACCACGTTCGGCGATTTGATGCGCGTCCCGGGAACCCACTCCAGCCTCCAGAAGGAAAAAGCGGCCGGACGCGACATCCGCATCGTCTACTCGGCTTTCGACGCCCTTCAGATCGCCCAGGCCCATCCCGACCGGAATGTCGTTTTTCTGGGGGTGGGCTTCGAAACCACCGCCCCCACCATCGCGGCCTCGATCCTGGCGGCCCGGCAGGCGGAGGTTTCCAATTTTCTGGTGGCCTGTGCCCATAAAACGGTTCCTCCGGCGCTGGAGGCGCTCATGCAAAACGAGCGGGTCAACATCGACGGCTTTCTCCTGCCCGGTCATGTTTCGGTCATTCTGGGGCTCGCGGCCTACCGCCCGTTCTTCGATGCCTATCAGGTGCCGAGCGTGGTGGCCGGCTTCGAACCGGCGGACATCCTGGAAGCCGTGCGCCAGCTCGCCGAACAGGTGGAAAACGGCACACCCCGGTTGGCCAATGCCTACCGCCGGGCCGTCGCCGACAACGGCAATCCCAAGGCCCGCGCCATCATGGAAACGGTTTTCGAGCCGGTGGACGCCGTCTTCCGCGGCATTGGCACGATCCCGGGCAGCGGTCTGCAAATCCGCCCGGCCTTTGCCGCCCATGATGCCGCCGTCCAGCTCCCGGTGGAGGTCCCGGAATCCCGGGAACCCCCCGGCTGCGCCTGCGGGGAGATCCTGATCGGGGCCAGGACACCGCCCGAATGCCGGCTTTTCGGCACGGCCTGCACGCCGGAAAACCCCATCGGCCCCTGCATGGTCTCCGGCGAGGGAACCTGCGCCGCCTACTACCGCTTTCACGGACAGAACCCCTCCTGATGCACGGCAACGACAAGGAACGCCTGATGACCACCGAACGGATCTCACTGGATCATGGCAGCGGCGGCAAAATCGCCCATCGTCTGACCGCCGAGCTGCTGGTCCCGCTTTTCGCCAACCCCATCCTTTCCGATCTCAACGACGGGGCCATTCTGACCCTCGAAGGGGGCCAGCGGGTGGCCTTTTCCACCGATACCTTCACGGTCACCCCCCTCTTTTTCCCGGGGGGCGACATCGGCGAACTGGCGGTCAACGGCACGGTCAACGACGTGGCCATGTGCGGCGCCCGGCCGCTGTTCATCAGCCTGGCCCTGATCATCGAAGAAGGCTTTCCCATGGCGGACCTGCAGCGGATTCTGGAAAGCATCCGCCGGGCCGCGGCCGCGGCCGGCGTCACGGTGGTCACCGGCGACACCAAGGTGGTCCCCAAGGGGGCTGCCGACGGATTGTTCATCAACACCTCGGGGATCGGCCTGATCCCCGATCACGTGCACATCGGCAGTACCGCCGCCCAACCCGGCGACCGGGTCATCCTGAGCGGCACCATGGCCGATCACGGCATGACGATTTTGACCCAGCGCGAGGGGCTGTCCTTCGACGGTGCGCTGCAAAGCGACTCGGCGCCGTTGAACCACATGGTCGCCAGGATCCTTGCGGCCAGCAACAAGGTGCATGTGCTGCGGGACCCCACCCGCGGGGGCGTGGGAACCACCCTGAACGAAATCGCGGAAAGCTCCCGCGCCGGCATCGTGCTGCAGGAAAGCCGTCTCCCGGTGCGCGACACCGTGGCCGGGGTCTGCGAACTGCTGGGGTTCGATCCCCTCTATGTGGCCAACGAGGGCAAACTGCTGGCCTTTGTGGCGGCGGACGACGCGGACGCCGTCCTGGCGGCGATGCGCTCGGACGCCTACGGCAAGGAGGCCTGCATCATCGGGGAGGTCACCGCCGAGCATCCCGGCCAGGTGGTCATGGAAACCCGCATCGGCGGCCGGCGCATGGTGGACATGCTGACCGGCGAACAATTGCCGCGCATCTGTTGAGCGGAAGCCGTCGGCAGAAAACGATCGTGGCCGGCATGCCCCGGCCAACCTCCGGACCGTACAACGTCATGCTGCTGCCCACCCCTCACCACCGCGGTTCAATCCCCCGGTCCGGCCGCATGTGCCTGGCCGGGCTTTTGGTGGTGCTGTGCCTTTGTTTGCCCGGCTGCCAGGACCGCCGGGAAATCAAACTGTCCGGCAGCACCATGGGCACCCGCTATCACATCACCGTGATCGGCGGCTTTTTCACCGGGGCCGCCGCCTTGCAGCAGGCCGTCGATGCCCGGCTGGCGGACATCGAAGCCAGCATGTCCACCTATCGTCCCGACAGCGAGATCAGCCGCTTCAATCGCCTGCAACGCGCAGACACCGTCTTTCCCATAGGGGACGACTTCCAGAGGGTGATGGCGATTTCGCGGCAGCTGCACCGCATCACCGACGGCGCCTGGGACGGCACCCTGGATCCGTTGATCGATGTGTGGGGCTTCGGGCGAAGCCGGCGGGTGTTGGAACGGGTCCCCGATGCGCAAACCATACGGCACCTGCTGGCGCAGGTGGGCTTTGAGCATATCGTGATGCATCCGGAGGGCCACCTGAGCAAGCGCCTGGCTTCGGTGACCCTGGATCTGGCTTCGGTGGCCAAGGGCTATGGCGTGGATGCCGTGGCCGCGCTCATTCGCGCGGAAGGGTTCACCGACTACCTGGTGGAAATCGGTGGCGAAGTCTATGCCGCCGGGGTCCGCATCGACGGCAACCCCTGGCGCATCGGGATCAACGAACCCGATGCGGGCACCCCCTTCGACGCCGTCTACCGGGTCGTGACCCTGCAGGACCGCGCCTTTGCCACCAGCGGCGACTACCGTAATTTTATCGAAATCGATGGCCGGCACTATTCCCATGTCATCGATCCACGCACCGGGCATCCGGTGGACAACGGCGTGGTCAGTGTGTCGGTTACGGCGGATACCTGCGCCCTGGCCGACGGACTGGCCACGGCCCTGATGGTCATGGGGACAACTCCGGGAATCGCCTTGATCGACAGACTCGAGGGCGTGGAGGCCCTGATCATCACCCGCGACGACCAGGGCCGCTTTCACGATCACCCCTCCCGGGGGTTCCGGACGGTGGACTAGCCGGCGGGCTCCGCAGAGAAACGACGGTCTTATGGACGTTCACATCATCAATCTGGGCTGCGCCCGCAATCAGGTCGACAGCGAAATCATGGCCGGACGCCTGGCGCAGGCCGGCCATGTCATGGTGGAGGATCCGGATGCGGCCGAAGCCATCGTGATCAATACCTGCTGCTTCATCGAGGATGCGGCCAACGAATCCATCGATACCATTCTGGCCGCCGCCGCCTGCAAGGAAACGGGCCGCTGCCGGCGTCTCATCGTGGCCGGCTGCCTGCCCGAGCGCTACCGCGAAGCCGTTCGCGAGGCCCTGCCGGAGGCCGACCTTTTTCTGGGGACCGGAGCCTATGACCAAATCGTGGCCTCCCTCGAAGCCGCAGCCACCGGGCCGGCGGCCTGCCTCCTGCCGGACCCGGACGACCTCGCGCCCCAGACCGCCGACACCCCCCGCCGGCGGTCCCCCGGGCCCATGGCCTATCTGAAGATTGCCGAAGGCTGCGACCGGCACTGCACCTTCTGCATCATCCCGCGGCTGAGGGGGCGCCAGAAAAGCCGCCCCCTGGACGCGGTTGTGGCGGAAGCCCGAACCCTCTTTCGGGCCGGCGTCCAGGAGGTGGTCCTGGTGGGGCAGGAAACCACCCGCTACGGGCGGGACCGATCTGCCGGCGAAACCCTGGCCGCCCTGCTGCGGGAACTCAGCGCCGTGGCCGGCCGGCGCTGGGTGCGCTTCATGTACGGGCACCCGGAAAGCCTCAGCGACGAGATCGTGCAAACCGTCGCCGCCCGGCCGAACCTGTGCCCCTATTTCGATATCCCGATCCAGCACGTCAGCCCCGCCCTGCTCAAACGCATGGGGCGGCCCTACGATCCGGAGCGCATCGCGGAGCGGGTTGGCTATATCCGGGCGGCCATACCGCAGGCGGCCCTGCGCACCACCGTGATTGTCGGCTTCCCCGGCGAAACCGATCGGGAGTTCGAGCAGCTGCAACAATTTATTCGGACCGTCCCCTTCGACCATCTGGGCGTCTTTACCTACTCGGATGCCGAGGATTTGGCCTCCCATCGCCTGCCGGACCATGTTCCGGCGGCCATCGCCCGCCGGCGGCGGGATGCGCTCATGGAACAGCAGAAGGGCATCTCCGAAATGCGCAACCGCACCTATCTCGACACGATCCAGGACGTTCTCCTGGAGAGCTCGCCCGAACCAGGGCTTTTTATCGGCCGGACCATGCGCCAGGCGCCGGAAGTGGACGGCCTGACCTACGTGCACACCGAACCACGGCATGGTGAAAATCCGGCCCCGGGCGATTTTGTGCGGGCCCGGATTGTGGACACCCTGGAATACGATCTGGTAGGACAGACCCTATGAGCGATCTGAAGTCCCGCATTCTTGCGCTGGTCACAGACGACCTGGCGGCCATCGAAACGGAGCTGGAAGCCCACCTCACCCCCCACCTGCCCCTGGTGCGCGAGGTGGCCGGCCACATTCTCTTCAGCGGCGGCAAGCGGCTGCGGCCGCTTCTGCTCGTGCTGGCCGCCCGCATGTGCGGCTACCAGGGCAGCTACGACACGACCTTTTCGGTTTCCCTGGAGTACCTGCATGCCGCGACCCTGCTGCACGACGACCTCATCGACGAGGCCGCGATGCGCCGCGGCCGGCCCGTGGCGCACACCGTCTACGGGAACGCGACCACCATACTGGTGGGGGATTTCCTGCTGGCGCGGGCCTTGAGCCTGGCCGCCGGCACCGGCAACATCGACATTATCAAAGTGGTGGCCGGCATAACGGAAGACATGTCCCAGGGCGAAATCCACCAGCTCAGCCGCAAGGGGGATCTTGCGCTCACCGAGGGCGAGTACCGGGAAGTCATCCGGCGCAAAACCGCGGTCCTCTTCGAGGGCGCCTGCCGCTCGGCGGCCCTGCTGGCCGGCGCCCCTTCCGACCAGACCGAAGCCCTGGCCCGCTATGGCGCCAACCTGGGCCTGGCTTTCCAGATGGCCGACGACCTCATCGACTACACTTCCGATACGGCGGTGCTCGGCAAACAAGCCGGGGCCGACCTGCGGGAGGGCAAGCTGACCCTGCCGGTGATCGCCGCCCTGCAGGCGGCCGACCCCGAAGACCGTAGGCGCATGGCGGCGATCATCCAAAATCCGGACTTTACCGCGGAGGATTTCGAGGCCCTGAAGGCCATGCTCGACCGCCATGGGGGCTTGGCCTACACCCGGGCGAAGGCGCGTGCGCATGTCCGGACGGCCAAGGAGGCCTTGGCTTTTTTCACACCGTCGCCGACCACGGAGATTCTCAACGACCTGGCCGATTTCACGCTCCAGCGCCGCGCCTGAAGTGCGGCGCCGGGGTCACCGATCAACCCGTTCAAGATTCTGAGGAGGTTTCACGGCATGGATGTCAAATGTGTCCGGATAGGGTGGGCCTTACTTTCGGTTTTCGCACTCCTGGTCATGGGTACCCCCCAGGCGGCCGGCCAGTCGAATCCGCCGGTTTCCAAAACCTATGTCGTTGCGGGCACCAGTGCCGTCACGCAGGCCGGCCTCAACACCGCCAAGGAAAAGGCCATCAGCGACGGCAAGCGGATCGCCGTGGAGCAGATGACCGCCGAGCTGATCAGCCTGGAGGTGCTGATCGGGCAGTTTGCGGCCATCGACACCGTGATCTACAATCAGGCCGACAAGTTTATCCAGTATTACAAGGTCCTCGCCGAAAACCGCCGGGACAACACCTATCGCGTGCTGGTGCAGGCCAAGGTTTCCGGCGAGATGATCACGGACCGGCTGCGCGCGGCCGGTATCCTGGCAAGGGCGAAAGGATCGACAACCACCTTGTCGCTCCGTGTCGCGGGAAGCGACCATCTTGCCAGCTTCGTGCTCTTCCGCGGCAACCTGGCCGGCATGACCGGGGTGGAAGATGTTCAGATCAGCGAAATCCTGCCCAATCAAACGACCCTCAGCGTGGCCTACCGGGGCACGGCGGGCGACTTCGCCGAAGCGCTGGTGCGCCAACCCAAGGAGGGCTATACCCTGCGCGTCTTCCAGGAGTCCGACAACGCCTTCCGCATCGACCTGGCGCCTGCCCGACCTGCGCTGCGGGAGGAGTGAAGATTTTCCCGGCTACCCGCAAAACCACCTTTTTTTCCGCGGATGACGCAGGTTTTCGCAGATAATGGATAATCAATAGGTATTGGCCGCGATATGATCCTCAACGTCCCCAATCTCATCACGCTGCTGCGCATCCTGGTGACACCCCTCTTCGTGATCTTCATGATCCGGGGCCAGTACGATCTCGCCCTGCTCGTCTTCACCCTGGCGGGCATCAGCGACGCGATCGACGGGTTCCTGGCCCGCTGGTTCGACCAGAAGACCGTCCTGGGCGCCCATCTGGACCCCCTGGCCGACAAGCTGCTGCTCACATCGGCCTATGTCGCCCTGGCCGTTCAACGGATCATCCCCGGTTGGCTGGCCGTGGTGGTGATCAGCCGGGACATCCTGATCCTCTCCGGCATCGGCATCCTGCGCTTCTTCAACATCCCCATCGTGGTCAAACCCAGCATCATCAGCAAATGCACCACCGCGGCCCAGCTGGCCACCGCCTTTCTGGTGTTGCTCAGTTTCCAGTTGGCCGCCGTGCAACCGGTGCTCAAGCCGCTCTTCTGGGGGACCACGCTCCTGACCATCGTCTCCGGCCTGCACTACGTGGTCCGGGGCGTGGGTATCCTGCACACACAGGATACCGACCTCGAACGCCAATAGCCGCGATCCTTGTGCATCCGGGTATTCTGCTTGACAGAAATGCGGGAGGGTGCTAACTGCCCCTTTTACGATTTAAAGGCACGTAGCTCAGGGGGAGAGCGCTACCTTGACACG
>CAYMQN010000133.1:0-10664 GCA_964392545.1 uncultured Desulfobacteraceae bacterium
GGGTGCTGTTAGAAAATGAAGCCATACCACCTATCCGAAGATAGGTTCTCCAAGCCCCAAACAGAGTATTCACGTTCGAAAGCCACGAAGGCGGCGGGCGCTCCCAGCGGACTCCCATAGCCCGTGGCTTTTATTTTTTCATCAACCTGGAGAAAAGGGCCTGTGAAACGCATCTGTGTCATCGACGGTCAGGGCGGCGGCATCGGCGCGACGCTGATCAAGTACCTCAAGGCGGAATTCGGCGAGACGGTCGAGTTGATCGCCCTGGGCACCAACGCCATCGCCACGGCCCAGATGCTCAAGGCCGGGGCCAACAAGGGGGCTTCCGGTGAAAACGCCATCTGCTGCACGGCGAAGCGGGCGGACTGCATCGTGGGGCCCGTGGCCATCACCTGGGCCAACGCCATGCTGGGGGAGCTGACGCCGCGCATGGCGGAGGCCGTCATGTCCAGCGCCGCGGCCAAGATTCTGCTGCCCCTGTCCCAGGAAAATGCGGACATCGTCGGCTTGTCCCGCGAACCGCTGCCCCATCTGGTGGAGGCGGCGGTTGCCAAGATAAGGGAGGTTGTCAAACATGTGTGAAGCCAATGCGTATATGATCAAAGACGGGCAGGAAGACCTCATCATGGAGGCCGTGGATGTCATCGAGCCGGAAGGGGAAGACCAGTGGCGCCTGGTGGGGATCTTCGGCGACCAGAAGACGGTCAAGGGTCGGATCCGGGGGATGAACCTGGTGGACCACAAGATTTTTTTCGCGGCGAAAGAATAGGATTGACCGGATTATGCGTTGTCGTTGCCGTAATCGGTTTTTACCCTAAACAGCATCGATTGCGACAACGACAACAGAGGCGCCCCACGTCTCCCGCACCCTCGTTCAAACTTGGCCACCCAACGCAACACGAGGCTATGCCTTCCCGCCCCCCTGCTCCTGGAGGCCCTGCTTCTTCTCCCGCTTGGCCTTGCGGTGGGATTCGCCCTGCTCGGCCTTTTTCACCTTGGCGCGGGCTTCCTTGGGGGCGTTGCGCTTCTGTTCCCTGATTTCCGCTTTCTTGCGGTCCAGGGCCTCGAACGCCGCAATGCGGTCCATCTGTTTTCGGGCCTGGCGGATGGCGGCCCTGATCTGCCGCACCGCGGTGTCCTTCTGGATTACGCGCTCCTCCAGGCCCTGGGCCTCGAGGGCCTCCAGCCGGGCCGTCAGCTTGCGCTGGGCCAGTTCCCTTCTTGTTTCGATATCCTGCTTCCGCTGATGTGGCATTTTCGGTTGTCCTTTGGTTGTCGTTAGGTCCGCCTGCCGGCACCCGTAATGCTGCCCCAGGTCATGACGGTTGGCTCTGGATAGCAACTCCCATACCAAGGGTCGCTGTAGGGTTCCCGGCCGAGGGAAATGGGGAGGGGGGACCTTTTGGACAAGCCGGATCATTTAGGTCCGGCAACAAAAAGCATCAAGACGTCATGCCGGCGGAAGCCGGCATCTTGCTGATCGAACGCCAATAAAAGGCTGGCGATTCCGGCTTTCGCCGGAATGACGACCGATGTCAAACCCCTCGCATACAAATTGCGGCAAATGCTCATTGGTGGGATGGCATGTTCGGCATGATCCGTTACACTGTTGAAATCATGGGCGCTTGAAGACGGAAATTAATCCTCACTGAAGGTGTTGCAGCGGATCTTCCGGTTCCGATTGTGGAAGGGGATGGGACCTTGGGCGACCGGATTGGCGAAATCTGGGGAGGCATTTTGGCAGGGTGAAGACAACCCCACCTGGTTATCCACCACAAAACAAAGGCTTTTAAGTGTGACAAAACCCAGACCCCTCGCCGTCATGCCCACGCAGGCGGGCCTCCAGGCCGTTATGACGATCGCTTCGGGTTGCGCTGGATTCCCGGGTCAAGCCCGGGAATGACGACACTGGGGGGCCTTTTTCGTTGAAATCGTTCCGAGAACGATTTCGATCCCGCTTTCGATTTGGAGCGGCGGTGAGATTGTTCTGGTTTTCGGTTTTGCGGTTTAGGTTGACGACAGAACGTCGAACAGGCGGTTCACATCCGCGTCGGTGTTGTAGAGGTGGGGCGCGATGCGGATGGAATCGCCGCGGGCGCTGGCGTAGACGCCGGCCGCGGCCAGTTGGGCGGGCAGGTTTGACGGAAAACCTTCGGGATGGCGCAGCCCGATCAGGTGGGGCGCCCGGAGGGGACGGTCGGCGACGTCGAGGCCGACGGTTCGGGCGCGATCGGCGATGGCGTCGGTCCGGGCGCGCAGGG
Organism: uncultured Desulfobacteraceae bacterium; assembly: GCA_964392545.1. Classification (GTDB taxonomy): domain Bacteria; phylum Desulfobacterota; class Desulfobacteria; order Desulfobacterales; family UBA5852; genus JABZFP01. Next base: position 2,262 of record CAYMQN010000133.1, read on the forward strand.
TGGCGGCGATGGCGTCCACTCCCCACTTTAGGAGCTGCCGCAAAGCTTCACCGGCAATGGGCGCCAAAATGAAGTTGCTGGCCTCGCCGGCGTCGAACCGTTTGGCCCCCGGTTGATAGTCCGCGCGATAGTGCACCAGGCGCGCGAAATCTTCCGACGCGGCGCGGTTCATCCAGTTTTCTTCCAGGGCATGGCCTCCGTGCCAGCGGGGGGCCGCATAGCAGAAACCGTAGCTGTAGGGCCCCAGGAGCCATTTGTGGGCTGTGGTGACCAGGAAGTCGGGCTGAATCTCGGCCACCGCAAAGGGCATGGCGCCCAAAGACTGGGTGCCGTCCACCACCAGGGCCGCGCCGTAGCGGCGGCAGGCTTCGCCCACCGCCTTGAGGTCCACCAGGGTGCCGTCGGTCCAGTGGCAGTGGGGCAGGGCCGCCACGGCGGTTTCGGCGGAGATGGCTTCCAGGATGCTTGGGGTCCAATTACCGTCTTTAGGCCGGGGTACGCTGACGATTTTCGCACCATTATCCTGAGCCAGGTGGTGCCAGATATAGATGTTGGAGGGGAATTGATCCTGGAGCACCACGATGGTCTGGCCGGAGGCCACGGGAACGTTGCGGGCGGCCAGGGCAATGCCGTAGGACACGGAGGGAATGATGGCGATGTGCTCCGCCGCGGCGCCCACCAGCGCGGCAAAGAGGGCCCGGTTGGCATTGAGGTCCTTGAAGAAAAGATCGGTGGTCAGCCGCCAGGGGGTCGTTTTGAGCGCCACCGCCTCCCGGCCCAGGGCCTCGGCGGATTTGAGCAGGGGGGCGGTATAGGCGCAGTTGAAATAGGCCACGTCGTCCGGGATGCGAAACTTTTCACGCTGGCAGGGAATCAAGGGGTCTCCTGTTCGGTGTTGTCCGGCGTGTCCACCAAGCGCAACGCCCGGGCCTGGTCCCAGACCCGGCGGGCCAGGCCCACCGTGGCCTGGTCCACCATGCGGCCCTCCACGGCTACGGCGCCCCGTCCGCCGGTGCGGGCGGCTTCGGCCGCGGCCAGGATTTTGCCGGCCCGCTCGATATCTTCGGTCGAGGGGGTGAAGGCGCGGTTGATGACGGCGATCTGGGCCGGATGGATGGCCCATTTGCCGTCGCAGCCCAGGGCGCAGGCCATCTGGGCGGCGCGCTCCAGCCCGGTTTCGTCCTTGAAATAGCCGTAGGGCGCGTCGATGGCCGTGAGGCCGCGGGCCTTGGCCGCCATGACGATGCGGCTCACGGCATAGTGCCAGCGGTGCCCGGGGTAGATTTCTTCTTCGTGCTCCCCATGGCCCGAAAGGGAGACCAGCCGGGCCCCTACCGAGGCGGCATAGTCGGCGATGCCGAAGACCAGGCTCCGGACGCGGCGACCGGCGCGGGCGATCTTCTTCACCTGGTCGAGGCCCCGGGCCGTTTCGATGGAGGCTTCGATGCCGATGGCCAATGTTTTGCCCTTTGCCAGAGCGATGCCGTCGATCAGGCGCTCGGCAAAATGGATGTCGCCGGGATCGTTCACCTTGGGGATGACCACCGTGGCCAGGCGGCGGCCCACGGCCTCCACCACCTCCAATAGATCCCTGTAGCCGAAGGGCGTGTCCAGGGCGTTGATGCGAAAGGAGAGAAGGGGGCCCTCCTCGCCGGCCGCCGCCAGGGTGCGGATGATTTGTCGGCGGGCCTCCTCCTTGGCTTCCAGGGGAACGCTGTCTTCCAGGTCGAAGAGGATGTTGTCGGCCCGTGAGCCCAGCGCCTTGGCATGCATCTTGGCCATGTGGCCGGGCACGGAGAGAATCGAGCGTCGGGGCGGCATGGGTGGGTCTCCTTAATCCGCAACTCCCACAGATGCGAGCGTCAATAACCCATCGAAAGCCTGGATCCCCGCCTTCGCGGGGCTGACAAAACGGATTCGACTTCGGCTCTTCAGGGATTCATCAAATAACCCTACCATAGCCCGCTTCCACTTCAGACTGCAAGGGGGCCGGCATCCAGGCTGAAGAAAATATCATGGACCCTCGGCTTGAAATGGTTTAAGGCCTGATACCTGCGCGGCCCCGCCGGAGCGGCAAGGCCGGCGATCTGGGCACTTCGTAAACGGATGGCAAAGGGGAATGGATGGGTACGGAACTGCTGGCACTTCTCTTCGGGCTGGGGGCGGCCGCATCCTGGGGCGGCGGCGACTTCAGCGGTGGCATGGCCACCAAGCGCAACGACGTCTTCATCGTGGTCATGCTGTCCCAGATCGCGGGCACGCTTCCCCTGGTGGTCTTCACCCTGGTGTGGGGCGGAGCGCTGCCGCCGGTGGCGCCGCTCCTGCTCGGCGGGGTGGGCGGCCTCTTCGGCATGGCGGGCCTGCTGGGGCTCTACCGCGGCCTGTCGCTGGGCCGCATGGGGGTGGTGGCGCCGGTGACCTCGGTGGCGGCGGCCGTGCTGCCGATGCTGCTGGGCAGCTTCTGGGACGGGCTGCCCACCGTCTGGGAGACGGCCGGCATTCTGGTGGCCCTCGTGGCGGTCTGGCTGCTGGCCCGCGCCGAGCCGGACCAGCCCTTTTCCTTCGACGGCCTGGGGCTGCCGATCCTGGCCGGGTCCGCCTTCGGCCTCTATTTCGTCTTCATCGACCAGGCCGCCGAAACGGCGGTCTTGTGGCCCCTGGTGGCCGCCCGGCTGAGTTCCATGGCCGTTTTGCTGGTCTACCTGGCCACGATTCCCCGCAAACCCGCCGCCCCCCACCGCAGCCAACTGCCGCTGATCGTCCTGGCCGGCGTGCTGGACACGGCCGGCAACATCTTCTTCGCCCTGGCGGCCCAGGTCGGGCGCCTGGACATCGCCGCCGTGCTGTCCTCCTTCTATCCCGGCACCACGGCGCTGCTCGCCTGGCTCGTGCTAAAGGAGCGGCTCAACCGCACCCAGTGGCTGGGGGTGGCGGCGGCGCTGGGGGCCCTGGTGTTGATTGCGGCCCCGAAATAGCGCACCTTTCAGGCGCGAAATTACACTTGTTCATAGGATGCGCTTCCTGCGTCAGCATATCCCATAAGGCTACCGCCCATGGAAGGGCCCCATTTGACGGGAATCGGGACAATTCTTACGGTTTTGCAAACCGGAAAGGAGACGAATCCCATGAAATGCCCCACCTGCGGCAGCGTGAACTTCTATGCCAAGGACCCCGAAGACGCATACGAGGAATACCGTTTCGTACTCCAAGGCGACGCGGTGGTGCCGGAAACGGCGGACACCCTGGACCTCATCCGGCAAAGCGAGGCTTTCTGCGAGCGCTGCGCCTGGCACGGCCGCCTGGACCAGTTGAGGAAATAGGCGCAGCCGTTTTATCTTAATGCCGCGCCGGCACGGCGCGGCATTAAAAGTCGAACCGGCTCCCGGCGGCCGCCTGCTGGAAGCGGTCGCCGAAATGCCGGGCCAGGACCATGCCGGCCTGGGGGCCGGTGCAGTGGGAGACCCCCACCCGCTTGACCTGGAAATCCTCGAAGGTGTCGATGGCGGCCTGGATTTGCTCCGGGTCGTAGAACATGAGATGGGTGCCGCCCAGCACGGCGTGCAGCCGGTCGATGCCGAAGGTGTCCCGCACGTGGTCCAGAATGTTGAGAACCCCGCCGTGGGCGCAGCCCAGCACGAGCACCGGGCCGGAGGCGGTGTCGAGCAGCAGGTTGGCATCCTCGGCGATGGGATCCGGCACCAGGTCTTCGCCCTGGGCGAGCACCAGTTGGCGGTCGCCGGGGGTCTGTTCCGGTTTGCGCTCATAGCCGGCGATGAAATGAAAGCCTGGTGCGACTTCGCTGGTGGCCTCCCTGAATTCGAAGGATGCGCCGGCGGCTTCCAGGGCTTCCCGGGTCTGGGGCGGACCGATGAAAAGGGGCGCCACGGCCGGGTCGGGGGACAGACGTGCCATGTGGCGGTCGAAGACCCCCGGATGGGCGATCACTTTCACGGGGCCGGTCTGCTCCAGCGCCCAGGCCAGGCCGCCGGTGTGATCGAAATGACCGTGGCTCAGGAGAATGGCCGCGATGCCCTTGAGATCGATGCCGCCCTTTTGAACGTTGTGGGGCAGGGTATGCCCCTGTCCGGTATCGAAAAGATAGCGCTTGCCCTCGTGTTCGATGAGCGCGGCAAAGCCGTGCTCGCCCAGAAAGTCCATTCGTCCGATATTGTTGTCGCAAAGAATCTGTACGTTGGTCATGATGCTCTCCTTCCGGTGGGGTGCGTGGCGGGTTCGCAAGCTTTATGAGCATTAACTCGTATCGCGATCGCCTGTCAACAACCTTGATGGCGGGTAAATTTCCGGTGGGCGCCAGGGCCGCAATTGACAGAGGCCGCTGGCGTATCCATCTTGACCTCGAAAAGGTTTTCGAGCGGCGGTCTACCGACCTCGAAAACCGGAGCCACAGCATGAAGAAGCCGGTCCGTTCATCTCCTGTTGATCCTGTTACCCATGGGAGGCGCTGCAGCGATGACCTTCTTCAAGTTCAAGCTCTATATTGCCGGCCAATCCCCGCGTTCGCGGTCCGCCATCCATAACTTCCAACGCATCATGGACGAATCGTTCTCCGATCGCTGCGACCTGGAGATCATCGACGTCTACGAGCACCCCCAGCAAGCCGAAGAAGATCGCATTCTGGCAACGCCGACCCTGGTCAAGGAGGGGCCGCCCCCCGTACGCCGCATCGTCGGTGATCTTTCCCGCACGACGGACGTTCTGAAAGCCTTGGAGATTGCACCTGAAAGTTCACGCTGAGCGAGGAGTAGCACTATGGAAACCAGGGAGAACATCGAAGCCATCGAAAAACTGGAAACAGGCATCCCCGGTTTTGATCTGATCACACTGGGAGGTCTGCCCAGGGGACGCACCACGCTGGTGGCCGGGACCGCCGGCAGTGCCAAGACGGTCATGGCGGTGCAGTTTCTGGCCGAGGAGGTCAAGGCCGGCGGCGGGGGCGGGGTCTTCGTGACCTTCGAAGAGAGTCCCGACGATATCCGCAACAACATGATCAGCCTCGGTTGGGACATCCGGGCCTGGGAGGCCGAGGGACGCTGGGTTTTCGTGGATGCCTCCCTCGATCCGGCACGCGAGGAGATCGTGAGCGGCCCGTTTGATTTTTCGGCGCTCGTGGCGCGCCTGGAGCACGCCGTGCGACGGGTGGGCGCGCGGCGGGTGGCCATGGATTCCCTGGGGGCCGTCTTCACCCAGTACGAAGACCGCGCCATCGTGCGGCGCGAACTCTTTCGCATGGCATCGAGCCTCAAGCGCATGGGGGTCACGGCGGTCCTGACCGCCGAGCGTATCGAGGAATACGGCGCCATCGCCCGCTACGGCGTAGAGGAATTCGTGGCCGACAACGTGGTCATCCTGCGCAACATCCTCGAGGGCGAGAAGCGCCGCCGCACCGTCGAAATCCTTAAATTCCGCGGCACCATGCACCAGAAGGGAGAATACCCGTTCACCATCATTCCGCGCCAGGGGCTGGTGGTCATCCCGCTTTCGGCCATGGAACTCAAACAGAAATCCTCCGACCTGCGCATTACCTCCGGCCGGCAGGAGCTGGACCGCATGTGCGGCGGGGGCTTTTTCCGGGATTCGATTATCCTGGTCTCCGGCGCCACGGGGACCGGCAAGACCCTGATGGCGACGGCGTTTTTGAATGCCGGCGCCCAGAACGAGGAACGCTGCCTGTTTCTCGGGTTCGAGGAAAGCCGCGAACAGCTCTATCGCAATGCCGCCGGCTGGGGTATCGACTTCGAGTCCATGGAGCAGCGCGGCCTGCTCAAGGTGGTCTGCGACTATCCCGAGATCATGGGCCTGGAAGACCATCTCCTGCGCATCAAGCAGCACCTGGACGACTTCCAGCCCAACCGGGTGGTGGTGGACAGCCTTTCGGCCCTGGAGCGGGTTTCGACCATGAAAGGGTTTCGCGAGTTTGTGGTGGGCCTGACCTCGTTTATCAAACATCAGGAGATCGCCGGCTTCTTCACCAGCACCACGCCGACGCTCCTTGGCGGTACGTCCATCACCGAGGCCCATATATCGACCATCACCGATTCGATTATCCTGCTGCGCTACGTCGAACTCTACGGCGAGATGCGGCGGGGCCTGACGGTGCTCAAGATGCGCGGCTCGGCCCACGACAAGCGCATCCGCGAATTCGTCATCGACAGCGACGGGCTGCATATCGGGCAGCCTTTCCGCGACGTATCCGGTATTCTCAGCGGGCATCCCTCCTGCGGGTTGCCCATCGCAAACCAGCCGGCCGCATCGCCCGCGGGATCTCCCTTGGGATAGCGCGGCCGGCCGATAAAGCGACAGGCGTTTTATGTCCACAGACCCCGGCCACGTTTTGAAGCAATTCGGCGCGCGCCTGAATACCCTGATCACCCACAATGCGGATGCCATTGTCGTGGTCAGCCTCGACGGCGTCATCCGCTACGTAAACCCGGCCGCCGAGAGCATGTTCGGCCGCGAATCGGCCAGCCTCGCAGGGACCCCCTTCGGTTGTCCGATCACGGGAACGGGGCGCACCGAGGTGGATATCCTGCATCCGGGCCCAGCGCCGACCGTGGCCGAGATGCATCTGGTGACCGCGGATTGGGGCGGCGAGCAGGTCTATCTGGCCACCCTGCGGGACATCACCGAGCGCAAGGCCACCGAAAGGGCGCTGCGGCAATACCAGCGGATCTTTACCGCTTTCAGCGACCCCATCGCGCTTCTGGACCCTTCCGGCCGGGTGGATCTCGCCAACCGCACCTTTTACCACTGGTTCCGGCCGGAGGGTCTACCCCGGGCGGCGGCCCCGATCGCCGAGGTCCTCGACCCCGCATTCTGGGAAGCGAAACTGGAACCCGCCCTCCTGCAATGCCTGCGGGGGGAGAAAGTCCAGCTCGAGGCCTGGATCGACCTGCCGGGGGGCCACCTCAAATACGCCACCATGACCTTCGACCCCTTTCGCGACGAGGACGAGACGATCACGCACGGCATCTGGACGCTGCGGGATCTTTCCGAGACCAAGAATCTCGAGGACCAGCTGCGCCAGAGCCAGAAAATGGAAGCCATCGGGACCCTGGCCGGCGGCATTGCCCACAACTTCAACAATCTCCTGATGGGCATCCAGGGCCGCAGTTCCCTGATGCTGATGGATACGGGGGAGGACCATCCCTTTGTGGAACACCTGCAGGGCATCGAAACCCTCGTGCGGGAAGCCGCGGGACTCACCAGGCAGCTGCTGGGATATGCACGCGGCGGCAAATACGATCCGGTACCCACCGACCTCAACGCCCTGGTGGCCAAGAACCTGAAGATGTTTGCCAACACCTGCAAGGAGCTCGAAATCCGCGAGACCTATGCGTTCGACCTCCGGCGGGTGGAGGTGGATCAGGGGCAGATCAGCCAGGTCCTGCTCAACATTTTCGTCAATGCCTGGCAGGCCATGCCCGACGGCGGCCGGCTGACCATAACCACCGCCCAACAGCACCTGGACACGCGTGCCGCCGAATCCTGCGGTGTGGTCGCCGGACGGTACGCGGTCGTGCATATCGGCGACACCGGGCGCGGCATGGATCGGGCCACCCTGCACCGCATCTTCGATCCGTTCTTCACCACGAAAGGGCCCGGGCGGGGCACCGGTCTGGGCCTGGCCTCGGCCTACGGGATCGTCCGCAACCACGGCGGCTTCATCGAGGTGGACAGCGAACTCGGCCAAGGCGCTCAATTTTCCATTTACCTGCCCACCACGGACAAGACCATCGTGGCCTACAACGGAACCCGGCACCGGGTGGTCAAGGGGCAGGAAACGATCCTCCTGGTGGACGACGAGCCGGATGTTCTGAGCGTGGGCGGCCAGATGCTGGCGCGGCTCGGCTATACGGTGGAAACGGCGGCGAGCGGAGCGGAAGCGCTGACTCGCTACCGTTTGCGCAAGGCGGCCGTCGATCTGGTGATTCTGGACATGGTCATGCCGGGGATGGGCGGCGGGGAGACCTTCGACCGCCTGCGGGCCTTCGATCCCGCCGTGAAAGTTCTCCTGGCCAGCGGGTACAGTCTCGAAGGCCAGGCCGAACGGATCATGGCCCGGGGCTGCGACGGTTTCATTCAAAAGCCTTTTGACATTTCGGCATTATCCGCTAAGCTGCGGTCGTTGCTGGATGAAACCGGGGCAGGATCATCATCGGGCTGATTCTCTCCACCTTACCGCCGGACGGTGACACACGCCTATCCGGTCATCCCGGCCAAAGATGCTGTGTCGCAATATGCACGAAAGGGATTTGTGCTAGGCCGTCATCCCGGCGGAAGCCGGGATCTCCCACAATTTCATGCCGTAAGTCCAATGAGATGCCGGCTTTCGCCGGCATGACGGGCGAAAATGGAATGCGGTAGCGGTTGCGACACAGTCTC
>CAYMQN010000134.1:0-10646 GCA_964392545.1 uncultured Desulfobacteraceae bacterium
GCCGTACCGGCCCCGGTGCTGGTAACGATTCCTTTTTCAGTCGCCATATTTAAAAATCGATCCTTCGGCTTGATTTTTAAATCATCAAGCCGTTTCCCTTAAGTCCTGAATATCGGTAGCCTTCTCCGTATGTTCGTAGCAGATCAGACCGCACTGGAGGCAGCGGGAGGCTTCGGCCCGGGTTTCCGCCTCGGTGAAGCCTTTTTCCAGCTCCGCGCCGCGGTCGCGCTCCCGGGGGGAGGCCACCGGCATGATGTGCCGGGTGGTGGATGCCACCTCGTGAACCTCGTTGACGTTTTGGATGAGATCGTCCGGGGTGCAAACCTTCTCGGAAACACCGGGGGCAATGCCATAGAGGTGCTGATGAATGGAGGCGGCGGCACGCCGCCCAGCGCCGATGGCGCGGATGGCGCCGCTGTAGTCGGTGAGGACGTCGCCGGAAGAGAAAAGACCGATTTCGCTAACGGCATCCGGTTTTTTGTAAGGCGGGAAGGCGCTCCAGACGACAGGGCCCGCGGTATCCGCTTCACCCGCTTCCGGTTCGGCCTCCGGAGGCCGCGGCGCAAAGATCAATTCGGGAAAACGCCCGGCCGCCATGATCACCGTTTCGGCCGGTATCGCGGTGCTTTCCCGGGTTTCCAGGTCGATCCAGACCACTTCGCCCAAGCGATTCTCCTCCCCGTCGAGACGCGCGATGGCCGCCTTGAAAACCACCGCCGCCTGCAGCTTGTCGAGCGCCACCAGATCGTCCGCGGTAAGCGGAGCCTCCTCGCGGCTTTCCCGCAGCAGCACCGTGACCTGGGCGGCCCCCCGGCGCTTGCAGACCTCGGCGGCTTCGACCACCAGGCGTCCTCCGCCGTAGACCACGGCGTTGGCGCTCACCCTGAGTCCGTCTTCGTCCTTGCGCCCGGCGCGGATAAAGTCGATCATGAGATAGCCACCGGGAAACGTCGTTTCCAGGCCGCCGGCGCCACTGCGCGCCAGGCGGCTGTCCCATCCGCCGGAGGCCAGAAAAACCGCCTCGAAGCCCTCCTTGAGCAGCTCGGCCACGGTGAAATCCCGCCCCATGGCCTGGTTCAGGCGGGCGTCGACCCCCATTTCCAGAATCCCTTCGATATCCCAGTCCAGAATGTCCCGCGGCAGGCGTTCGCGGGCAATGGCACTGCGCAGCAGACCACCCATTTCTGAGGTGGCCTCGTAGACCACCGGCGAATGCCCCAGGCGGGCACTGAAAAAAGCCGTCGAGAGACCTTCCACGCCGCCGCCCACGACCGCGATGCGGCGACCGGTCTCGGGGGCTTTGAAGGGCTGAATGCGCTCCCCGCTCTCCTGCTCGACATCGGCCACGAAGCGCTTGACATAGTTGATGGCCACCGGCTCGTCCACGTATTGACGCCGGCAGTGGTCTTCACAGGGACGCGGACAGATGCGTCCGATGACCGTGGGGAAGGGATTGCGCTCCTTGATGACCTGCACCGATCCACGGTAGTCGCCGGCCGCGGCCAGGCGCAGATATTCGCGGATATTGATCCCGGCCGGACAGGCCCGCTGGCAGGGGGTGGTGCACTCGTCGTTCAGGTATTCCTTCAGGATCCGGCGGGTGACCGAGGTCAGGTTGATGATGGTCTTGGGGCACACCCGTTCGCAGGTGCCGCATCCCGTGCACTTGACCTCGTCCACCACCGGCAAGCCCTCGGGCCCCATGGTAATGGCATTGAAGGGACAGGCCCGCGCGCAGGTTCCCAGACCCAGGCAGCCGATGGTGCAAACCTTCATGCCGCCCCCGAGCAGGGCGGCGGCCCGGCAGTCGTTCAGGCCGTCGTAGCGATAGCGCGTGTCCGCATCCTGGACGCCGTAATAGCATCCCGGAGCGGCGATATCCGGTTCCTTGGCCTCCACGGTGACCCCCAGGACGGCGGCAATCGACTCGGCCACTTCCGGTCCGGCCGCGACGCAGGAGTTGGGGGCCGCGCGCCCCGCCACGATGGCTTCGGCGTTGGCGCTGCACCCCGGCAATCCGCACCCGCCGCAGTTGGCGCCGGGCAGGATGTCCTCCACGGCCAGGATTTTGGGATCCACGTAGACGTAGAAAATTTTGGAGGCCGCCGCCAGAACGATGCCCACGGTTATCCCCAGGCCGCCCAAGAGCGCGAGAGCCGGCAAGATCGAAGTTACCATAACGCATTTCCTCCAGACGGATAAACCCGCTGAAATCTATAAGATTGCGTCAAATTTACACTTATCGTAGCAGGTCAGGCATTGAATACAAGCCTCTTTGTCGATGCGCGCCACCTTTTTCTTCTCCCACACGATGGCATCCACCGGACAGGCCCGGGCGCACATCCCGCACATGGTGCAGGCCTCCTCGTCCACCTCGAATTTGAGCAGGGCCACACACCGTTTGGCCGGACAGCGGTGCTCCAGGATATGGGCTTCGTATTCGTCGCGGAAATACCGCAGGGTGGAGAGCACCGGATTGGGTCCGGTCTGCCCCAGCCCGCACAGGGCCGTTTCCTTGATCACCGCGGAAAGGCTCTCGAGTTCGTCCAGATCCCGGGGCTCCCCTTCGCCGCCGCAGATTTTCTGCAAGAGCTCCAGCAGCCGCCGGGTCCCCTCCCGGCAGGGGGTACACTTGCCGCAGGACTCGTCCTGGATGAAATCCATGAAAAAGCGGGCCATGTCCACCATGCAGGTTTTTTCGTCCATGACGATGGCCCCGCCGGAGCCCATGATGGCACCCACCTTGGCGATTTCCTCGTAGTCCACCGGTGTGTCCAGACGGGACGCGGGGATGCAGCCGCCCGAAGGTCCGCCAAGTTGCACCGCCTTGAATTTGCGCTTGTTGGGGATGCCGCCGCCGATGTCGTAGATCATGGTGCGCAGGGTCGTCCCCATGGGCACCTCGACCAACCCGATGTTGTTGACATCTCCGGAAAGGGCGAAGACTTTCGTGCCCTTGCTGGTCGCGGTACCCACGCTGGCATACCAGGCACCGCCTTTCAGGATGATCTGGGGCACGTTGGCCAGGGTTTCCACATTGTTGAGAATAGTGGGTTTCTCCCAGAGCCCCTTGTGGGCCGGAAAAGGCGGGCGGGGTCGCGGCATGCCGCGTTGGCCCTCGATGGAACGCATGAGGGCGGTCTCTTCGCCGCACACGAAAGCCCCGGCGCCCTGGTAGATTTCGACATGGAAATCGAAGCCCGAATCCAGGATGTTGTCCCCGATCAGGCCGCGCTCACGGGCCTGTTCGATGGCGATGCCCAATCGCCGGATGGCGAGCGGGTATTCGGTGCGGGCGTATATGTAACCCCGATGGGCGTCGATGGCCTTGGCGGCGATGATCATCCCTTCCAGCACGGCGTGGGGGTCGGCTTCCAGGATGCTGCGATCCATGAATGCGCCGGGGTCGCCTTCGTCCGCATTGCAGAGCACGAATTTCACCTCACCGGGGCTGGCCTTGGCGAACTGCCATTTCATTCCGGCCGGAAAGCCGGCCCCGCCGCGCCCCCGCAGCCCGGAGGTCTTGACTTCCTCGACGATCGCTTCGGCCGACAGTTCCAGCAGGGCCTTGGCCACGGCCTGATAGCCGTCACGGGCGATATAGTCGTCGATGGACTCCGGGTCGATAAGCCCCTTGTTGCGCAGGGCGCGGGGCATCTGATGGGCGAAAAAGGGAATTTCGTCCTGGGCGGGAATTTTTTTCTTGGAGACCGGATCCTTATAAAAGAATTTCTCCACCGGATTACCCTTGACGATATGCTCGTCGATGATCACCGGCACGTCGTCCACGGAGAGTTTCTGGTAGAAAATGTCGCCGGGATGCACCACCATGATCGGGCCCATGGCACAGAAGCCATTGCAGCCCGTTTCGATCACGCGAACCTTGTCCTGCAGCTCTTTCTGGACAACCTCTTCGCGCAATTTCTCGATCACGGCGATGCTGCCGGTGGCATGGCATCCCGTGCCGCCGCAGACCATCAGGTGGAAAACGTCCGGTTCTTCGAGCCGCGCGGCGGCTTTTTCCCGCGCTGCAGTGAGCTCTGCAATGGTATATTTGCCCATAGAGATTCCCTTTCCGGTGTTACCAGGACCCGTCCAGCCCCCGCAGTCCGTTCATATAAAGCTTACCGATGGAGACAAACATGGAATAGTCCGTGACGAGCAAGGGCAGTTTGAAGTTTTCCGCCTGCTTGATGATCCGCGGGGTAGGTTCCTGACCGCGTACGAAAACCACCGCGCCGACCTGGGAAATGGTCGCCGTTCGCACGACCTCCTCGGTGGTCACGCCAGTCAGCAGGACCCCGTCCTTGGCAACGGCGGAAAGGATGGCCTCCATGAGATCCGCCCCGCCCCCGGCCACGATGTTGCGATCCAGATCGTCATGGCCCGTCAGCACCCTGGCTTTGAGAATGTCCTTGATTTCCGATAGCTTCATACGCCCTCACCATCACCCGGCTGATTATTCGTAGTTGTTGAGGATATGGACCACCTTGTCGGAGCGCACGGCCCCGTGGGTGTCGCTGTCCACGACCATGACGGGCGCCAAACCGCAGGCCCCCAGGCAGCGCACCCCTTCCAGGGAAAAACGACGGTCGGAGGACGTGCCGCCTTCTTCGAGATGAAACTCGTTGCGTATGCGGGCAATCACCTCCTTGATGCCTTTGACGTAACAGGCCGTGCCGGTGCAGACCTTCACCGTGTGACGCCCTTTGGGCTCGAAGGAAAACAGGGCGTAGAAGGAAGCGACACCGAAAACATCACTGCGGGCGATGTTCATGCCGGTGGCAATGTACTCCATCAGCTCCACCGGCAGGTAGCCCACGACTTGCTGACATTTGCGCAGCACCGCGATCACGGAACCGGCGATGGTGCGGTTCTCGGAAATAATGGTGTCGATTTGTTCCCACATGGCGGCGTCGATATCCGGATGCTCCGGGCGAAAGGCAGGCGTCATGATTGGTCTCCGTAGACAGAATGAAGGTTGGACGTATGCAACAGATTCGCTTATCACAATCGCCGCGACTCGGCAACATTTGAATCCATCCCACCGGCCCGTCCCGGTACGCCGATAGACGCTGTTTTCAAAAGAAAAATGCGTTTCACCGTCTTGGGGATGTGTCGCAGGCCCCCGGCTTGACGCCTCCGGCCCCCTGGTTTATAAGCCAGGCTTGTGTCGGCGGACCCCTACGCCGGGTCCGCCGCCGCCCATCCGCGAACCGGTGCTACGGCGCGCCAACCCCCGCCGTAGCGGAGATCCTCCCCATGATGCAGCAGAAACAGCATATTGAAGAAGCCGCCGCCTACCTGCGCCGATGCAGCACATGCCGGCCCAAGGTGGGCCTGCTGACCGGCACCGGCCTGGGCCGTTGCGTCGACACGATGGCCGTGGAAAAGGACATCGCGTATGGCGACATCCCCCACGTTCCGGTGTCCACCGTCTCCGGCCACCGCGGTCGCCTGCTTTTGGGGGAGCTTCAGGGCAAGGCCGTGATGGTCTTCCAGGGACGCTTTCATCTGTATGAAGGCTACCCTCCCCGGGAAGTGGTCTTCCCGATTCGGCTGATGCAGGCCCTCGGGGTCGAGACCGTCATCGTGACCAATGCCGCCGGGGGCCTCAACCCCGCCTTCCGGGCCGGCGACCTCATGCTCATCCGCGATCACATCAACCTCACCGGCGAAAACCCTTTGGTGGGACCCAACGAACCGAGCTGGGGCATCCGCTTTCCGGACATGGGCCGGGTCTACGACCCCGTCCTGGCCGAGTTGGCCCACGCGGCCGCCGACCGCCTCGCCATGCCCCTGCAAAAGGGCGTCTACGCCGGACTCAAGGGACCCTCGCTGGAAACCCCGGCCGAAATCCGTTTTCTCAACACCATCGGGGCGGATGCCGTGGGCCTTTCCACCGTCATGGAAGTGATCGCAGCGGTCCATGCCGGGATGCGCATCCTGGGACTGTCCGTGATCACCAACGTCAATCATCCCGATCATCCGGAGCCGGCCACCCTCGAGGACATCATCGCGGCCGCGGACCGGGCCGCCCCCGGCCTGGCCCGGTTGATCACCGACGTCATGGAGCACCTGAGCTGACATGCAACACGCCGATATCCTGCTCATCAACGGCTGGGTTCTCACCATGGATGACCAACGCCGGGACTTTCCCCACGGATTCGTGGCCATCCAGGGTTCCCGCATCGCCGCCGTGGGCCCCATGGCGGAGGCCGAAGCCTGGAGTGCCGCCAAAACCATGGATGCCCGGGGCGGCATCATCCTGCCCGGCCTCGTCAACACCCACACCCATGCCGCCATGACCTGTTTTCGCGGCATGGCCGATGACCTGCCCCTCATGGACTGGCTCCAGAACCATATTTTTCCGGCCGAGGCCCGCCTCGACCACGCCAAGGTGAAAGCCGGCACCCTGCTGGCCTGCGCCGAGATGATCCTCTCGGGCACCACCTGCTTCTGCGACATGTATCTTTTCGAAGGCGCGGTGGCCGAGGCCGCCCACGAAGCCGGCATGCGGGCGGTCGTGGGGGAAGTGCTCTACGATTTCCCTTCGCCCAACTACGGTCCGCCCGAGGCCGGCCTGGCCTACACCGAGGAACTGATCGCCGCCTGGCGCGGCGATCCGCTGATCACGATCGCGGTCGAGCCCCATTCGCCCTACCTGTGCGCCCCCGATCTGCTGCGCCGGGCCGGCGCCATCGCCCGGCGCAACGATGTACCGCTGGTGATCCACGTGGCCGAAACCGCCGCCGAAGTGGCCACCACCCGGGAACGCTACAATGCCACGCCGGTGGACCACCTGGCCGCCCTCGACCTCCTCTACCCGGGACTTCTGGCCTGCCACGGGGTGGTCCTGTCCGAGGCCGAGATGGATCTTTTGGCCACCCATGACGTCAAGATCGCCCACAACGCCGAGAGCAACATGAAGCTGGCCTCGGGCATCGCCCCGGTGCCGGCCCTCCTGGAGCGGGGCATCTGCGTCGGCCTGGGCACCGACGGCTGCGCCAGCAACAACAACCTGGACCTTCTGAGCGAGATGGACACCGTGGCCAAACTCCACAAGGTCCACACCCTGGATCCCACCGTGCTGGACGCCGAGACCGTCCTGGCCATGGCCACCATCGATGGCGCCCGGGCCCTGGGCCTGGCGGACCGCACGGGATCCCTGGAAGCCGGCAAGGAGGCCGACGTCATCATGATCGACACGCGTCAGCCGCATTTGACCCCCCTCTACCACCCGGCCTCCCATCTGGTCTACGCGGCCCGGGGGGGCGACGTCAGCGCCACCATCATCCACGGGCGGATCGTGATGGAGAACCGCGAGCTGTTGACCCTGGATTGCGCGCGCGTCATGCACGACGTGCATCAGATCGCCGCAACCATCCGCAAGGAACTGCCCGCAGCCGTCGACCGATGACCGGCCGCCCGCCTTGCCGTCCCGAGACCGGACCATGTACGATCTTTTGCTTCACAATGCCCGGGTGGTGACCGTCAACGCAACCCGGGAGATCATCCCGGACGGGTTGATCGGCATCCAGGGCGATGGCATCGCCCATGTCGGGTCCCACACCGCCGGACAGCCGCTGCCCGCGGCCCGGGAGGTCATCGACGCCGACGGCGGCATCGTGCTGCCGGGGCTCGTCAATGCCCACACCCACCTGCCCATGGTCCTGTTCCGCGGTCTGGCCGACGACCTGCCCTTGAAAACCTGGCTCGAAGCGCACATTTTCCCGGCCGAAGCCGCCCACATCACCCCCGAAACGGTCTACTGGGGAACCTTGCTGGCCTGCGCGGAGCTGCTGCTGGCCGGTGTGACCACCTGCTGCGACGGCTACTTCCTGGAAGATGACGTGGCCCGGGCCGTCCAGCAGGCCGGCCTGCGGGCCGTGCTGGGGCACGGGGTGATCGACTTCCCGGCGCCGGGGGTGCCGGACCCCGCCGCCAACGTCCGCACGGCGGCCGCCTATGTCCGGGACTGGAAGAACCGCACCCCGCTGATCCGCCCCGCCGTCTTCTGCCACGCCCCCTACACCTGCAGTGACCGCACCCTGTCTCGCGCCAAGGAGGCGGCGGTCGCCGAGGGCGTCCTGTTTCAGATCCACCTGGCCGAAACCCGTGACGAGCAGCCCCTCACCGCCGGCCGTGGACCGGCCGGGGCCGCCACGGCCCGACTGGCCCGGCTGGGGGTGCTGGACGAGGATACCCTCCTGGTGCACGGGGTCTGGCTGACCCTGGACGATATCGCGGCCGTTGCCCACAGCGGTGCCGGCCTCGTTCATTGCCCGGAAAGCAACATGAAACTGGCCTCCGGTATCGCCCCGGTACCGGCCTTTCTGAAGGCCGGTATTGCGGTGGGCCTGGGCACCGACGGCTGCGCCAGCAACAACGACCAGGACCTGCTGCGGGAAATGGACACGGCCGCCAAGTTGCACAAGGTGGGCGGCGGGGATCCGACCCTGCTGCCGGCGGACGACGTGCTGGCCATGGCGACCCGCCATGGCGCCCGGGCCATTGGCCTGGGGGATCGGATCGGCAGTATCGAGACGGGTAAACAGGCCGACATCGTCATCCTGGACAGCGCCCATCCCGCCCTGTGCCCGCTCTACCATCCCGTCTCCCAGATCGTCTATGCCGCCTCCGGCGATATGGTGCGGGATACCATCGTGGCCGGCCGGGTGCGCGTCCGCAACCGGCGGCTGGTGGACGCGGATCCGGCGGAGATCATCGCCAACGTCAACCGCATCGCCCGCCGCATCGCGCAAGTCTCCCGGAAAGGACACCTGCCATGACCATCGAAGCCCTGACGGCCGTCGCCCGCGGGGACCGGCCAGCCGACCTGCTGCTGCGCAACGCCCGGGTGGTCAATGTGTTCTCGGGGGAAATCCTTGACGAGGACGTGGCCCTGGCCGAAGGCCATATCGCCGGCTTCGGGGTCCGCGCGGCGCGCCGGGAGGTGGATCTCGCCGGCCGCTACCTGGCGCCGGGTTTTATCGACGCCCACGTTCACCTCGAGAGCGCCATGGCCGCCCCCCGTGAATTTGCCCGCGCGGTGCTGCCACGCGGCACCACCGCCGTCGTGGCCGATCCCCACGAGATCGCCAACGTCCTGGGAATTGCCGGCATCGACTACCTGCTGCAGGCCACCGAGGACATGCCGCTGCAGTTTTTCTTCACGCTGCCCTCCTGTGTGCCGGCCACCGCCATGGAAACCGCCGGCGCCACCTTGACCGCCGCCGACCTGGCGCCGCTGCTGGACCGTCCACGGGTGGTGGGCCTGGCGGAAATGATGAATTTTCCGGGCGTGATCAACAATGACCCCGCGGTCCTGGAAAAGATCAAGATCGCCGGTGCCGCCGGGAAGCCCGTCGACGGCCATGCCCCGGGGCTCCGGGGGCCTTCCCTGGACGCCTATATCGCCGCCGGCATCCGCAGCGATCATGAATGCATCGCGGCGGACGAGGCGCGGGAAAAACTGCGGCGTGGCATGCACATCATGATCCGCGAGGGCACCGGCGCCAAAAACATGGACGCCCTGCTGGCAATCGTGCGGCCGGAAGCGGCCCATCGGCTCATGTGGTGTACCGACGACCGTCATCCCCACGATCTGTTGACCGAAGGCCATCTGGACGCCATGATCCGAAGGGCCATCCGCGGCGGCGTCGATCCGCAGCAGGCCATCCGATTGGCCACCCTGAACCCGGCCACCTATTTCGGTCTGCCGCGCAGCGGGGCCGTGGCCCCCGGCTACCGTGCCGATTTGGTGGTCTTCAGCGATCTTGCAAACCCGGAGGTGGAGGAGGTCTACACGGCCGGCCGATGCACGGCCCGTGACGGGAGGCTGCTGGACAGCACGGTCCTGCCCAAACCGCCCCCGCTGGCCCCGGCCATGCACCTGGATACCGCTGCCCTCGATTTCAGGGTTCCGGCCGCCGGGGCGCGGATGCGCGTCATCGATATCGTTCCGGGCCAGATCGTGACCGGCCAATCCCTCGAAGCGCCAACGCTGGTGGATGGGCGGGCGGTGGCCGACCCCGCGCGCGACCTTCTGAAAATCGCGGTGATCGAGCGGCACCGGGGCACCGGGCGAACCGGGATCGGCTTCGTGCGGGGCATGGGGCTGCGCCGGGGCGCGCTCGCCTCGAGCGTGGCCCACGACGCCCACAACGTCATCGTCGTGGGGGCCGACGATGCCGATATGGCCGCCGCCGTGCGCCAGGTGGTATCGATGCAGGGCGGCCTGGCGGTGGTGGCCGACGCAACGCCTTTGGCCAGCCTTGCGCTGCCCATCGCCGGTTTGATGTCGCCGGAGCCCATCGAAGCCGTTCGAGCCCGGCTGGACGCGCTGATCAGCGCCGCCCGGGGGCTGGGGGCCGCACCGGAAGACCCCTTCATGATCCTCTCGTTTCTGGCCCTGCCCGTGATCCCCGCGCTCAAGCTGACGGACCAGGGGCTGGTGGATGTCGACCGTTTCGAACCCGTTGATTTATTTGTCCCGGTTTGATGATACCCGAAAAAAGACATATATTATTTTTTTTGTAAATCTTGATGAGCTCGTAAAAAGTCGATTAACAAAGCTTTTGTCATCCCCGCGAAAGAGGCTGTGTCGCAATATGCACGAAAGGGATTTGTCCTAGGCCGTCATC
>CAYMQN010000135.1:0-8342 GCA_964392545.1 uncultured Desulfobacteraceae bacterium
AAGATCCGCATCGGTCAGCTGCACGGCGGCGCCTTTACCGGCGGCGCTTTGTCGGGGTATTACCCCGATGCCCAGATCTATGCCATGCCGCTCAAGTTCAAGTCTCTGGCAGAGGTCGATTATGTCCGCCAGTTTATGGACACCGTGATCCAGGAGGGACTGGAGAAGAATGGATTTGTCTCCTTCGGTCTGTCCGACGGAGGGGGGTTTGCCCACATCATGTCCAACGCGCCTGTTACGGACGTAGACGCCCTCAAGCAGTTGAACGTTTGGATACCCGCCCACGATAAAATGATCAGCGAGGCCATGAAAGGGTTCGGCATCAGCCCCATCTCCCTTTCCATCGCGGATGTGCGCACCGGTTTACAGACCGGCCTTATCGACACGGTGGCCAACACGCCGGAGGGCGCGATCGTCTTTCAGTGGCACACCCAGGTCAAGTACATTACGCGGTTGCCCATTGCCTATATCTACGGCCTGCTGGCTGTCGATCGCAGGGCTTTTTCGAGAATCGCTCCGGAAGACCGGATCGTTACACGAGACATCATGGCGCAAGTCTGGTGCGAAATGAATGTGACGAACCGGGAAAGATACAAGGATGCCATGCGCGCCTTGCAGAAACAGGGGATTCAATTGGTTGACCCGAAACCCGAGCTGCAGGAGGCCTGGTATGAAAAAGCGGCGGTTATCAACCGACGGGTTATCGACGCAGGCCACATCACCCCGGCCATGGTCGACATGCTGGACGCGCATCTCGCCGATTTCCGCTCGCGGCAGGCCCCAAAACCATGAGTGACCACCCCGCCGCCCAGCGCCTGGCCCGCTTGCAGGCCGGGCTGCATCGCGTGGAAGATGGCATCATCGCCATCCTGCTTTCGGGGACCATGGGGTTGGCCCTTTATCAGATCCTGCTGCGCAATTTCCTGGGCGCCGGCCTGGTGTGGGGCGATATCCTGGTCCGTCTGATGGTGCTCTGGCTCGGCATGGCGGGGGCCATGGTGGCCACCCGGGAGCGCAAGCACATCAGCGTCGATCTCGTCACCCGCTACCTGCCGCCTGCCGGCCGATGGGCGGCGGAAGCGCTGACCACTTTGTTTGCGGGCAGCGTCTGCCTGGTGGCCTTCTATTACAGCCTGAAGTTTACCATCGACGAATACGACTTCGGCAGCATGGCCTTCGGCCAGGTGCCCTATTGGGCCTGCGTTTCGATTCTGCCCCTGGCCTTCGGCGTCATTGCCGGGCGCTACTTTCTCCAGTTTCTATCGGCCCTGGTCCAGCCCCCGAGGGCGCGCCCGTGACGGCGGCAATCCTTTTTATGGCCCTGTTCGTGCTGGCCATTCTGGGGGCCCCGCTGTTCACGGTGCTTTTGGCCGTGGCCATGGCGGGTTTCTATTTCCGGGGCATCGACCTCTCGGCGGTGGCCATCGAGATCTACCGAATCGCCGACATGCCCCTTCTCCTGGCCCTGCCGTTTTTTGCCTTCGCCGGCTATGTGGTCGGCCACAGCCGCACTTCCGAACGCCTGGTCCGGCTGACACGGGTTTTTCTGGGCTGGATGCCGGGGGGGCTGGCCATCGTCTCCCTGGTGACCTGTGCCCTGTTTACGGCCTTTACCGGCGCCTCGGGGGTTACCATCGTGGCTTTGGGGGCCCTGCTCTACCCGGCGCTTACCCGGGATGGCTACGGCGACCGCTTCAGCCTGGGGCTGGTCACCTCTTCCGGCAGCCTGGGTCTGTTGTTTCCCCCGTCGGTCCCGCTGATCCTCTACGGGGTGATTGCCCAGCAGATGGGCGCCGGCCCCGTGTTCGCCATCGAGGACCTTTTTTGGGCCGGTTTGCTGCCCGGCCTTCTCATGCTGGTGCTGCTCTCCGGCTGGAGCCTGTGGTCGAACCGGGGACTGGTGCGCCGCGGCGAGCCCTTCTCCGCCAGGGAAGCCCTGGCCGCCCTGCGGGCGGCCATCTGGGAACTGCCCCTGCCCGTCTTTCTCCTCGGGGGCATCTACAGCGGCTACCTGGCCGTATCGGAAGCCGCGATCATCACCGCCACCTATGTTCTCATCGTGGAGGTGTTCATCTACAAGGAAATCAGGCTGCGGCAACTGCCGGCGATCATGCGCGACGCCATGGTCATGGTGGGCGGCATTCTGCTGATCCTGGGGGTCTCGCTGGCCTTCACCAACTACCTGATCGACGCGGAAGTGCCCATGCGCCTCTTCCGTCTGATCCAGGGGCTGGTGACCGACAAGATCGTCTTCCTGATCTGCCTCAACCTGCTCCTCCTCATGCTGGGGGCCATCCTGGACATCTTCTCGGCCCTGGTGATCATGGTGCCGCTGATCCTGCCCGTGGCGGTAAGCTACGGCATCGATCCGGTCCACCTGGGCATCATTTTCCTGGCCAACATGCAGATCGGTTATTTCACCCCGCCGGTGGGCATGAACCTCTTCATCGCCAGCTACCGCTTCGAAAAGCCGGTGGCAGAGCTCTACCGGGCCACGATTCCCTTCATGCTGGTGCTGCTGGCCGCCGTGCTGGTGATCACCTACTGGCCGCGACTGAGTCTGTTCTTTCTTTGATGCGGCGGCCCTCACCGATTACATAGGGAGGCTCGAATCCATGGCCCGCAAGTACGCCCCGTTTGCCATTGCCGTTTACAAGCCGAGCACCGCCGGAGCCAGGCGCCGGGCCGAAAAGCTGGTCAAGGAAGGCCGGGTGAATTTCATCGCGCCGGCCAATTATACTGAGGGCGGCGAGATGGACAAGATCGTCAAAGGCATCATCGACAAGGTCGCGGCCGATGTAGCCCTGAAGCAGCTCGGCAAAAAGGACTGAACCGCGTCCCCAAGGCTGAAATCATGATTCCGGATAGGCCGTCTGGTCCACCAGGGCCCGGGCCACGCGGTTCACCAGCGCCCAGATGGCGTCCGCGGGCAGGAAAGCCTCGATGGAGCGGTCGAAGAGCACCCGCAGGCGCGCCGGGAATTCGCTGTCGGCAAACCACATGAGAAAGTAGAGCGGGATGCGCGGGAAGGGCAGGAGGCGTCCGGCCGCCTCGGCCATGTCCACCAGGCGGCCGTCCAGGGCCAGGACGGCCCGCTGGAAGCCGGGCGCGTCGCGGCCGTAGCGTTCCAGCACCCCACCGGTGCGCAGGGCATGCGGGCCGGTGAAAAAGTGCGCTTCCTTGAGGTCCCGCAACCCGACGATATCGCGATCCAGGGGGAAAACCCGCTGCACCCGGTTGAGGTAGGCGAGGACGACCAGTTCCAGCAAGGGATCCTCCAGTGGCAGGTTTTCCCGTCCGCGCACCCGGGTGAGGTGGTGGTTGGGCAGGTCCACGCAGATCTCTTTGTCGAGAAAGTGAAACTGCAGGCGGCCGCCCGGCAGGGGAAGCCCCAGGGTCAGGTTGGCCAGTTGCTCCAGGGGCCGTTTTTCGAGATCCTCCCATTGCACGGCGGGCGGTTTGAGGTGCGACCCGTCCGGCGCGTATAACGGTTCCGGGTCCTGGGAAGACTTGGACGTCATGGCTCCTCCGTCTTGCGAGCGGTTGCCGGTTTGCCCGAGGCTGCCCCATCGAGCGGATAATGGCACTCCGATCTGCATTCCCGGCGCGGGAAGCAGCGAAGCGCAACAACCGCCGTGGGAGCGATCTCCGGGGGGGCCTTGCCATCACCGGAAGGCAGGGGCGATCGCAGGGGGCCCGGGGTACCTCATTCGGTATCCCGGACGGCCCGCCGGGACTGCTTGAGGCGCGCACGCTGGCGTTTGCTCTCCAGCCGGCGCCGACGGGACGCCTTCGACGGCCGGGTGGGTTTGCGGCGTCGCGGGGGTTTGGCCGCGGACCGCACAAGGTCCGCCAGACGCTCCAGGGCCTCTTCCCGGTTTTGCTTCTGGGAGCGTTGGCTCCTAGCATCGATGATCAGGATGCCCTCGCTGCTCAGGCGGCGGCCGGCCAGCCGCATCAGCCGCTTGCGGACCGGTTCGGGCAGCGAAGGGCTGCGGGCCACGTCGAACCGCAGCTGCACCGCCGTGGCGGTCTTGTTCACATGCTGGCCGCCGGGCCCGTCGGCGCGCACGAAGCTCAGCGTGAGTTCACTTTCCGGAATGGCGATCGTGTCGGTGATGCGGAGCATTTGACCTTTGACCTGGGCCCTTTCTATCGTCTGATTTCCACTCGGCCCGCGAGATGCGCCTTGACCGCGTCGATGGGGACTTCCCGGCGGTGGAAAATACCGGCCGCCAGGGCGGATTCGGCCTGGGTGCGGGTGAAGACCTCGTAGAAATGTTCGGCGCACCCGGCGCCGCTGGAGGCGATCACCGGGATGGAGACGGCGGCCTTGACGGCGTTGATCAGTTCCAGGTCGAAGCCGCGGTTGGTGCCGTCGCGGTCGATGCAGTTCAGCAGAATTTCCCCCGCCCCGAGGGCTTGGCAGGCTTCGGCCAGGGAGATGGCGTCCAGCTCCCGGCCTTCGCGGCCGCCGCGCACCGTGCACTGGTACCAGCACCAGCGCTCGCCGTTGGGCCCGGGGAAGGCCGTCGCGATGGTCTTCCGGGGAACGGCAGCGGGATCGGCGACGTAGACCCGGCGGGGGTCCACCGAGATGACCACGGCCTGGCTGCCGTACACCCGCGAAATGGTCTCGATGGCACTTTGGCCGGTCATCCGGCCGGTGCGCAGATAGTCTTCGGCGATGCGCACGGCGTCGCTGCCGATGGAGACCTTGTCCGCCCCCGACCGGAAATACTCGGCGGCCACCTCCAGGGCCGAGTAGGTCCGGCCGTTTTGGTCGGTGTAGTCCCGGATGCCCCCGCCGATGGTCAGCGGCACGAAAACCTTGCGGGAGGTCTGCTTGAGCACCTCCAGCATGGGCATGTCCTCCAGGGGGAAATCCCGAAAGCCGGTGATGTTGAGAAAGGTGATCTCGTCGGCGCCCTCATCGTAGTAGCGCCGGGCCAGGTCCACGGGAAGTCCCAGGTTGCGCACCTGCCCCGCCTCGCGGACGTCGTACTGGTCGCCCTTGGTGACGACGAGGTCGCCCTCGTCGTTGGCGCGCACGTCCAGGCAGGCGATGATGCGCTTGGCCAGCCGGGTTTCCTCCGGGATGCGGGCCGGCAGGACCGTCGGGGTATCGGGGGCCAGGAAGTTCTCGAGGATGCGGCGTCCATTGGCGGCGCTTTTCTCCGGGTGAAACTGGGTTCCCATGACCGGCCCCTGCTGCACGGCACTGGTGAACTCATAGCCGTAGTCGGTGGCGCTGAGCACCACCGCGGGGTCCTCGGGGACCACGTGGTAGGAATGCACGAAGTAAAATTTCTCGTCGCCCCCGAGGCCGCTGAAAAGGGGCGAGGGCTGCCGGGCCTTGATGCCGTTCCAGCCGATGTGGGGCACGGACCGGTCGACGGCAAAGCGCTTGACGCGGCCCTTGATCAGGCCCAGGCCGGGAATGCCGGGGGCCTCCTCGCTGGCCTCGAAGAGGGCGTGCATGCCCAGGCAGATGCCCAGGAAGGGGCGTCCGGAGCTTAGATAGGCCTTGAGCGGTGCGACGTAGCCCCGCTCGTGGAGAATCTGCATCATGCTGCCGAAGGCGCCCACCCCGGGGAAGACCAGCCGTTCAGCGGCCAGGATGTCTTCCGGCGATGTCACCGACCGCACCGTCTCCCCCAGGTTTTCGATGGCGTTGACGACGCTGCGCACATTGCCGGCGCCGTAGTCCAGAAGCGTGATCATGCGATATTCCGATCGATGCGCTGAAAATTACGTCAAACCATAGACCTCACATGGAGGCGGCGTGAGGCCAAAAGCCGTCATTATCGGTTTTCTTTCGCAGGAAAGAAAACCGATTCATATACCTTTCGGCCCTGCTTGACAAGCCGTGGGGATCCCGGCGTTGACCGCAAGGACAGCGGCACCGGGAAAACCGAAGCCACGCCTGTGCTATAAGGGCCGCTTCGCCTTCAGCGTCGCCTCCCAACCCAGCATGGCCTTCTTGCGGGCCGGCCCGCCCCCGTAGTAGCCGAAGACACCCATTTTGCGGATCACCCGGTGGCAGGGGATCAGGAAGGGGATCGGGTTGCGGCCCACCGCATTGCCCACGGCGCGGGCGGCCTTGGGCATGCCCAGGTGGCGTGCGATGTCCTCGTAGGTGACCGCTTTGCCGAGGGGGATCCTGAGCAGCGCCTCCCAGACCTTGAGCTGGAAATTGGTGCCTTTGACGAACAGGTGCAGCGGCGCCGGGGTCTGGTCCCGTGGAAATCCGAAGATAGGGTCCAGCAGACCGGCGGCGGCGTGCGGATCGTGGCGAATGGCGGCCTGCGGCCACTGGCGGGCAAGCTCCGCCAGGGGGGCCTGGCGGTCGCCGTCCTGGACGAAGGTCAGGGCGCATAGGCCCCGATCGGTGACGGCCAGAAGGCACGCGCCGAAGGGGGAGGGGTAAAACCCATACCGGATCTCGAGGCCCAGGCCCCTGCGTTTGTAGGCGCCGGGCGTTACCGCCTCACAGGTCACGAACAGGTCGTGCAGCCGGCCGGGACTGGAAAGCCCG
The DNA here is from genome assembly GCA_964392545.1 of uncultured Desulfobacteraceae bacterium. Classification (GTDB taxonomy): domain Bacteria; phylum Desulfobacterota; class Desulfobacteria; order Desulfobacterales; family UBA5852; genus JABZFP01. The sequence goes on from CAYMQN010000135.1 coordinate 6,539, forward strand.
CTGTCGTAGGTGGTGTCGAGGAGGCTTTGGGAGCCTGCCAGGAGACTTTTGGCGTGCTCCTTGGTCAGAAACTGCAGAAACCGTTTGGGACTGATGCCCACCCAGCGACTGAACAGGCGCTGAAAGTGGAATTCACTCAACCCCGCCGCGGCGGCCAGGTCCGCCAGGGCCGGCTGGTCCCGATGGTGGGTTTCCAGGTAGCGGATGGCCTTCTCCACCCGTTCGTAATCGCGGCACAGGGCCTTGTAGTCGCCCATGACGGCTCCTTTTGGTTGCGGTGAAGGTCTGCTGAACGGCGGTCTGGCTGCCGCGGGAACTGGTGATGCGCTAGTATGAACCTTACGGACTCTATGCCGCCCGCTTCATCCGGGCAACCCGTTTCTTGCGCGTGAATCGCCTGCCAGGGGATAGGCCCGGGGAAAAGATTCAAACGCTTCTATCCAATGCCGGGATCGGCTGTCAATCCGTCGATCCGCACAACGGCCATGCAAGAAAGCGGAAGTCTACCGAAGCGGGAGGGGATATGATAGGAGAACCCGGAGGAATGCGATGATGGAGATTATCTTTCAGGACGACGACATGGTTGCCGTCAACAAGCCGTCGGGCATCAAGGTACATCGCGGCGCCTGCGATTCACGCCGGGAGAACTTCCTGCTGCAGCAGGTGCGGGACCAGCTGGGGCGTTACCTTTACCCGGTGCATCGCCTGGACAAACCCACCTCCGGGGTCCTGATGTTCGCGCTCAACCCGGGGGCGGCCCGTTCGCTGGCCAAATCCTTTGCCCGCCGGCAGGTGCACAAAACCTATCTGGCGGTGGTCCGGGGCTACATCGCGGAGAAGGGCGAGGCGGATCACCCCCTGGAGCGCAGCGAAAACGGCGAAACGTTCACCAAAGCCCCCCGGCCGGCCCTGACGCGCTATCTTCGCCTGGACACGGTGGAATTGCCCCTAGCCGTTGGCCGCTATGCCACCTGCCGCTATTCCCTGGTGCAGGTCATGCCGGCCACCGGCCGCATGCACCAGATCCGGCGGCACATGCGCCATCTGCGGCATCCCATCATCAATGACCGCCAATACGGCGACAACAAGCACAACCGCTTTTTCACCGAAGATCTCGGCTGCCGGCGTCTGCTGCTGGCGGCCACCGAGATCCACTTTCCCCATCCCCGTACCCGGGAGCCTGTCCGATTGACCGCGAGGATCGATCCTGATTTTGGCCGAATCCTGCACGTCATGGGGTGGGATGCGGCCATTCCAAAGGCCTGGAAGGCTGGCGCAGCCTAACCGGTTCCAAGACGAGTGCCCATCCCTCAATAGCATCTTTCGGCCCCGCCCGGCGTTCTCGCTCTTTGGAAATCCTCGTCGTAGCCCCGCTGCGCTTGGGTTTCCAAATCGTTGCGGCCTTGGTCTGAACAAAAAATACCATCTCTGGATGGACACAAGACTAGGATGCCAGCAGCATGCGGCCGGCATTGCGGTCGCTTCTAGTCCAATTTTTCGAAATATTCCTTTTCAGCCCCGCACAGGGGGCAGACCCAGTCGTCCGGCAGGTCTTCGAACGCGGTTTCCGCGGGGATGTTGTTTGCGATGTCCCCCTCCATCGGGTCGTAGATGTAGCCGCAGGGGCATTCCCATTTGTCCATGTGTCCTCCTATGGTAACCGGGTCTGGGGCATGGCGGAATCGCCGGATGGTTCGACAACCTTAATGCGGCCAGCGGCAGGCGTCAAGCTTAATGGCGCAGGCCGCGGCCGGCATTTGCGGATCCGTTGACAGCGCCCGGCAATCCATCTACAGTGCCGAGG
>CAYMQN010000135.1:8442-10646 GCA_964392545.1 uncultured Desulfobacteraceae bacterium
TGGGAGACCCACCGGCATGACGCCATCGGACACCGCCTTCAAAGACCGCCACTACCTGCGCAATGTCTTCGGCATTTCCACGGTGGAGTTCGTCTGGGGACTGGGGCTGCCGGTGGTGGTGGAAAGCACTTTTCTGCAGCTCTTCCTGAAAAGCCTGGGTGCCTCCGGACTGGCCCTGGGGCTGATCCCGTTTTTCTTCTTTATCGGGACCTCGGTTTTCGCGCTGCTGTCGAGCTACCTGACCGAAGGGATGCTTTTCAAGCGTGGGGCCGTGGTGGGGCTGCATCTCGTCTCCGGGGTTTCGCTTTTTGCTTTCGGGGGGTTGCTGGCCTGGCTGGACGCTTCGGCCCATATCCTTTTTTTCTTTTTCGCCTGCTACGCGATCTTTTCGGTGTGCATCGGCATGACCCTGCCGGTCTGGCTGAACTACCTGGTCAAGATTTTCTCGGAAGATAAATCCACCGCCGGTCTGGCCTATATGATGATCGCCCAGAATGCCGCCAAACTGATCAGCAGCCTCGTGATTCTCAGGGTGGTGGAACGCTATGCGTTCGCGCCCCGGGCCTCGGCCGTGATCTTCCTGGTGGTGGGGGTGCTCTTCGTGGCGGGCTCGCTGTTCTTTTTCATGACCCGGGAATCCCGCGAAAGGGAGCCAAGGACGCCGCAGCGGCCGTCGTTTCGCAGATTTGTAGCCAACGCCTTCCGCCACATGCTGGGCAACCGCAACTTTCTTGTTTTCCTGGGCAGCGACCTGGAGCTTTACGTCGTGGTGACGGTGATCTCCTTCTATGCCGCCTATGCCACCGATTTCGGCGGCGTGGCGCCCGCCGTGGCGGCCGGGGTCTTCGTGGGCCTGATTTACAGTGGGGCCATTCTCGCCAACATCATCTTCGGGGCCGTGGGCTGGCTTTCGCTGAAGCACAAGGCCATGGCGGCCAAATGGTGCTCGCTCGGCGCCGTGCTGATGCTGGCCGTCTGGGCAACGCCGGCCAGCTTCTACCTGGCCAGTCTGCTGTTGGGGGCCGCGCGGGGTACCCGCATGATCGTTTTCGCACCGGCCGTCAAGAAGCTCTCCGGCCTCGCCGATGCCACCCCCTATTTTGCCGTGGCCCCCGTGCTGACCCTGCCCCTGGCCATGGGCCTGCCGTTGGCCTGCGGTCATTTTCTGGATCGGATGGCCTGGATGGGGGGCGATGCCTACCGCCTGATGATGGGGGGCGCGGCGCTTCTCCTGGCGGGAACCCTGGCCTGTGCCTGGCGAACGGATTTCACCGGCCGCACGCCCGCCGATACAGGGAGGGGCCCTCGAGAGATCGGCACTCCGCCGCCCCGAGCGGTCGTTCGCGATAAGGCCTGAGCAGGGTCAGTCGACGCCGGGCAATTGGCGCAGCGCCGCCAGGATTTGGCGGGCGTCATCCCGTCCGGGCGCGGGGGGGAGCTGGACCAGGATGCCGAGCCCTTCCGAGGCTTCATGGAAGGCATCATGGGGCAGGCGGCTGACCACCCCCGTTTGAACAAAGGCATTGACGGCCATCAGTCGGCGAATCCATTCGAGCCCGCTGGTGCCGCCCACGGTTTCATCCAGGATCACCAGATCCGGGCTTTGGCCGGCCGCGCGTTCCAGGGCCGTTTGGCCGTCGTGGGCCCAACCAATATCGATAGCGGGATCCGTCTGAAGCGTTTCAGCCAGCTCCTGGAAGGTGTCGGTTTGATCGGAAACGAGCAGTATGTGGGGCATAGAACCTCGCGATGGCCCGGGGAAGCCTTTGCGCCGGCTTCGGTTTTGGGTGCGGTGGGGCGCCTCAGCTGCCGGTCTTGCCGCAGCAGGAACCCGGGCCCGCACAGCCGGCGTGCCCGGGATGCTGGCCGCAGCACCCCGTATCCCCTGCTCCCGGCAAGTAGGTGCCGCTGCGGCCGGTCAGCGAGCTCGTCGCCGACATCACCTTGGTGGTATCGGCCGCCCCGCAGGCGGGGCAGACCAGCGGGTCGTCCGGTGACGTCACCAGAACTTCGGCAATCCGGCCACAGGCTTGGCATTGAATGTCGTAGATCGGCATGGTGCTATGGCTCCCTAACGCGTGCCCATCCATAAAAGGCATCTTTTGGCCCCTGGCGGCGTTCTCGCCTCCGGTCGGTCCTCGGCGTAGCTGGGCTACGCCTGCGGGCGCCCGTCGGCTGCGGCCTTGCCAGGAACCAAAATCTAC
>CAYMQN010000136.1:0-10578 GCA_964392545.1 uncultured Desulfobacteraceae bacterium
GGCCGGGTGGGCGCGGGCCCCAGTGAGCTGGTGGCCGGCTGGCAGGGCATGCTGGCCGATCTGCTGGAGAAAACGGCGCCCTACCTCTCCCCAGGACGGCTGGTGACGTTCCACAATCTGCTGCCGGAAGAAAAGACCTTCTTCGAAGCCTTGCACCGTGCGCTATCGCTGCCGGCCGGGGCGACCGCACTTTTCATTTCCCCCAGCCACAAGAGGCGGGCCGGGACGTCACCGGGGTTTTCCCAGGCCGCAGGCCAGCCGTCGGCGATATGGACGAAATCCTCCACGGCCACGCTGTGATCCCGGCCTTGATAGGTCAGTGTCAGTTCTCCGGCCAGAAGATGACCGAATGCTTCCCCCTTGTTCTTCCAGAAATGGCTTTCCAGGCGGGAGCCGGCCGCAATTTCAACGACGAGAGCAGTGGTTGTGCCCGAGATTTCGACCCGGGGCAGACGCCAGGCCTCGATCCCGCGGTCGGCGATCTCCGGCAGCACATAGGGCGGCAGATCGGACGGTTTCAAGACGATGGGGGCTTCCTCCCGGTGGCCGTGGTTGAAGAACGACCCCATGTCGGTGGCGAAAACCTCGGCCATCCGAAACAGCGCCGGCAGCGACGGATAGATCAGCCCGCTTTCGATCTGGGAGATGGTGCTGGGCGTTACCCCCACCCGCTTGGCCAGACCGGTCTGGGAGAGCCGGGCGCCGGAGCGCAGCGAACGGATACGCGCACCCAGGTCGACCTTGCCCATGGCCTGGGCTTGCGGATTGAAGTGGACGGTGTTGTTCCGGCGTGACCAGGGTGCCGGGCCAGGCAGCCTTCAGCTCCTGCTGATAGGCGACGAAGATGTCGTCCCCACAGCCCTTGCCGTAGGTAAAGCAATCGATGATCGTGAGGTTGGCCGACTGCGTCAGGGATCCGAGCTTCTCCACCAGGTTTTTCAGGGACCGGTCGAAGCTGACGTATATCAGAGGGGCTTCCCGCGACCGGCTACTCGCCGGTGATGCTGACCCGGCGGGGCTTTTCATCCCCCGGTTTGGGAATCGTGATCTTCAAGATGCCGTTTTTGCAGCTGGCCTTGATGTTGTCCGTGCGCACCATGGTGGGCAGGGCAAAGGAGCGGCCGAATTTGCCGAAGATTCGCTCACTGCGGTAGTAGCTGCCATTGCCGATGCTTTTGTCCACCCCCCGCTCGCCCTGGATGGTCAACACATTGTCCTTGACCTCGATGGTGACATCGTCCTTGTCGACACCCGGTATCTCGGCAAAGATCAAAATGGCTTCCCGGGTATCCACGATGTCGACGGGCGGTCGCCAGGCAACCATGGCGTCGCTGTCGTAGCCGGCCGGCTGGGAGAAAACGTCTTCGAACAAGCGGTTGATCCCCTGCTGAAGGCTGGCAATCTCGCGGGCCGGACTCCATTTGATGATGGCCATACTAACCCCCCGTATGTCCAGTGAAAGAATGCTTTTAAACAGAACAAATTAGAATTATTTGGAATTTGACCTATAATGAACCATACTGCCGTGGCTGTCAACTTGGAGGCGTATCGCTGTCGCAAAAGACCGGTTTTTATCTAACCTGTTGACATAAATTGGCAATTCTCGTATCGAGCGAAAGATTGAACGATGGTGCGCCGGGTTGCCGCAGGCCTTGCGATTGCCGCCCTCGCGAAACGGCGCTGCAACCCTGATGGTTGCTGCGCATTTCGCATCGGACGGCGCCTTGCCTTTCGACCCGATGCTTGTTTAGCCACAGCCTGCTAAGGCCCCGGCCCCGGAAGGGATTGCTTTGCCTGCCTCCCAGGGCCGGCCCTCCAGCAGGATAGACGATCATCATCAGGATCTGGTTTTGCCATGCGTGAATTTCTCATCGTATGCCGCGACGATGCCCTCCCCGGCGTTATCCAGGCGGGGCTTGGCAGCGACGTGGGTCTGGATCGCGTGGCGTTCGAGGCCGTAGCCGCAAGTCTCGAAAACCACCCCTATGACTATCTCTTCATCGAGCTTTCCGCGGTTCCCGCGGAAGTGCTTCCCGATCGCAACCGCGCCGCTTTCGAAGCCCTTTTCGACCCTTTACGGCGGTTGCGGCCCTCCCTCAAAATCATCGTCATGACGGCCCCCGGGCAGATCGGGGCCGGCATTGCGGCTGTTGCAGCGGGGGCGGCCGGCTATTTGAAAATGCCCGTCACGCGGGAAGAGATCCGTTTCATCACGCGCGACGTCTACGAAGGCGAGATCCTGGAGTCGGAACTCGACTACCTGCGTGAGCAGTTCTGGGAGGCGGATGTGCGCGAGATCGTGCACACCCGCTGCGGCAACATGAAGAAGGCCTACGACCTCGTCCAGTCCGTCGCCCCGACCCGCACCACCGTGCTTTTGACCGGCGAAACGGGCACCGGCAAAAATCTTCTGGCCAAGCTGATTCATCGGCACAGCAATCGCCGCGCCGCTCAGTTTATCAGCCTTCATTGCGGGGCCATTCCGGACAGCTTGCTGGAAAGCGAACTCTTCGGTCACGAGAAAGGCGCATTCACCGGCGCGGTGCGCCGCAAGATGGGCAAATTCGAAATTGCCAACGGCGGCACCATTTTTCTGGACGAGGTGGGCACCTTGACCCCTTCGGCCCAGGTCAAGCTGCTCATGGTGCTGCAGGAGGGGCTTTTCGAACGTGTCGGCGGCGAGGCCACCCTGAAGACCGACGTGCGGGTCATCGCGGCCACCAATGCCGACTTGAAGGAGATGACCGGGGAAGGCCTGTTCCGCAAGGATCTTTACTACCGCTTGAACGTTTTCCCCATCGAGTTGCCCCCGCTGCGCGAGCGTACTCCGGATATTCCCCACCTGGTGGAAGGTTTTCTGGAACGTTTGAGCCATTACGGCCCCAAAACCATTCGTCAGGTCCATCCTGCGGTGATCAACGCCTTCCGCGCCTATGGCTGGCCGGGCAATATCCGCGAACTGGAGAACCTCGTGGAGCGGGCCTACATTCTGGAACCTGGCGAAATGCTGGCGCCGGACAGTTTCCCGGCTGATTTTTTCGAGCCGGAGGGATCCACCGCGGAAGTGCCCATCAACAGCCGTCACACCCTGGCCCAGGTCAGGGCCGATGCCGTGCAGGAAATCGAGCGACGCTACCTCAAGGATCTTCTCATGCGCCACAAGGGCCGGATCAATTTGTCCGCCCAGGAAGCCGGCGTCACCACCCGCCAACTCCACAAGCTCATGAAAAAATACGGCTACCGCAAGGAAGCCTTCAAAGTCTGAATCTTCGATTCCGGTTTTGAAGGGATTCGGATCTTGGGGTGCGCGTTTTGCGCCGTCGGTCGAGGCGGCCAGCCGAAGCCCTATGCGCGGATCGTCAAAAATGGGGGCGGTGGATTTTACGCGGCCAATGCCCCCCAATACCGATGCCCGCCTTTGTCTCCGTTGCGCCTTCAGCGGGTGGCACGGCTGTTGCTGTCGCATGGCCGAGACCGTTATACCTTTGGGATGCATCGGCTATGGATCAGGAAATTCATCTTACCGGCTTGCTGATTCCGGTGGATTGGCACGGCAACGGCCGCGTCAAGGCCGTCGCCCTGGCCACGGCCGACGAGCAGGAGATTGCCGTTGGGGGGCCGCTCCTGCAGCACATTCTGAATCATCTGCGGGAGCGAGTGGACATCTGGGGCACGTACGATGATCCCGTGCACGGCAAACGCTTCCGCATCTGCCGTATCCAACCGGTGACCACCTTCTGCAAATGACGCTTGGTCGGCTTGGGATACCCCGGGGGCGGTCAGGGCGTTGCGGAGCAGAAGGGACGGCTCCCCGGAGGCTGTTCGCGGCAAAACCGGCGTCAAGCGTTACCCGGCATCCCCCGGGGGCGTCGCTGTCCGCGGCGGTCCCCCCGTGGGAGGGGGGGGTCATCCGCCAGTCGAACCTTGTGCTGCCGGCATTCCGGGCATCGACGAGGGGGATCGAATCCCTGCCGGCTGTAACGGACTTGCTCCTTGACGGTGAACATAAACGGCTCGTCGCACTGGATGCAAAACAACATTTGATCCTTCATGAATTCTCTCCGGGGCTGAGTCGATTTCGAGGATGTCGAACCTCGCAGGGCATGATGAGCGTCGCCACCAAGGAACGATACCGTTCAGCAAAGACAATGCCAATCCGCGTTTTTCGGCCTTGTCGCCCCCCCCCTGCCGCGAAGCGCCTTTCGAAAACCGCGAACGCCTCTTTAAGTGGCTGAAAAATTATTAAAAATATTTGTTTTGTCCCGGCTTTGATTTGCCTTCGCCCCCTATTTCGCGCGTCAGCGACCGCCGGTTCAAGAATCGGTTGGGCACCCTCACCACCGGAATCGGAATCCGGCCTCCGGCCTCCTTGGAAAACGGAACTGTTGTTTCTTGATTGGGTAAGGCTTTAATTTCAGGTGGATAGAGCAATTTTGAGCACTTCCGGAAGGTACCACGACGACGGAGTGCTTCGAAATCGGAACCATCAATTCCTAAATTTTCGTCATGCAGTAATAAGGCTATAAATTACAAGCGCTTATGTTCGGGCATAATATTTGCTGTTAGGGGACGCCTTCTTTTGGGCGGTCGTGTGGATCAACCTGAGTACAAGGACGCGGGAATGATGGCATTCATAAAGCGGCAGCGATTGTGTTGGCGGATTGTCATGCGAAAGATCATCACCGTCGAAGCGTATCGCATCCTGGAGGACCGATGACCCTGCGGGAGATCTCCATGCGTTGGCACGGATCCAGACGCGGCGCGTCGCAAGCGGCGGTGGCCCTGCCGCTGCCGGCGGGGGTCGGCAGGCCGTCGGCACTTGCACCGGGCAGCGGTCTGCGGGCCTGGCTGCAGGATGGGGCCTATATCGTGGCCGGGTGCCTCGTCTTCATTGTGGGGATGAACGCCCTGCTCATTCCCCATCATCTGATTGCCGGCGGGCTGACCGGGGCGGCCCTGCTGCTCCATTATGCCGTTCCCCTTGTGGACGTCGGCGGGTGGTATTTCATTTTAAATATTCCCCTGCTCTGGCTGGGGTGGCGGCACATCGGCCGGCGGTTCATGATTCTGACGGCCTTCGGCATGACCTTCTTTTCCCTGGCGGCCAGCGGCTGGAAGCTGGCGCCGTTTGCCGTGCATGACCCGATGACGGCGGCGCTTGGGGCCGGGGCCCTGTGCGGCCTGGGGGCCGGGTTGATCCTGCGGTCGCGCGGATCCGCGGGCGGCCTGGATATTCTCTCGGTCTATCTGCGGGAAAAGTTCGGTTTTTCGCTGGGATCCCTGGGCTTGGCCCTCAACGGGGCCATTCTTCTGGCCGGGGCCTGGATGCACGATCTGCAGACGGCCCTCTATTCGGCCATCTTTATTTTCGTGTGCGCGCGGGTGGTGGATGCGGTACTCGTGGGCATCAACCCGCAGAAAATCATTCTGGTGATTTCCGATCGCTCCGAAGAGGTGGCCCAGGCCCTGATGCACCAGATGAAGTGCGGTGTGACATTTCTGCAAGGCGAAGGCGGGTTCGCCCGGCGGCAAAAGAAGGTCATCTGTTCGGTGGTGCGCCTCATGGACGTGCCCCGCTTCAAGGCCTGTACACTGGCCGTGGACGGGTGCGCCCTGCTGGTGGTCAACAACATCAGCGAAGTGGCCGGCCAGCGGACCTTTGCCGGGATCAGCACCGCTGCCGCGGGGCACGAAGACCTCGCCCGCCCATGAAAGACGATCTGCTCCGCTGCCCTCGTGACCCGCGCAGTTTTTATCACCGCAGGATGTGTGCGCAGATTTTCCGCCACAGTGCGATGCGGCCCTGGTGCCGCGCCTGCGTTCATTTCCGTGAATCAACCGCTACCGAAGAGAGGCCTCCCCATGGTGAGCATGGAAGATCGGGAATTTTTCAAAGCGCTCCTGACCGACCAGTTGGTGGAACTCCAGCGCAAGGCGGACGGAACGGTCAGTGACCTGTTGCTCCTGTCGGTGCATGCGGCGGATCCGCTGGATAGCTCCACCATGGATGCGGACCGCAGTTTTACCCTGCGGATCCGCGACAGGGAGAGCAAGCTGATCAACAAGATCAAGGCCGCCCTGGACCGCATCGAGGAAGGCGAATACGGCGTGTGCGAGATGTGCGGCGAAGACATCGGTGGGGCCCGCCTGCGGGCCCGACCGGTGACCACATACTGCATTCGCTGCAAAACCAAGCTGGAAAACCAGGAAAAGCTGGTCAGCGGGTTTTGACAGGCTGCAATGAAAGGAAGCGACGATGAACTGGAAATTCTGGCAGAAAGGCGAGAACGGCGCCTCCGGTGTGAGGTTGCCCAAACCCAAGGATTTGCCCGAAGCGGTGGGCCGCTACCTGGTGGTCGACCTGAATCTGGACCCGGACCTGGTCTGGTCCCTCAAAGCGGTGCTGCGCCCCCGGGAGGAGAGCCGGGATATGGCGGATATCCGGGTTTTCAATCCGGGCAAGGCCGATGCCGCCGGCGTGACGGTGCGCAACTATACGACCCTTGACGACCACCCCCAGTTGATTCTTTACGAGGGCTCATTCAACAAAAAGACACATCATCTTAAGCTCGCCTCAAAAGCCATCGAAAAGGCGGCTTGAGAATACAAAGGGGTCAAGTCGCCACACGTGGCAAAAGCTTTTGTCACGTGTGGCGACCTGACCCCTGCCTCCCGTAGCGTCCGTTCGAATCGGCTTGACCCCACCCGTCATCCGCTTTATGGATAGCCTTCAGACCTTGCAGCGTTGCTTTCGGTCCGTGAGGTGATCCTCAAGCATACCGCTGCAAACACCCATACGACGTGATCATGGCCATGACCTCCTCCACGATGCCCTTTCTGCGACACCGAGCGCTCCTGTTTTTCATAGGGGTCCTCTGGGCCGTGTTGCTTGCCACCGGGTCCATGGCGGCCAACCCCCCCGAAGGCGAAACGCCCATGGCGCCGTCGTCGCCGGAGGCGGTAAAGCAGCTGCTGGAGAACGCGCTCGACAGCGAGCGGTCCAACCTTGCCGATATCGAGCAGAACTTGAAGCGTTGGGAATCCTTGCGGGCCAGTGTGGCCAGCGAAATCGAGGCCTACCGGATCCAGAATGCCGCCCACGGCAACCTGCTGCTGGTCCTGCAGACCCGGGTCGAGGATCTGCAGACCGCTCTCAACAACAATCGTCTGGCCATAAAGAGCCTTTCCGAACGCATCACCGAATTCGAGAAAATCGGCGAAACCGCATCGGGGCGCATGGCTCAGCTGGCGGAGCGGATCGCGATCGCCGAAAAACAGATGGCCGATCTGCAGCAGGAAGGCCTGCCCGCGGCCGACCGGCGGGAACTGAAAAACAAATTCAGCCGCCTGCTGGCCATTCTGCAGGAGAAACAGCAGCACGGGAAAGCGTTTCTGGAAGCCTACGAGAAGCTTTTCGGGCGGATGAAGGCCGTCAGCGACGACCTCCAGGCGACGCGCAAGCGCCTCGAGGAGCGTCTGCGGGTGGAGGTCCAAACCAATCTATACGAGCGCACCTCCCAGCCGTTTGCCCGCCTGACGCCCCACAACCTGGCGGACGAACTCACCTTTATTCGCGAGCGCCTGGCAGCGCTGGCGAAAATGGGATTCTGGCGCCAGCAGTGGGCCAATTTCCAGCGCAGCGGCGGCTTTGCCCAGGCCTTCTTCCTGCTGCTGTTTGTCATTGCCCTGCTGCTGCGCAGGCCCATCCGCCGCTATGGACCTTCCGTCGAAGAGCGTCTTGCCACCCCCGAGGGGCGCTACCGGCGCCTGACGTTGATTCTGGTGCGGCGCTCGTTTGTGCTGCTATGTGCGGCGGCCATCCTGTGGCTGTATGACGTGTTGAAGCTGCCGCACATGAATTTCAGCCTGGCGCGTTTTCTCAACCAGACGGTATTCACCCTGCTGGCCCTGCGCTGGGGAATCGATTTTCTCAAACACGACGGCGACAGCCCGGCCACGGTGCTGCAGGTGTTTGTCCGCAAGCGCCTGGTGCATCTGCTGCAGTGGGTCCGCCTGCTGGCCGTGGCATACCTGGCCCTGGTGTGGGTTGCCGGCAGCGTCAGCCAGCTGGTCTGGCTGGCGCGCCTGGTGCTGGAGTTGGGGCTGTTGGCCTGGGTGGTGCTCTTCTGGCGGGATTTCCGACCGGCGGTGGCCCAGGGGCGCGACGAGGGCGAGACCATCCCCTCCCGCAGCCGGCTTTGGCTGGTCTGGACCACAAGCTATCTCATGGCCGGCGGCGCTCTCCTGATGGAAGTCGCCGGCTACCGGGTTTTCGCCGGGCACTGGCTGGTGGCCTGGGCCCAAACGCTCTTGCTGGGAATGTGGGCCTTTATCGCCTGGCGCGTCATCCAGGAGTGGCATGCCGCACAGAGGACCGCACCCCGTGATCCGAAGGAGACGGGGCTTCCCGCGGTGGCGGCCCCGGTGGGCTGGTTTCTGGCGCAAATGGCCCGCCTGGTCTGGCTGGGGGCCATGCTGGTGGGGGCCCTGTTGATCTGGTCGAGCCGGGAGGCGACGACCGCCACCGTGACGGAGGTGTTCAACCTGGCCTTTGCGGTGGGCAGCCTGAGCTTCAGCGTCAAAGGGCTGCTCCTGGCCGTGGTCATCCTGTGCGCCACCCATGTGGCGACCCGCATCGGGCGACGGTTTCTGCGCGAGAAGGTGCTCAGCGGGCGGGATTTCGAACGCGGTCTCAAAGACTCCGTCGTCACCATCACCAGCTATTTGGTCTGGGGCCTGGGACTCGTGCTGTCCCTGGGGGTTCTGGGCGTCAACGCCACCTCCCTGGCGGTGGTCTTCGGCGCTTTGAGTATCGGCATCGGCTTCGGCCTGCAGAACATCTTCAACAATTTCATCAGCGGGCTCATCCTGCTCTTCGAACGCCCCATCCAGGTGGGCGACTATGTGGAGGTGGGCGGCCTGTGGGCCGAGGTCAAAGAGATCAACGTGCGGGCCACCATCGTGCAGACCTTCGACAATGCCTCGGTGATCATCCCCAATTCGGAGTTCATCAGCCAGCAGGTCACCAACTGGAGCTTCAAGGATCCCCGCATGCGGCGCCACGTGGATGTGGGCGTGGCCTATGGTTCCGATACCGAGCTTGTGCGCGACACCCTGCTCGCGATCGCCGACGATACGCCCCAGGTGCTGAAGTTTCCCAAGCCGGATGTCCTTTTTCTGGACCACGCCGACAGCGCGCTGGTTTTCCGGGTGCGCTACTGGGCGCATGTCGACAACTTCTATTCCACCTCAACGGCCATCCGCTTCGAGCTCGACCGGCGCTTCCGGGAGCTGGGCATCGAGATCGCCTTCCCCCAGCGGGATCTGCATCTCCGCAGCGTGCCTGCAAACTACCCTGCAACCGCTGCGGTTTCTGCTTCCCCCGAACCCCCGCCGCAAGGGGCCGCCGCGTCGGATCAGAGCCGAGCCGATTCTTGACACCCGTTTCGAGAGGATGCCGCCATGCCGCGTTTCATCAAGCGTGCCTCCAAAAAAGCCGGAATGCCGCCCGGCAGCCTGGTGCACGTCGGCGAGAAAAAACAGGAGCACACCCGGATCTCGGTCATGGACTACGAAGGGGACCGTTTCCGCGAACAGCACCCCGATGACGTGGAGACGGTTTTCCCCCTGCGGGAGGCGCCCGCCACCTCCTGGATCAACATCGACGGGGTCCACGACATGGCGGTTATCGAGAAGCTGGGGCAGCATTTCCTGATCCATCCCCTGACCCTCGAGGACACGGTCAACACCGCTCAGCGGCCCAAGATTGAGGAGTTCGAAGACTATATCTACGTGGTCTTCAAAATGCTGCAGTACGACGAGGCCGCGGCCAAAGTGCAGACCGAGCAGGTCAGCCTGGTGTTGGGGCAGCACTTCCTGATCTCCTTCCAGGAGGCCGAGGGCGACGTCTTCGAAGCGGTCCGCGAGCGTTTGCGCAAAGGGGGCGGACGTCTCCGGCGCAGCGGCAGCGACTATCTGGCCTACGCCCTGGTGGACAGCGTGGTCGACCAGTATTTCACGGTTCTGGAACATCTGGGCGAAAAAGTCGAAGCGCTCGAAGAGCGTCTATACGCCCCGGTGGACGTCGCCAATCCGCTGAACGAGATTTTTCGCCTGAAACAGGAGATGATTTACCTGCGCAAGCAGCTCTGGCCCCTGCGCGAGACCCTGAGCCGCTTCCAGAAGACCGACAATGCCCTGGTGCAGGACCAAACCCGGGTTTTCTTTGCCGACGTCTACGACCACCTGGTGCAGGGCATCGAAGTGGTCGAATCCCTCCGTGACGTGCTCTCGGGTCTCCAGGATCTGTGTATTTCCCTGAACGGCCATCGCATGAACGAGATCATGAAAGTGCTGACGATCATCGCCACGCTTTTCATCCCGATCACCTTCGTGGCGGGCATCTACGGCATGAACTTCGAATTCATGCCGGAACTCCAATGGCGCTGGGGCTATTTTGCGGTCTGGGGGCTGTTCATCGCCATCACGGCGGGGCTGCTGGTCTATTTCAGGCGCCGCCGTTGGCTCTGAGTGCCCCTTCCGAAAGGGCATCTTTTGGCCCAGGCCGGCGTTCTCGCT
>CAYMQN010000137.1:0-10317 GCA_964392545.1 uncultured Desulfobacteraceae bacterium
CTACCTCAAGATTTCCCAGAAGGAACCCTTCGACATTCTCTATTTCACCCCCTGGATCGCAACCATCGTCAATCTGCAGGACGGCAGCTTCAATATCCAGCCCGGGATGACCTGGGCTGCGGTGACGAATCTGGAACTCAACTTCCGGGTGGGCGTTCCGGTAGGGCCCGCCAACACCGAGTTCGGTGAGAAGCCGGATGCCGTGCGCACCGAATTCTGGGCGCGGTATTATTTCTAATGCAGCTTTGGGGGATTTCTACGGCATTCAAGCAGCGCCCGGCGGTGGCGCATGACCTCACTACCCTGGGTGCATTGCCGAAGGTCGAATGCCAACCGGGTTACCCCCGCTCGAGGAGCAGAACCAAAATGACCGATGCCATTCTCGTGGAAAATCTCACCAAGCGCTTCGATGGGGTCGAAGCGGTGAACGACATCTCCTTCGGCGTTCAGACGGGGGAAATGTTCGGTTTTCTCGGTCCCAACGGCGCCGGCAAGACCACCACCATCAACATGCTTACGGGGCTGGCGCGGCCCGACCGGGGCGGCATCCAGATCGGCGGCATCGACTGCATCCGCGATCCCCGGGCGGCCCAGCATTTGATCGGCGTGGTGCCGGACGAAAGCAACCTCTATGCGGAACTCAGCGGCTTCGGGAACCTGTGCTTCTGCGCGGCGCTTTACGGGATGGGCAAGGCCGAACGGCAAGCCCGGGCCAGGGCGCTTCTGGCGATGTTCGACCTGACCCCCGCGGCGGATCGCAAGTTCGCCGGCTACTCCAAGGGCATGAAACGCAAGCTTACCATCGCCGCCGGAATTATTCACAAGCCTCAAATTTTATTTCTGGACGAGCCCACCACGGGCATCGACGTGGCCAGCGCCCGACAGCTGCGGCAGCTTGTGGCCGACCTGCACCGGGACGGCACCACCATATTTCTCACCACCCACTACATCGAGGAAGCCGAGCGGCTCTGCGACCGCATCGCCTTTATCGTGTCCGGCCGCATCGTCCGCACCGACACGGTCCGCAATCTGATCCAACCGATCCAATCCCGGCATGTGGTCCAGATTTCTTGCGTCGACCTGCCTTCCGACCTCTCCGCCGCTTTGTCCGAAGCATTTCCCGATATGGCTTTCACAATGGCCGGGAAAGGTGTGGTGCGGGTGGAAGCCGGGCAGGTGGTGCCGGTGGGGCCGCTGGTGCGCTTCCTCGAAGACAACGGCGCCGAGGTGGTGGAGGCGCGCCGCATGCGCCCCTCCCTGGAAGACGTCTTCGTCAGGATCACCGGCATCGAGGCCGAGGCCATGCGCAGGGAAAAGGAAAGGAAGGGGGGCGGGCAATGAAAGCCTGGATCGCGTTCTGGAATATCCTCGGCAAGGACCTGCGGACCTACTACCTCAAGCCGCCCAACATCAGCTGGGGGATCATCTTTCCCCTGGCCTGGACCAGCATGTTCTTCATCAAGACCGGCAGCGGGCTGGACAGCATCCCGGCGGTGCTGCCCGGCGTGGTGGCGGTGTCCATCCTCTTCGGGACCACCTCCATGCTGGCGGTTACGGTGACCTTCGAGAAAAAGAACCGCTCCTTCGAACGCCTGCTGCTGGCCCCCATATCCTTCCAGTTGCTGATGCTGGCCAAGACCAGCGGCGCCATCCTCTTCGGCACCCTCAATGCCTTCGTGCCGGTGGCCATGGCGGCCTTTCTGGTGGATCTCTCCCGGGTGGCCTGGGGCGCTTTCGTGCCCGCCGTCCTGCTGATCGCCGTGGCCTCGACCTTCCTGGGATTGTTCATCGCCGTGGCGGTGAGCGAGGTCTTCGAGGCCCAGACCTTTTCCAACTTCTTCCGCTTCCCGATGATCTTCCTGTGCGGACTGTTTTTCCCCATCGCCAGCCTGCCCGTGTTTCTCAAACCATTGTCGTATGCGTTACCCCTGACCTACGGGGTCGACGTCCTGCACGGCGCCGTGCACGGCAGGCACGTCATGCCGTTCGCCCTCGATCTGGGTGTGCTGGCTGTTTTCTGCATCGCCCTGTTTGCCGCCAGCCTCTGGAATATCAAGCGGCGGTGGATTTTATGACCAAACCGGTTAAGACATGATGGGCTTTTTTCGGGCGCACTTATCGGGTTGCCTTATTCATTCCAAGTGATATTACATCCGTAATAGCGTTCATTATAATGTCAATTTGCCGTCGGCAACTTCCTATGACCGGATGTGATCAACTTGGGGTGGCATATGCAAATCGAAAGCATCGAAATCCATAATTATCGTTTGTTCCGCCGCGCAGAACTCAACAACCTGCCGCGGCTAGTCATCGTTGTGGGCGCCAATGGATCAGGCAAATCGACCCTTTTTGATGTGTTCAGTTTTCTCAAGGAAGCGTTGTCGCAAAATATCTCGGCAGCGGTAGCACGTCGGGGCGGGTTTCGTGAACTGGTCAGCCGTGGCGAAAAGGGTCCTATCCGGATTGTGGTGAAATTTCGCGAGAGCGGTGGAAGGCTTGCAACCTATCAGTTGGAAATAGGTGAGGATGGCGGGCGGCCGGTTGTCGTAAGAGAAATTTTGAAATTCAGGCGGGGGCAATATGGCCAACCTTGGCATTTTGTTGATTTTTCAAAGGGCAAAGGGACGGCCATTACCAACGAGGCAGCTTACGGTCAGGAGGGAGTCAAAGCCGAACGCAAAGAATACGCTTTGGAAGATCCGAGCGTGCTGGCCATTAAGGGCCTTGGCCAGTTCAAAGAATTTCGGGTTGTATCCGAATTTCGAAGTTTGATTGAGAACTGGCATATCTCGGATTTTCATATCAGCGAGGCACGCCCGAGTGCTGAAGCCGGATACGCGGAGCACCTTTCGACCCGAGGAGACAACATTGCCCAGGTGGCCCAGTACTTGTACGAGAATCACCCGGATCGTTTTGAAAAGGTACTGCAGGCCATGAAGGCTCGCGTGCCGGGGATCAATTGGGTGGAGGCCAAGCCGACGGAGGACGGCCGATTGGTGCTGCGATTCCAGGACGGAAGTTTCAAAGATCCCTTTATCGCCCGGTATGTTTCAGATGGAACAATTAAGATGTTCGCCTACCTTGTGCTGCTCCATGATCCTAAGCCACACCCGCTGTTGGCGGTGGAAGAACCGGAAAACCAGTTGTATCCGGAGCTGCTATACGAGTTGATCGAAGAATTTCGTGACTATGCCCGGCGTGGCGGACAGGTGTTCGTTTCCACGCATTCGCCTGACTTCCTGAATGGTGCTTACTTGGACGAGATCTACTGGCTGGTGAAGAAAGAGGGCTTCAGTGAAGTACGGCGAGCATCCAGAAGCGAGCTTCTGAGAAATCTGGTTGCCGAGGGTGATCTTCCGGGAGCACTTTGGAAACAGGGTCTTTTTGAAGGGACAGGTCTCAGATGAGCCGCGTTGTTTTTCTGCTGGAAGAGCGATCCATGAAAATATTGCTTGAGGAACTGCTGCCGCGCTTGGTGCCCGGGATGCCGTTTATATGTATTCCACATGAGGGAAAGCAGGACCTGGAAAAGAGTATTTCCCGTAAACTTCGAGCCTGGCGTGAGCCAGGGGCGCGTTTCGTGGTTGTTCGTGATAACGACGGAGGCGATTGTCATCTTCTTAAAGAAAGCCTGGCGGAAATTTTGCATTGCAGCTGGACGCCCGGATTCCGTCGTGCGAATCGCCTGCCAGGAACTTGAGGCATGGTATTTTGGAGAACCTGCCGCAATGGCAGAGGCTTTTGGGGACCCCCGGTTGAAACATATCGGGGAAAAGGCCCGTTACCGCGATTCCGACACCATTCCAAAACCCTCCAGGGAAATAGTGGGGTTGGTGCCTGAATTTCAAAAAATTTCCGGAGCGCGACGGATAGCGCCGCATCTTACCCGCGAAGGGAACCATTCCCGTAGCTTCCAAGTCACGATAGAGGCTATTGAGCGATTATTCAAGGAACAGCAAACGATGCAATAATCGTAAATCCGGCAAAAGAATGTTGTTAAGAGCGGCTGATCGACGACGGCTTGATCCAAATGACCATTCCAGACAAACCCGAAGCTCCAATCAACGGTACAGGATCACTGTGTTAGGGAAGGAGGTCTTGCGGAAAGCCGGTAAAAATAAGGAGAATAGATAAATGAAGCTGAAAAAGGCCATTCTGACCATCATGGAGAGTAAAAAGGTGCGACAGATGTGTTGGTAACGTCGGGAAAAAGCGTCGGGGTAAAACGTCGGGGAAACTTTTGGATATCTGAAGCAATGCCGAAAAAGAAGACCAAACAGGATCAATTTGCCGACTTGTCCTGGAATGATCTCGCCGAATGGGCCGGAAGCAAAATCCTTTCCCGGGGCAAGCGTTATCAGCGCGAGGGCCGCGTCCACGATTTGGCCGTAATGGAAGACGACGGCCTGCTCGCCTGGGTGGACGGCTCGGAGCGGTATGCCACCAGAGTGACCATGGGAGACGACGGTCTGCCGGTGTCGATCTGTACCTGCCCCTATGAATGGGCCTGCAAACATGCGGTGGCGGTGGTGATCGAATACCTTGAGCGGATGGAAGCCGATCGACCGATTCCCAAGGCACGTCGGGACGATGCCCGCCAAGAGCTGCTGGAAGACGAAGACTGGGATGACGAACCCGACGATGAGGAAGCGGCGGTGTCCGTGGATATGCAGCAGGAGATCGACCTGCTGCTCAAAGGCCGCACCAAGGCGCAGCTCATCGCACTTATTCACGAGATTGCCCGGGAGCATCCCGAAGTGGCCCAGGCTCTTGTCGACCGGCGGCAATTGTCTTCCGGCCACACCAAAACGCTGGTGACCCGCCTGCGTCGTGAGATCAAGGAGATCGGCAACGACCCCGGCTGGCAGGATTACTGGCGGGGCGACGGGTACACGCCGGATTACGCCGGGATTCGCAAAAAGCTTGAAACCCTGCTTGCAGCCGGACATGCCGACGAAGTGCTCGCCTTGGGGCGGGAACTGGTGTCCACCGGCCTCCGGCAGGTAGAGGAGAGTCACGACGATGGTGAAACAGCGATGGAGGTGGCTTTTTGCATGCCGGTGGTCATCAAGGCATTGGACCGGTCATCGCTCGATGCCGCCGATAAATTGAACTGGGCCTTGGATGCCGTTCTCAAGGACCAGTACGAGGTGTGCGAGGACTTTGCCGAATACCTCCACCGCCCGCACCCCAAATCCGCCTGGGGTACCCTTGCGGACGGTCTGCTGGCGCGCTTGCAGGGGATGAAGCATCCCAAAGGCTCGGATAATTTCAGCCGCAGCTATGAACGGGATCGCATCAGTGACTGGGCGGTGCACGCGCTGGACCGCGCCGGCCGCAATGCTGAAATTTTTCCCTTGTGCGAGGCCGAGGCCAAAAAGACGGGCAACTACGAACGGCTGGTCAAACGCCTGGTTGCGGCGCGCCGTTATGAGGAGGCCGAGCACTGGATCAAGGAGGGGATTCGAGCCGTCAAGGACAAATGGCCCGGTGTTACCGCCTCCCTGCGTGACGAGCTATTAAAAATTCGGACGCGGCAGAAAAACTGGCCTGCGGTGGCGGCGATAGAGGTAGAGGAATTCGTGCGTCGTTCCTCCCGGCAGGCGTTTTCAGACTGCCAAAAGGCCGCGGCCAAAGTCAAGACGTGGCCCAAGGTGCGCGAAGCCCTGCTGCGCTATCTCGAAAAGGGTGAGCCGCCTTGGCAGCAGAAGGGCTGGCCCCTACCGGATTCCGGTCTTGAAGTGCCGAAATCGGACCGCAAGGACAGGTTTCCGAAGATAATCGATCTCATTGGAATAGCCCTGTTGGAGAATAACCCCGCACAGGTGCTGTATTGGTACGACCGGCTTCCCAAACCACCTTACGGGGGATACGGCGTCGATGACGATGAGATCGCCACGGCCGTTCGAAACCATGCCCCGGATCGCGCGGTGGCCATTTGGCAGCGCAAGGCGGAACGATTGATCGCCCAGGTCAAGCCAAGGGCATACCAGGAGGCCGGAAAATACTTGCGCAAGGCGGCCAGGGTCATGGCACAGGAAGGAAGACAGGCGGATTGGGAAGGCTATCTGCAAGGTTTGAGGTTGCAGCATGCCCGCAAGATTCGTCTGATGGAGGTCCTGGATAGCCTGGAGGATAAACCGATCATCAAAAAGACCAAACGACCGCGATGACGACCGCAAACCAGAGGGGCACACGGCACCCGTCCGGTGGCACAAAGGTGCGGACCATGGAAGACGCATGGATTTCATAGCCACCATTAAATCGTCCTCTCGATTCTGTGGGGATGGAAAATCGACGACATTGCACCGGACCTCTACGACATCATCGGCGGTGTCGTGGCCCTGGTCGGCGTCGGAATCATCATGTACTGGCCGCGACCGCAGTGAAGCGAACCTCCGGTCTCGGTAACGAAGGCCGCGCCCAGGGCGCCCTGAAGCCAGGCAATCCGCCGAAAAGTCCTGACAACATCCCACCCGTAAAATAATTCTTTGGGTCAAACGTTTTACCGGCTTGACAAGCAGGAGAGGGCATTTTATTGTTTCGTTAATTCGTTAAATGGCGAAATATGAGGTGTATATGTTCGAATTCATGAATATCACCAAGGCGCTGGCGGACGAGAACCGGGTACGCATCCTGATGGCGCTGGACGGAAGGGACGAGCTGTGCGTCTGCCAACTCATCGACATGCTGCAGCTGGCCCCCTCGACAGTGTCCAAACACCTCTTCATCCTGCGCAACGCACGCCTGATCGTGGGGCGCAAGGAGGGGCGTTGGATGTACTACCGCTTGAACGGGGAAGGGGCCCCGGAGGCGGTAAAGGGTGCGCTGGACTGGGTGGCGCGATCGGTGGCCGGCCATCCCGTTGTTCAACAGGATGAGGGCCGGTTGGCCGCGTTCGTGACCGCAACCAAATGCAGTGCCTGAATCAACGCCCTGTCGATTCCGATTTCGATAGCGATCCCGATACCGATACCGATAAAAAGCAAAGGTTGCCATCATGAAAAGCGATACCCTATTCCCCGACAAACCGATTATCGGCGAGGGTCCCATGGCCCGGATCTTCTTGGGGCTCGGAATCGAAACCTTCCACCAAGCCTGCCGCTACGTGCACCAATTGCCCTACGGCTACAACTCCGACCGGGACGACCTGATGATCCTGTTCAAGGAAAACAAGGGCAGCTGCACCACCAAGCACGCCGTCATCGCCACCCTGGCTGCCGAGTCGGATCTCCCGATCCACAAGAAGGTGGGCATCTATGCCATGACCGAGGCGCTCGTCACCGGCACACACGACATTCTTGCCCGCCACCGGTTGCCGTATGTGCCCATGATACACTGCTTTCTGGACTACCAGGGTCATTGGGTCGATCTTTCCGAGGGCAACCGCAACGGCAAGAACGGTCCCATCGACAACTTTCTTTTTACCGCCGACGTTGCGGCTGTCATTTCCGCCAGGGACGAATACCGCCTCTACCGTCAGGCCTTGAAAGACCATGTTCTGCCCCGACCGGAGTTGGAAGGGATTGATATGAAAACCGTTCTCAAGGCACGCGAAGCCGGGCTGGCCCTGCTGAAACACAATCTATCGCTAGAGAGAGGTGCATCATGAAAGAAGAATCCGCCGAAATCATTCGGCAAGTCGTGAGAGGCCGCTATGCCAAGGCGGCCGGGGGATCGGGATGCGGCTGTTCATCCGGACACGCCTCACCGTGCTGCGGCTCAGCGCTATCCGATGCTTCGGATCTGAACCGGTTGATGGGCTATACCCAGGGCGAACTGAACAGCGTCGCCGAAGGGGCCAACCTGGGGTTGGGCTGCGGCAACCCCACCGCCATCGGCACCCTGCGGCCGGGGGAGGTCGTACTGGATCTGGGCAGTGGCGGCGGGTTCGACTGCTTTCTGGCGGCCCGCAAGGTGGGTGAAGCGGGGCGGGTGATCGGGGTCGACATGACCCCCGAGATGCTCGGCAAGGCCAGGGAGAATGCGGCGCGCATGGAAGCGGAGAATGTCGAATTCCGCCTGGGGGAAATCGAACACCTGCCGGTGGCCGACAGCAGCGTGGATGTCATCATCTCCAACTGCGTCATCAATCTTTCACCGGAAAAAGGCCAGGTTTTCAAGGAAGCCCTGCGGGTTCTGAAACCGGGCGGCCGCCTGATGATTTCGGACGTGGTGGCCACGGCCGAATTGCCCGAGGCCATGCGTGAGCAGGCGGCCCTGTTGACGGGATGCATCGCGGGTGCCGAGCACGTCGATCGGATCAGACAATTGCTGGCGGCCGCGGGGTTCCAGGAAGTCAAGATCGATCTGAAAGACTACAGCAAGGAATTGATCCAAGGCTGGTTTCCGGACAGCGGTGCTGAAAACTTTGTGGCTTCCGCGGATATCCTCGCCGTAAAAAACCCCTAAACCGTCACTCCCGCGTATGCGGGAGTCCAGAACCCGTTGAAATGCCTGGATCCCCGCTTTCGCGGGGATGACAAACGCTTTATTTTCCGACTTTTTGCGAACGCGTCAACACTCATGAAGGAATAACAATCCGGTCGGCCTTGTGACCGCCAGCCGTGTTCACTTTGAAGCGTGGCGGGTGGAACGGGTCCGATCTTATTTTCCCACTTCACCGAAAGCGATGTCCAGAACGGCCAGCATGAAGTCGACGTCTTCCCTGGTGATGCACATGGGGGGTTTGATGCGCAGGACGTTGCCGTAGAACCCGCCCTTGCCGATAAGCAGCCCCAGTTCCCGGGCCTTTTCGAAGACCTGCAGGCAGAATTCCGGGGCCGGCTCCTTGGTGGCCCGGTCGCGGACCAGCTCGATGCCGGTCATCAAGCCCTTGCCGCGCACGTCCCCGATGACGGGGTGCTTGTCCTGCAGCCTGCGGAACCCGTCCAGCATGTAGCCGCCCACTTCGGCGCAGCGGGCCTGCAGGTTGTCCCGCCGAATGATTTCCAGAACTTTGCGCCCGATGGCGCAGGAGACCGGATTGCCGCCGAAGGTGTTGAAGTGGATGCGGTTGGTCAGGGTCTTGGCGATCTGCGGCGTGGTCACCACCGCCGCCAGGGGGGCGCCGTTGCCGATGCTTTTGGCCATGGTGACGATGTCCGGCACCACCTCCTGGGTCTCGAAGCCCCAGAAGCGCTCGCCCGTGCGCCCGAAGCCGGTCTGCACCTCGTCGGCGATGCATACGCCCCCGGCGGCCCGGACGTGTTCGTAGACATGCTTGAGATAGCCGTCGGGATAGACCACCGTGCCCCCGACGCCCTGGATGGACTCGGCGAAGAAGGCCGCCACCTGGCCCGAGGTGGCGTACTGGATCAGGCTGCGCACGTCCTCGGCGTATTTGACGCCGGCCTCGGGATCGTCGAAGCCCCAGGGGCCCCGGTAGGGGTCGGCGCAGATGGCATGATGCACGCCGAAGCTGTGGGGGGCATTGTACTTCCAGGTGCTGTGGGCGGTAAGCCCCATGGCCGAAGGACTGCCGCCGTGATAGGCGTTGCGCAGGGCCACGGTGTCGTAGTTGCCGGTGTAGAGACGCGCCATCAGGATGGCCAGGTCGTTGGCCTCGGTGCCGGAGTTGACGAAATAGCACACGCTCAGATCGCCGGGCAGGGTGGCGGCCAGTTCCCTGGCGTATTCGGCGATCACCGGATGGTAGTAGATGGTGGTGGTGTGCTGCAGGGTTTCCAGTTGCTCGCGGCCCGCGGCCACCACTTCGGGGTGGCAGTGGCCCACGCCGACGGTCACGATGCCGCCGAAGCCGTCCAGGAAGCGGCGGCCGGTTTCATCGAAGAGGTACTGCATGAAGCCCTCGACGATCATGAGCGGCTTTTTGTAGTAGGTCAGCAGAGCCGGCGAGAGGTAGCGTCGGCGCATTTCGGCCACCGCCTCGTAGGACGGCCCGCTGTAGGGGCGGGGCTGGTGGTCGCAGGGGGGCAGTTGGGGCAAGGTCGACATGGGGCCTCCTTGGCGGGGGTTCGCCTTCATCGGATCGTTGGAACCCCTCGCGCGAGTAAATTGGTTTTCGAAATAAACCCTCCAACCCGGGTGGGGGTCTCGAAAAAGGGTTGTCTATCCCAGGGTGTTGATGCCAAAAAGATCGTCCATTTTCTTTCCCATTAAAGAAAAGATGGAGCCGTAAAAGGTCCCTAAGCCGTCACTCCCGCGGATGCGGGCCTGTCCGCCATAGCTCGCGCGCTGGCGGGAATCCAGAACCCACTGAAATGACTGGATCCCCGCCTTCGCGGCTGTGTCGCAATATACACGAAAGGGATTTGTCCTAGGCCGTCATCCCGGCGGAAGCCGGGATCTCTCACA
>CAYMQN010000138.1:0-10243 GCA_964392545.1 uncultured Desulfobacteraceae bacterium
GGCATCTTTTGGCCCCTGGCGGCGTTCTCACCTCCGGTCGGTCCTCGGCGTAGCCGGGCTACGCCTGCGGGCGCCCGTCGGCTGCGGTTTGTTGCGCTTCGATGAAGACCGCGGGCCATTGCCGGCAGTTTATTGTTGGTGGATGGGTTGGGCGCCGCCGCCCCCGCCGCCGCAGGTGTGCTCCTGACGAAATTCCGGCAGCCGCTCTTCGAGGTAGGCTTGTACGGCTTCGCCGACGCTGCGGGATTCGCCGCCGAAATAAACGGCTATGCCCACTTGATTGAAGCCCATCAACGGGCGGAAACCCATGCCGCCGGCAATGAGGGCCTGGGTGCCGTTGTCGGCCAGATACTGGACGGGCGCCATGCAGCCCCCCTGTTGATGGGGGACGCAGGGGATGACATCCACGGATTGGATGGTCTTGTCTTCCAGGGTGACCAGGGTATAGAGGTCGCAATGCCCGAAATGGGCCCCCAGCATGGCGTCCAGGCCGCCGGGGTGAGACGAGGGAATCGCTACGATGGTACGCATTGGATCAAACTCCTTTCAACACGGTCTTGTTTCAAACGAACGGGGTGGGTGCCGCCAAAGCCGGGTAACAGCTTTACGACAGCCCCGCCGGATGCGTCAATGTTTTAATCGGTCCGCGGAGCGCCAAGCCGCCTGTCAGCCAAAGGCGGCACGATCGGCGGACACCCGGGGCCCGGCCAGCTTCAGAATGTTGCCCCAGATCGTGGTCAGGGCTGCATGCAGGGGGCCGGACACATATTCGGTAACCGCCAGGCGACGGATCATGGCTTGCGTGAAGGCTTCGTCGTGGGGCAACCGGCCGAGCAGGGTCAGGCCCTGATCCCGGCAAAAGGCCTCGATTTTCCGGGCCTGATCGTGATTCAGGTCGGCTTTGTTGATAATGACGCCGGCCGGTATGGTGAAATGACCGCAAAGGTCGAGCACCCGCTCCAGATCATGGCGCCCGGAAACCGTCGGTTCGGTGACGATGACGGCCAGATCGACCCCGGACAGGGCGCTGATCACGGGGCAGCCGATGCCCGGGGGCCCGTCGGCGAGGATCAGCTCCAGTCCTTTGGCTTCGGCCATGGTTTTGGCCTGCTGCCGCAGGAGCGCCACCAGGCGTCCGGAATTCTCCTCGGCCGGAAAGAGCTGGGCATGGACCATGGGCCCGAAGCGGGTCGCGGAGCGATACCAGTCACCGCAGTGGCTGGGAACGAAATCGATGGCCTCCGCGGGGCACAACGCCACGCAGAGTTTGCAGCCTTCGCACTTCAGGGGGTTGACGGCGGGCGGATCCTCGCCTTGGATGGCAGCGAAACGGCAGGCGGGTGCGCATTGCCCGCAGCGTTCGCAGTCGTCGGGACGGATCACCGCCTCGTGACCGGAGATGAAGGTGTTGCGTTCCTCGACCCGGGGCTGCAGAATGAGGTGCAAATCCGGGGCATCCACGTCCAGGTCACAGATGACGTGGCCCGAAGCCAGATGGGCAAAGGCGGCGGTCAGCGTGGTCTTGCCCGTGCCGCCCTTGCCGCTCAAAATAAGAATTTCAGGCATGGCGGACCTCCGCAGGGGCTTGCTCGCGACGGGCCAGTGTCACGATCCGGGTTCTAAGGGCATCGAAAACAGGGGCGATCGCCGGAACCGCCTCCGCGATGATACGGCCCTGGGCATAGGCTTCGGCGATGTCCCGCTGGAAGGGAATTTCGGCCAGGATGGGCAGCCCGGCCTCGCGGCACAGGTCATAGACATCGCGCGTGCCGATGTCGGCCCGGTTGACAACCACCCCCATGGGTTTGCCCAGGGGTGCAAAGGCCCGGCGGGCCAGATCCAGGTCGTAGAGACCGAAGGGGGTCGGTTCGGTGACCAGCACGATGACATCGGCATCCATGACGGCATTGATGGCCGGACAGGAAACGCCCGGCGGTGCGTCGATGATGACGTCCCGGTCGGCAAGACGGCTGTCGCGGTTCAGGTGCTGCTTGACTTCGCGCATGAGCGGCGGACTCATGGCCTCGCCGATCCGCAGCCTTCCCATCACAAACTCGATGGCGCCGGCCTGTCCGCTCAGGATATGGCCCAGCTCCCGTCGGCCGGGGGTGATGGCGCCCTCGGGGCAGATCGTCCAGCATGCGCTGCACCCGTGACACATTTCCGGAAAGGTCATCACCACCTCGCCAAAAATGCCGATGGCCTTGAATTGGCAGATCTCGGCGCAAGCCCGGCAGCGTGTGCAGCGTTCCTCGTCGATTTCCGGAATTTCGAGATAGGCGGTTTCCTCCCGCTGAATCTCGGGGTTTAAAAACAAATGCAGGTTGGGCTCCTCGACATCCAGGTCCACCGCCACCACCGGCGACGGCCAGATCGCCGCCAGCGAGGCCGAAACGGTGGTTTTGCCGGTGCCGCCCTTGCCACTTGCCACGGCCACGATCATGCGCCATGCCCTCGACTGTTGGGGGCTTCGGCCATGGGAACCTCGCCGGCCTGAAACCGCTGCACGGCCTCCCGCACGGTTAAATTGTCGACGTTCTGCCCGATGGCGATACCCGCGGCACTCAGGGCCTGAAAGGCCTTGGGCCCCACATAACCGGTCAACAGGACCCGGGCTCCGGTGCCCGCCACGGTTTCGGCGGCCTGAATGCCGGCCCCCTGGGCCATGGCCTGGGACGCCCCGTTGTCGACATATTCGAAAGCCATGGTCGCCGGATCGACGATGACAAATCCGGCGGCACGCCCGAAGCGGGGATCGACCCGGGCATCGAGATCCGGGGCTTCACTTGAAACGGCAATTTTTTCCATCTCTGCTCCTATCCTTTTCAGTTTTTCGTTATATGAGATTATGCTCGGAAAAAATAGTCGTCCCGTATCGGACTGTCAAGGGACTTGTTGCGATTATGGATAAATAATCATTGAAGGAGGCGGAAGGTATTGAACGGGCTTTGGCAGGTGCTGGCGCAAGCCTGCGCCGCATCGCGCAGCCTGCGGCGCAGGATGAAACGCGGCCGGGTCTTGGGCCCGGGCGACGGTGCCGGGGCGGTCGTTTGCGGCTGCGGCCGTCCAATCGGTAAAATCGATGGGAACCGGATTACGGTTGACGCAGCATCGCGGCTATGGCCGCAAACCCCTCGCGCTGGGCGATGTCTGCGGCCGTTCGTCCCGAGGAATTGGCGAGGGTCCGGTCGGCACCCTTGGCCAGCAACTGCTTCACCACGGCTTCGTGCCCTTCGGAGGTTGCCAGGATGAGGGCGGTGCGACCCAGCTTGTCCTGCAGATTCGGATCGGCACCCTGTTCCAGAAGGTAGCCCACCGTGTCCAGATGGCCATTGTTGGCGGCAAACATCAGGCCGGAAGAGCCGTTGACACTCCGGGTGTTGAGCTCGGCCCCCCTGGCGAGCAGGGTTTTGACGATTTCCAGGTGGCCGAACTGGGCGGCCTGCATGAGGGCGGTCCAGCCGGCGCGCCCTTCGGCGTTGACCTCCGCCCCGCGCTGGATCAACTCCTGCACCACAGGGAGGTGGCCTTCCATGGCGGCCTTCATCAGAGCGGTCCAGCCATTGGTATTCTGGGCGTCGACCGGTACGCCGCTGTCCAGCAACTGCCGCACCGTCTCGAGGTTGCCCTGGGATGCGGCAACGTACAAAGCTTCATTCTGATCCGCCCCCCAGACGCTCGGCGACCCCATAAGACAGAAAACCACCCATACGACGACAACATTCGGCAGGACCCGATGGTATGACATGACCCCCTCCTCCTGGCTAAGTTTCGTCGCCGCGGCCCCGGTCTCTTCGAGACCGGGGCCGATGCCACAAAGCGATGCGACCTTAAAACTCTATATATCAGGAAATATTGGTAAAAACAATAGGCACGCAAACGATTGGAATGGAACCGCAGGGCGGAGCCGAGCCATGCCATCCCCCATTCGGATTCAGGACGGATCAGTGCTGCGCTTCTTATTAAAAACCCGTATCGCATGGTTGGAAGATGCGGCGGTTTTGTCGGCCGCCTCCGACCGGGCCGAAGTGCGGCAGACATCGGCCGCCGATAGCACGAAGACCGGGCAGGGGACCTGGGCACTGACCTTTTCCACCGTGCTGCCGGCATACCATTTGCCTTGGGTCTCCCTGGTGTGGGATCCGAGGACCAGGGCGTCGGCGCCGCACTCGGCGGCACATTTGAGCAGTTCCTGATGGGGCAGGGCACCGCCCCGGATATGATAGGCGACGCGGATGCCGTCCAGCCTTTGGTGAGCCAGCGTTTTCAAGCGGGCCAGGGCTTCAGCCTGATCGGCCTCGTAGTCGGCCCGCGAATATTTGGGGTAGGGCGGCACGGGAAGCATGTGGAAGAGGTCGACGGTGCCTTTGAAAAAGCGGGCCAGCTCTCCGGCAAAGCTCAGCGCACATTCACAGGACGCGGAGAAGTCGATGCCCACCAGAATCCGCTTGAAAGCCGGTTTCGGCCGGCAGGGGTGCTCGCGAATGATCAACACCGGGACATGTTCGCGGGTGATGACGCCTTCCACCGTGCTGCCGATGCGGCCCACGGTGCGCAGCGCGCCGGGTTGGCCGCCGGCCCCGGCGTGGGGGCCCATGACGATCAGATCGGCTTGCATCCGCGCGGCCCGGGCGGCAATTTCCTCCCAGGGAAAGCCCGTTGCGATCTTCAGTTCGCAGGGCGGCGCCCAGGCCAGGAGGTCGGCATAGGTGCGTCGCAGGGCGTCGTCCACCTCGGCCAGGTAGGCGTCGGTGGCTGGCTGCACATCCCCGGTGCGAAAATGCAGGACCTGCTGCCGGCTGCGCAAAGAGGCGGATTCCAATACATGGATGATGGACCACGAAATGCCGTGGACAGCAGCCAGGCGGGCGGCGGTCACGACGACGGGATCGGGTGCGGCGATGCGATCGGTTGCAGCGAGAATGGAGGTGAACATGGCATCCTCTTCAGCGTAAGGCGATGTCGGCACTGACGAACAAACCCATAACAATCCACGGCGCCCGACACAAGCCGCAAATGCCGCAGCCGGAAACAAAGGTCCCCGGCCCGCAATTTACAAACCGGCCGAAATCTGCTAGAGGTCGGCCTTCCTTCCGGCCACCGTTTCGGGATACAGCTTGAAGGCAGCGCCCCTTTCTTTCGCGAACGCCTTGATCCCCCGGGGCTCGTCCGGCGCTCCGTGCAGGGCCGAGGGCAGGGGCAAGGAAACCCGGAGGCGCGACCATGCGCATTCTCACCGTTTCGGACATTGTCGCGGCGCCGCTCTATCCGCTAACCGATCCTGCTGCCTTCGGTACGGTGGATCTGGTGGTGGCCTGCGGCGACCTGCCGCCCGAATATCTGGGCTATCTGGCCCACAGGTTCAACGTTCCGCTGTTTTTCGTCAAGGGCAACCATGATATTCGTTTCGACAAGCATCCTCCCGGGGGCTGCACCGATTTGAACGGCAGGCTCGTCACCTTTCAAGGGCTTCGCTTCATGGGCCTGGAAGGATCCATGTGGTATAATGGGGGACTGTGCCAATATACCGAAAAACAGATGAAGGGGCACATCCGGCGCCTGCGGCCGCTGCTCTGGTGGCGCGGCGGCGTCGACATCGTCGTCACCCATGCCCCGCCCCTGGGCATCCATGACGGCAAGGATCTTTGCCACCAAGGCTTTGCCTGTTTCCGCTGGCTGATTCGCAAATACCGTCCGCGCTATTTCCTGCACGGCCATATCCACGTGCAATTCCAGGATGACGCGGAAAGAATTTCATTGGTCGACGGCACCCGGGTGATCAATACCTATGGCTATCACATCCTGGATCTCTAAACTGCGGCGCCTCCTGGGGCGGCGGTCGGAATCGCTCGATCCCGACGCGGTCAAAAGCTTCAAGCACGACCAGGAGAAGGAGGCGGCCTACGACAGCCGCGTGCGGGGTGTACGCACCGTGGCGTTGGCGCAGATCGTCGGGAGTGTGGGCCGGTATCAGGATTTCGACAATCATTTCCGCCTGAAGCAAAAGGCGGTCCCGGAGCGGCTGCAGCGGATCAAGACCGCCATGCGGGAGGGGCATCCCCTGCCGCCGGTAAAGCTGTTCCAGATCAAGGACGATTTCTACGTGCTGGACGGCAATCATCGCATTGCGGCCGCCAAGGAGCTGGGTCACGACGAAATTCTGGCCCATATCGTCGAATTCATTCCCTCCGAGCACAATCTCCACAACGTTCTCTACCGCGAACGGGCCCAATTCGCCGATCGTACCCGCCTGCCCCAGGAGATCAAACTGACGGAGATCGGCCAATACGCGTTCCTGATCGCACAAATCCGGGACCACCAGAAGCATCTGAGCGCCAACGGCGCGGCGGTGAGCTTCGAGGCCGCGGCCCAGGATTGGTACAAAACCATCTATCGCCCCCTGTGCCGCATCATCCGGCGCGGCCGATTGCTCGATGGCTTTCCCGCGCGCACCATCGCCGACCTGTATCTCTATATTTCGCAGCATCAGTGGTACGAAGGG
This sequence comes from uncultured Desulfobacteraceae bacterium, assembly GCA_964392545.1. Taxonomy (GTDB): domain Bacteria; phylum Desulfobacterota; class Desulfobacteria; order Desulfobacterales; family UBA5852; genus JABZFP01. Next base: position 6,503 of record CAYMQN010000138.1, read on the forward strand.
CGCCAGCGGCGCTACGGCATCGGGATCGACAAACTGATTCCCAAAGACATGGAGGCATTTCGAATCAAAATGGCAGATATCAAAGAATGCGGCTATCCGGAGATGCATCGCGGGATAACGGCCTTTATCCTGATGAACGTGCAGGCCAAGCGCGAAGCGCGCGTCGTCGAGAAGCTCTTCGAACTCGAAGAGGTGCGCGAGATTCATTCGGTTCACGGGGACGTCGATCTGCTTGTCAAAGTCCAATTGACCCGGGACTTGCTCAGTTCGGATGCTGAAATGATTTCCCAGTTCGTGCACGAGAAAGTCCGTCAGTTGGCCGGGGTGGAGCGGACCAAGACCCTGATTCCAGGGTTTTCCAAAAGCAAGGCGTAGAAGCGACGCCAACATTAGGCGACGTTTTTAGAAGAGAACGCGGGCGGCTGCCAGGGCCACGGCCGCGGCACAGATGTGCAGAAGCATGGGGGGCAGAATGCTTTGGGATCGCTCCCGGGCAAGGCCCAGGACGATTCCCAGGGCAAGTCCCCCGAGGGCGGCCTGCAGGAAAGGCCAGGGGGTTTCCAGGATCGTTTCCAGGGGCGTGCCGAAAGCGGTCTGCCACAAGGTGTAGGCGGCGAAAAGCAGGGCTGCTCCGACCAAGGGCCATGAAAACAGGACCGGGCTCCGGGGGCGCCCGATGCGGGCGGACTGGGCCAGATAACCGTGGGCCAGGGATCGAAACAGCAGCTCGACCGACACCGGCATCACGATGACGCCCAGGATCCAGAGCCCCCATTCCGGGGTTGCCCCGGCGGTTTGCGGCAAGCGACCGCCGGCCAGCCCGCCCAGGGCCGCCAGGGGAATAAACGCCCACCACAGTTTGCCCACCGGAAGGGCCAGGCCATATTGCCAGGGCCGTCGGGCGGCGACGGCCACCAACGCCAGGAGCGTTGCCAGAAGCATCCCCAGGCTGCGACCCAAGACGGGGCTTGCCAGGACATGGCCCGGTTCGATGCCGGCCAGCCAGGCCGTCGCCGGCCAGTAGTATTCGCCCACGGCGGACGCCGCCACGACCACCATCACCAGCGCCGCGGCGCCCAGAAAGCGGTTGGCTTGCCACAGCAACCCCTTTGCCTGAACGGCGTCCCGACAGGCGTTGACGATTTCGGCCGGCGTCAGGCGGGTTCCCTTTTCGCGGGGCGAGCCGCCGATTTCCTTCGAGCCCCCCCAGTTGCTCTGCCGGTCGCGGTATTTGACCGCGGCATCGATGAAATTGAGCCGATCGTAAACCTGGTCCAGCGTGACCGGCATGAAAATGTCCATCTGGCGCAGGGTATAGGTTTGGGGGCCTTTTTTTAAAATGACCCATCCCAGCCGATCGCCGTAAATATCTTTCAGGAGCGGCTCGATTTCGTAGATTCCCTTGTCGGCTTCCACGGCCACGGCGATGCGTTTGCCGTTGATGTCGGCGCGGGCCAGTTCCTTGATTTCCTGAAAACCGGAAAAATCGCTCGGGCGCAACATCAGGCGGTCGATCTGGTGCAGCAGGTCGGCGGTGTAGGCCGAAAAGTCGGTACTGTCCCAGAGCCCCTCATTTTTGAGGCGTATTTCTTCCCGCCGCAGGTGATCGATGAGACGCAGCATCACCTGAAGCAGGTCCGGCGGCAGGCCGCTGAATTCCTTCAACTCCAGACCCAGGGCGTCGATGGCGCCTTCCAGGCGCACGAGGGTCAGCAGGCGCTGGCGGAGGCGGAATTCACGGCTCTGCAAACGGCGGTGGTTGAGAAGGATCCAGATGGCCAACACGGTGTCCAGGTCGGGTTCGTTGGCCAGAATGTTCCATTCCCGCTCCCGCAGGTCGAGCCCCTTCAAGCTCAGAACGAGGGCCTGCTCGCAGGTGGCCAGGGTGAAGGCGCGCACGCAGCCCTCGTGGTGGTCGAGGTTGAAGACCTGTTTTTCATGGTCCATGAAGGGTTCGCAGCGGGCCACCCCGTCCAGAAAAATAGTGCCGGGCGCTGCTTTGCGGGCCGCGGAGGCCGCTATGGACAGGTCGCGACTGATACGGACCTTGAGATTGGGGGCGTCCGTGCACTGGATCACCGGCTGGTCGTCGCTTTCCAGGATGCGGTAGCGATCGGGCACCTGCCGGGTAAACCCCAATGGATCGTGGCTTGACAGGCCACCGGCGGCGTTGGCTTTTGGGTTGGAGGGATCGTTCGGCATCAACGTGGCCTGTGCGGGGTCGGTAAAATGGATTTGATCTGGTACCCATCCGGTAGCGGTGGAATTTGGCGTGCGCCAAAGCGCGCGAACGCCGGCCTGGACCGAGAGATGCCTGCTGCGAATCGGCCCTAATCTAACAGGAGGCCCGTGTCGGGTCAACCGCCAGGATGGAACAGGAAATTGGGTTGCTAGAACGCCTGTTTGTGGTTATGGTGCGAAGGTAGAATCGAGGCCGGGGATATCAGGCCCTTGCTTTCCGCATAGCCGCCGCGCAATCAAGATCCCCAGACCGAAATGCCGGTCTCCTGCCATCATATCGGCTTACTGCGCATTGTTTTTGATCCGACGTTGCGACCGTGCCGTTCGGAGCGCTTATCCGGCTCCGGGCGATACCGCCTCGCGATGCCGAATGGCGCCGCCACAGGAGACCGCCCGTCGTGTCGACGGCAACACCACTTGCGGACCCCCCAACGCGGGTCCCATATTTAAGGAGAGAAAGATTCATGAAGACAATGCCGCGATGCCTTGCCATCCTGCTTTCTGCGAGTTTCCTGCTGGTTTCGGCGCCGCTTTGGGCCGATGAAAAGACGACTGCCCCCGATCCGGTGGCGCTGGTCAACGGGGAGGCGATTACCCGGGAAGCGCTTGAATTCGAAACCCAGCGGATGATCCAACAACTGGCGAGCCAGGGGCAGGTGCCCAGCGAAGAGATGATGCCCAAACTTCGCGAAGACGTATTGAACAATATGATCGAGAAAGAGCTTCTTTACCAGGACAGCCAAGACAAAAAGATCGCCGTTCCGGAGGCGCGTGTGCAGAAGGAATTGGCCTCCATCCGAGAACGCTTCCCCAGCGCGGAGGAATACAAGACGGCGTTGGCCGGGATCGGCCTGAGCGAAGAGGACCTGGCCCGCGAAATCAAGCAGGGCGTGGCCATCGAAGCGCTGATCAAAGAGCATGTCGTCGAGGAGGTTGCCGTGAGCGAGGAGGAGAGCCGCGCCTTCTACGATCAGAATGAGGGCATGTTCCAGAAACCCGAACAGGTCAAGGCGCGTCACATCCTGGTCAAGACCGCCAGCGATGCCAGCGAGGCCCAGAAGGCCGAGGCACGCCAGAAAATTGAAGACGTTCGCAAGAAAGCCGTGGCGGGGGAGGATTTTGCAACCCTGGCGCAGGAATATTCCGAAGGGCCCAGCAATTCCCGTGGCGGAGATCTGGGCTATTTCAGCCGCGGCCAGATGGTGAAGCCTTTCGAAGAGGTCGCATTTGCCCTGGAAAAGGACGAAATCAGCGATATCGTGGAAACCCAGTTTGGCTTCCACATCATCCAGGTCACGGATCACCAGCCGGCTTCGGTGGTGGCCTATGAGGCCGCTCGGGTCCAGATCGCCGAACGGCTCAAGCAGGAGAAGAGTCGGCGCCAGATTCGGGACTACATCGAGACGCTTCGTGAGAAGGCGGAGATCGACATCAAATCCTAGCCCGTGTCCGTCCAGAAAGGGCATCTTTTGGCCCCTGGCGGCGTTCTCACCTCCGGTC
>CAYMQN010000139.1:0-5908 GCA_964392545.1 uncultured Desulfobacteraceae bacterium
CGAAGGCTGCAACGCCGCATTTCGGTCTAAGGCGCCGTTTAGCCACAGCCTGCTATGGCGCGGCCGGCGGCGGCACCCTCCGTCCAGGGCGGTAGTCGATCTGCAGGCGTGCCTTGCGGCGGGTCATTTCGATGCGGGCCTGAACATTGCCACGGTCGAGAATGGTCTTGCGATAGACGGTGGTCATCTCGCTTTCCGGGTACACGCCTTCCCCGTAGGCCAGACGGGCGGTTTCCCAGTTCCCGTGGCGATCCGGTGCTTTCAGGACCAGGCGGTAGGGTTGCTGCGCCTCCATGTCGAAGTGGAAGACGACTTCGCAGAGACGCGTCTCGCCTTCCTCCACCCGCAGGAGGGCATTGTCCGGAAAAGGCAGATCGAGCTGCGGTTCGACAATCCGGACCGGCTCCTCCCGTCCGTCGAGGAAGAAGGTGAAGCGGATCGGCGCATCCTTGTACTCGACGGGGCCCGAGGATGGGTCGGCATACCCCGGCGGCACGTTGTCGTCGGCCATGGCGGTCTCCTTTAAGAAAGGTTTGTCATCCCCGCGAAAGAGGCTGTGCCGCAATTCGGCGAAGTAATCCGTTTTTGTCCGTCATGCCGGCGAAAGCCGGCATCTCGCTGGGCTAAAGGTATGAATATGCATGAGATCCCGGCTTCCGCCGGGATGACGGCGTGTGTCTACCCCTTTCGTGAATATTGTGACACAGCCTCTTTCGCCGGGATGACAGGTCTAAATTGAACGCTCTATTGAATTGCGACCCAGCCTCGAAAGCGGGAATCCAGTCATTTCAATGGATTCTGGACTCCCGCATCCGCGGGCGTGACACCCTAAAGACTTTTTATGGTTCGATCTATCGTGCTAGCCCCGACAAAATGTCAGACCAGGATTCTGGCATTGAGGCTATTCGTTCGCTATCCCGATCACGCCACACGCCAGGCGAGCGCCGGCATCGCCGGTGGGCTGGGTGGTGAGATCGTCTTCCCCGGCGTGGACGATCACCGCCCGCCCCACGATCGATTTGGGGCCGTTCAAGGTCACGTAGTCGTCGAGCCGCTCGTAGTGGGCGCGGCCGATCGGGTTGGCCTCGAGATTGCCCAAATCGCCCATGTGACGCTTCGCCTGGTCCGGGCCGGCATGGGGGTGGCCGTCCGGATTGTAATGACCGCCGGCCGAGGTGGCATCCGGGGCTGTGCAATCCCCCAATACGTGAATGTGAAACCCGTGTTTGCCCGGCTCCAGTCCCTCCACCGTCGCTTCGATCTGAACACCGCCCGCCACCTCGGTGAAGATTACGGTGCCGGTCGCCTGATTGCCTTCCGTGGGATGCAGCACGGCCACCGCGCGGTCGACAGTTCCCCCGTCGATCATTTCTTCACCGTGGGCCGATATCGCGAATATCGCCGCCAAAAAGACAAGGGTCAGGAAACGCTTCCAATACCGTATGCTGTTCATCGTCATACTCCTTTGCTGTTTGGTTGAGAACAACCAAGGGGCCAATCCCCACCGTCTCCGACCTTTCCCTGCCGCACGAAACCTCTCCGATCGCGTGCCCGCTCATCATACGCAGCACGTGGACGGCAAAAAAATGGGGGCCATCCCGCAGTCGCAAGGCATATGGACTCTATATGCCCCCGATTTCCGACAAGGTAGGCTCAGCGGACGGGCTTGTCGACGGCGCAGCGGCCCGCCGCAGGGGTACCGGCGAAGGGAAAAGGGCCGGCGAAGGAGGATGGAAGCCCCCCTTGAGCGATTCGATACCGGCCAACCACGATAACCGGCCGGGCATATACCCAACAAACCATCCCGGAATACATGGATTCCCCTATTGTGGTTTTTCCAGCAGACGGTACGATCAACCCCATTAGGATGTTTATCGACCGAACACGGAAAGGCCGGGTCGACGGCGTTAGCCTTTAACCGACAACGAGCAAGGAGGAGGATTCATGGGAGCTGTAAAAAACGAAATTTACAAATGTGATACTTGTGGCAATGTGGTTTTCGTATTGGCAGGCGGCGACGGCGACCTGGTGTGCTGCGGCGAAAAAATGAGGCTGCTCACCTCGGACGAAGCCAAGGCCTTTGAGCAGCGGATGGGAAAACCGGGGTCTCCCTGACATCTGCCCGCGGTCCATTGCGGAGGGGTGCTGCCCGCAGGCCATGCGGTCAACACCCTTCTTTCTTTGGGGCGCGAACCATGGGGACAGAATGATTACAGAATGTGAAGGAGGTAGGGATGGCAACCAACACTTGTCTGCGCGAGCGTATTTCGAAGCTGCTGATTTCGGTCCTTTTGCTGCTGGGCGGGATCGGATGCGGCATCATCGGCTTTACCGTCCTGCCGCTGGTCGGATTTCTGTTTGCCGTTCCGCTGCTGGTGCTATCGGGGTATTTTTACCGGGTTCATCTGAACGAACGCTGCCGCATCGAAGAGGGCCGCTAGGCTCGACCGTCGCCGGCCGTCTTGCGGGTAAAACCTAGGCCACCTTGGTCGGGCCCACCCGATGCGCCCTTCCATGATAAAGCGCTCGGACCCGACCTGTGGCAACAGGAGAGTGCATCATGACCCTCGGTTTTGACGAAATTCAACTGGAGAAGTCGCCGGTGGGCGACATCGTGACCCTCAGGTTCAAAGGAAAGGTCACGAAGGAAGATTACGAGATGTTCGTGCCGCAAATCGAAGGCCTCATGCAAGGCGACGCCAAGATCCGCCTGTTGGTCGAGCTGCATGATTTCAAGGGCTGGACAGCGGGTGCTTTTTGGGAGGACACCAAGTTTGCGGCACGGCATTTCAACGATATCGAACGCCTGGCCATCGTGGGCGATGCGCAGTGGGAAAAAGGTATGGCCAGATTCATCAAGCCCTTCACCATGGCCGAGGTGCGCTATTTCGATATGCAGGCCCGCGACCAGGCGCAGGACTGGATCAGGCAGCCGGTCGAGGGGTAGTGGCATGGATATCCGCAACCTCGACAAAAATCTTCTCTATCGGATTTGTGAGGCACTTACGCAAGAGGAGCACTGCGATGGCATGCCGGTCTCCCGGCTTCAGCGCGCCTTCGCCGATCTCCCCGCCGGAGAGGTCCAGGCCGCCCTCCAGACCCTGGTCGAAAACGGGTGGCTGCGCTGGAGCAAAAGCAAAACCCGCCTCCATCTCACCGACCGGGGCCGCTCGGAAATTCGGCAGTTCATTCCCGGTCCTCTGCGGTCCACCTGCGACCCCCCGCAAGATTGCCTCTCCTGACCTTTGATTTGACGCTGTCCGTCACTCCACCACCCACACCGTGCACTGCCGGGCATGGTTGACGATCTTGCTTGAAATACTGCCGAACAAGAATTCTTCCTTGCGGGACAACCCCTGCCGTCCCACCACGATGGTGCCATAAGCCCCCCGCCCTCTTTCGGCGAGAATGCATTCGGCCATGGATGGGCAATTGCGCAGCGGGAGTTGTTTTTCCAAAGCCGCTTCCTTGAAGCCGGCCTCGATCAGAAGCTGTCGATAGTCTTCCAGGGTCGCTTCCATTTTCTCGCGGTAATGGCTCAGCCATTCCTCCTTCTGACTCTCATCGGGGAAGAAATCCTCCTCGGGCAGGGGAATGACGTGCAGCAGGGTCACATGAATGCCCTCCACGCCGCCGAGGAGTTGGGCCGTATACGCCACCGCCCGGCGGGAATTGGCGGAATCGTCCACGGCCATGAGAATGTTCTTGTGGGAAGCGGCGGGGCGTATTTCCTCCATCGGTCACCCTCCTTCATAATGCCGGCCGTACGGTCATCGGGCCGGGTGCGGAATATCGGCCATGGCGGACTGCAGATCGTCAAGCATCTGCTCGACACGCTCGTAGTAAAGGTGTGCTCCGTGGGAAAAATGCAGGAGCACCCGGTTCATGGCCTCGGGAATGTAGGGATAGATTTTTTTCAAATTGGCCACGCGGTTGCGAAAAACGATATTGCAGTCGTCCTCGTGCAGTCGATCCAGCACGGCCGGGGTCCGCCGTTTGAGATCGTGGAGCAGCACGTCGCCCTTGCCCACGATGAACAGCAGGATGTTGCCGAGACCGAAAAGATCGTACCCGAAGATGTTCTCGCGGTGGCGGTAATTGTAATCGAAGTCGATCCAGCGGTAATGGCGGGTCTGTTTGTCGATCAGGATGTGGTCGCGGCGGATGTCACCGTGCTTCTCGCCGTGGTCGTGCAGAAAGCCGATGGCCTCCAGACAGTGAAGGTAATGGGCCAGGATATCCGGCAGGGTTTCGTGGAAGTAGCTCTCGTGGTCCTGGGTCAGGTCCTCCACGTGGGCGGCCAGCGTTTTCCCGGTGATGTATTCCAGCACCCGCACCGGATTTTGCTTCGCATCGGGCATCGCAATGCCGTGCATGAAGTGGGGGTGCTCCTTCACCAGGTCGAGAATGCGGGCTTCCTTGCGGGGGCTTCGGAAACAGTCGAACTGGATGCCGCCCACCGTGGTCTGGAACTTTTCGTAGAACACCAGTTTGACGATGCACATTTCGCCCCGCACCAGATCGATGCCGCGCTTGACCCAGTGCTTGACCTCGTCGTCGAGGCCGAAACGGCCTTCCCGGGCACTGTTGCGAATCAGATATGGCTTGCCCTCCAGCAGGATCACGTCGCCGTAGGCGATGTCGAAAAATTGGGTGGTGTCCGTGTGAACGCGAAGGTCGCGGTCTTGCCAATCCGGCGGCAGCCAATGCCGCCCCATTTCTTGAATTTGTTCCGGGGAGAGCGCCTGGTTCATCGTCCACCGTTTCGTTGGATAAAGAGGTCTATCGGACGTGCAGGGTCCCGTCTTCGCGGGCGGGACCGAGGACGCCCGACATCCACGAGGGACGGATTCATTTTGGCGTTTACGATGAAACTACAGTATGCCTCCCGTGGTTTCACGTCAATACGGCGTGGCCGCCGCTAAAATACCGTCCCGCACCCATACCGGCAACTTGCCGTCGAATCTATGGTTTCAACTGGATATCGAATGCGAAAACCCCTGTACGAAGGGACGACACCCATGCTGTTGTGGATTCACCCCATCTTTCAGAGTCTAATCGCCGTACTGGCCGTGTACGTTCTCTGGCTCGGCCTGGCGCGGGCCGCCTCACGTCACTTCGGGCGCAAGACCGCCTTCCCGTGGCAGCGGCACGTGCTGCTCGGCAAGGTGGTGGTCGTGGCCTGGGGCTTAGGCGCTCTGGGCGGCTTGACCATGACCTATCTCAGTTTTGGGAAGATCTACCCGACCAGCCTTCATTTTATCGTTGGGATGGCAATGCTGGCGCTGCTGGTGGTGGCCTGGCTGACCGGCACCCGCATGGACCGCGAACGCAACCGGTCCAGCGTCCTGCCGGTGCTCCACCTGGTCAACAATGCGTTGCTGATGATCCTGGCGGTCGTCCAGTTGGTTACGGGCATCGGCATCGTGCGTGGGGTGCTGCTCCAATAAATATTGGCCGTCTAGAAGAGGCGCTTTGGGTGCCTGGCGGGAACGCCGCCGGGACCAAAAGTTGCCCTTTAGGGATGGGCCTTCAAATGGCCGGCAAGGTGGCGGCCAACATCCAAAGGAGGAACACCATGACTGAGCAGAAACCGTTTCGTTTCCAATTCTTTCTTCCGGAAGGCCGTGTGCTGAGCGACGAGGAAGTCAAGGACCTGCCGCCCGAAAAGGTGCGCCTGGCGGAAGCTTCCGGCAAGCAGGGCCTGTGGCTCGAAATCGACTGCCCGGACGGCTCCTGCCTTTCCGCGGACGGTCGGCTGACGCTGCCCACCGAAAAAACCGCCGGCAAGGGCATCTTTTTGAACCTGTTCTGCCCGGAAGGGGCCTGCGAAATCGTCGAAAGCACCGACGTACCCTAGCTTTGACAGCCGGCTGACAAAGTTTGCTGCGTACAGCCGCATTGCACC
>CAYMQN010000139.1:6008-8566 GCA_964392545.1 uncultured Desulfobacteraceae bacterium
GGTGTTCAAAGCTTCACGTCTTTGACACGTGCGGGCTCTTCGCCCAGCCAGTGGGGGTTCATGGCCGTTGCGTCGTAAATCGAGCTCGTCTTGAACAGCTCAAAGCGCCCGCCGGCCGCCGAGGGTGCGGTCCTGGCCAGCAAATTGTCCACCTCGCTTGGGCTCAGGGGCCGGAACGTGCGGACGGCCTGCAAGGCCTGGTCCAACACCTCCATACTGTCGATGCCGGTGATCACCGTCGCGGTCGGCAGATTGAGGGCATAGTGGAGACACTCCATGGCACTGACGCTTTTCGAGCGCAGAATGACCCCGCCGCTGAGGCTTTTCATTCCCAGGATGCCGATCCCTTCCCGCTGCAATTCCGGTACGACGACGCGGGCGAAACTGCGATAGTGGGCATCCATGACGTTGAGCGGCAGCTGCACGGCGTCGAACGAAAAACCGTGCCCGCGAGCCACTTCCAGCATGTGCAGGTGAATTTGAGGATCCTTGTGGCCTGTAAAGCCGATGTAGCGCAGTTTACCCGCCTGGCGGGCGTCGATCAACGCGGCATGGGCTCCGTCTGCATCGAAGATCCGGTGGGGGTCCTCGTAGCGGATGACTTCATGGTATTGTACGAGATCGATGCAGTCGGTCTTTAATCGCCTGAGGGATTCCTCCAACTGCTCGGACGCCGCCGCCTTCGAGCGGCCGTCGACTTTCGTCATCAGGAACACCTTATCGCGATAGCCATCCCGCAGGGCCCGCCCCATCCGGAGCTCGCTGGCGCCCTCGTTGTAGTCCCAACAATTGTCCATGAAAGTGATGCCGCGGTCGATAGCGCTTCTCACGATCCGCTCGCTCAGCTCTTGGCTGACCTTTGGATGGGCCAGATGAAACCCGCCCACCCCGATGGCCGACACCTGTTCACCCGTTCGGCCCAATTCGCGGTAAATCATATCCGTCCTCATCTCGGGACCCCCCACTTCATGCCCGAAGGGCGTAAGCGCGTCAGCGGGTGAAGTGGAAGATGTTGGTATAACCCATGATGTCGGTGAACAAGAGCACCAGGAAGGCGATTAGCGATACCACGGCGATGGTTTCCAGGGCGCCCGCGCCGGCCGGCAACTCGTCCATGCGGGCGGAAAGTGCGCGCAACTCTCGTTCGGATAGGCTATCCACCCGCGCTAGGGCTTCCCGGGGATCCACACCCCAGGCTTCCATCTGGGACTGGACGTCGGCCCGCGCGAGCAGGGTCTGCAACCGGGAGCGGGTGTGTTCGCCCTCGGTCGCTGCCAGGGTTCGGCCGGTCGGCACCATCGCGGCCCGGGCGGCCGGTGCCATGATGCTGCAAATGCTGAATGCGACAACCAATAGGTAAACCGTCGGTTTCATGAAAGCAGGAAATCGGTAGATCATGATGTCCTCCGCGTTTGGCAGGTTGGCGTTCTCCGTAGGCGGAAAGGTGTGTCGCCACACCGCAGCGATGCATCTTTTCTCCATTCGGTTTTCCAAGGTAACCATGTCGTCGGCCGGATGCGTATCAGGTCAATCGTATATGTTTGGCTTCGCATCACCGTATGGTGCACCTCCTATGGATACAGGCCGCCGTGCTGCCGACCGCAGCCTTTGTAGATGTCGCGGCAAAACGCCCGATGCCAAGGTGGGGGCTTGCAGCACCGCTGCTTGGCGGAGCTGCCAGCGACCATTGGGACGTGCGTTCCGACGCCTGCCACTACAATAAGCGCTTCCAGGTGCCCGGGCAACCGGCGCATCCAGCACCCAAACCCCATATAAATTCACGGACCCTCGAAATAGGCGTTGACACAAAAAGCAAACCAATGCTAATTGATAAACATTGTTACTTAGGATAAATATGATTCAATCGCACGCCAAAGGAGGCAATCCCATGACGGAAAACAGCAAGTGCCCGGTAACGGGCAGGACCGGCAAACCCATTTCCGGCGGTGGCACATCGAACCAGGACTGGTGGCCGAACCAGTTGAACCTCAGGATTCTTCACCAGCATTCGAATCTGAGCAACCCCCTGGGCGAGGCGTTCGACTATGCCGCAGCCTTCAAGAACCTCGACCTGGCGGCCGTGAAGAAGGACCTCTATGCCCTGATGACCGACTCGCAGGAATGGTGGCCGGCCGACTACGGACACTATGGACCGCTCTTCATCCGGATGGCGTGGCACAGCGCCGGCACCTACCGCATGGGCGACGGCCGCGGCGGCGCGGGGTCCGGCTCCCAGCGTCTGGCCCCCCTCAACAGCTGGCCGGACAATGTGAACCTCGACAAGGCGCGCCGCCTGCTGTGGCCCATCAAGCAGAAATACGGCCGGCAAATTTCCTGGGCCGATCTCATGATTCTCGCCGGCAACTGCGCCATCGAGTCCATGGGCCTGCCGACCTTCGGCTTCGCCGGCGGGCGCGAGGACGTCTGGGAGCCGGAAGAGGACATCTATTGGGGCAGCGAGGATGAATGGCTGGCCACCAGCGACAAGCCCCAGAGCCGCTACTCCGGCGAACGCGATCTCGAGAATCCGCTGGCCGCCGTGCAGATGGGCCTGATCT
>CAYMQN010000139.1:8576-10173 GCA_964392545.1 uncultured Desulfobacteraceae bacterium
ACGTAAACCCGGAAGGGCCGGACGGCAACCCGGATCCGGTCGCCTCAGGCCATGACGTCCGCGAAACCTTCGCGCGCATGGCCATGAACGACGAAGAGACCGTCGCCCTCGTCGCCGGCGGACACACCTTCGGCAAATGCCACGGCGCGGGGGATGCGGCACATGTCGGTCCGGAACCCGAAGCCGCCTCCATCGCGGAGCAGGGCCTCGGCTGGAAGAGCAGCTTCGGCAGCGGCAAGGGCGGCGATACCATCAGCAGCGGCATCGAAGGGGCCTGGAAACCCAAGCCGACCCAATGGGACATGGGCTATCTCAAGGTGCTCTTCAAATACGAGTGGGAGCTGGTCAAGAGCCCGGCCGGCGCAAACCAGTGGCTGGCCAAGGACGTGGACGAAGAGGACATGGTGGTGGACGCCCACGACCCGTCCAAGAAGCACCGGCCGATGATGACCACGGCCGACCTTTCGCTGAAGTTCGACCCCATCTACGAGCCCATCGCGCGGCGCTACCTGGAAAACCCCGAGGTCTTTGCGGACGCCTTCGCCCGGGCCTGGTTCAAGCTGACCCACCGCGACATGGGCCCGCGCGCGCGCTATCTCGGTCCGGAGGCCCCGGCCGAGGAACTGATCTGGCAGGACCCGGTGCCCGCCGTCGATCACGAACTGATCGATGCGCAGGACATCGCCGACCTCAAGGGCAGGCTTCTCGACTCGGGCCTGTCCATCGCGGAACTGGTCACGACCGCCTGGGCCTCGGCCGCCACCTTCCGCGGCTCGGACATGCGCGGCGGAGCCAACGGGGCCCGCATCCGCCTTGCACCGCAGAAGGATTGGGAGGTCAACCAGCCGACCCAACTGAAAACGGTGCTGGAAACCCTCGAGGGTATCCAAACGGCGTTCAACCATGCGCAGTCCGACGGCAAGAAGGTGTCCCTCGCCGACGTGATCGTGCTGGGGGGATGCGCCGCGGTGGAGCAGGCCGCCCGGAACGCCGGTCACGACGTGACGGTTCCCTTCGCGCCGGGACGCACGGATGCCTCGGCGGAGCAGACCGACGTGGAAGCCTTTGACGTACTCGAGCCCAAGGCCGACGGGTTCCGCAACTACCAGAAAGCCAAATTTACCGTATCGGCGGAGGAAATGCTGGTGGATCGGGCCCAACTGCTGACCCTGACCGCCCCCGAAATGACGGTCCTCGTCGGCGGCCTGCGCGTCTTGAACACCAACTACGGCCAGTCCCCGCACGGGGTTTTCACCAAGCGGCCCCAAGCGCTCACCAATGACTTCTTCGTGAACCTGCTCGACATGAACACGACCTGGAAGGCCACTTCGCAAGACGAAGCGGTTTTCGAGGGTTGCGACCGCGCAACGGGTGAACGCAAATGGACCGGCACCCGTGTCGACCTCGTCTTCGGTTCGAACTCCCAGCTCCGGGCCGTGGCGGAAGTCTACGCATGCGAGGACGCCCAGGCGAAGTTCGTGCACGATTTTGTATCGGCGTGGGACAAGGTCATGAACCTCGATCGCTTCGATCTCGCCTGATCCGAGTCTCGACGCTCAGTGTCCATCCGTTTCCGGGCGGACGCAGGACGTTTGCA
>CAYMQN010000140.1:0-10141 GCA_964392545.1 uncultured Desulfobacteraceae bacterium
AATCCATTGATTTACAATCTTTTTCAAACGGCGGCCGACGCGCTCGTCGCCGGATTACAGTATTAACGCCTTCGCTTTAGCCGGCACTCAGTCATCAGGCCTGCATCCTTGCGCACAGGCCCATGATGTTGCACCGCCTATTAACCCTAAGTCGTCCAGCACCGGAACGGCAATGGACGCTTTGCAGCCGTTTCCACCCCGATGCCGGGTTGATCTCGAGCGGCGATCGGCTGAGGGCACCAGTGCCTTCTAAACGTTCTCAAGACATCAACTGAAGTGCCCATTCCCGGAGGAGCTTACGGTGGAATGCCCGGCATGCGGATTTGCGTATCCAGGAACCTTCAATTTCTGCAGCCGCTGCGGTTGCAGATTGACCCACCTCCTTACAGCCGAAACCCCGCCCGTCGATTTCAAGGCCAATCTGGAAAAGCTTCAGCGCTATCTGCCGAGAGGCATCTCCCAGAAAATTCTAAGCCACAAGGAACGACTGGAAGGCGAGCGCCGACAGGTTACGGTCCTGTTCTGCGATATGGCCGGGTTTACCCAAATGGTCGCCAGGCTGGATACCGAAGAAGCCTACAAGACGATGGATAACGTCTACGAAATCCTCATTCACAGCGTGCACGAATTTGAAGGAACGGTCAACGAAATGACCGGCGACGGCATTATGGCTTTGTTCGGTGCACCCATCGCTCTCGAGGACGCCCCGCAACGGGCAATCCGGTCGGCGATCGCCATCCATCGCAATATTGCCGCTTACAGCTCACAGAATGAGCGCATCGGCCCGATTCGGATGAGGATCGGAATCAACACCGGGTGGGTTATTGTGGGCACGCTTGGCAATGACCTGCGTCTGGAGTTCAAGGCGGTCGGCGGCACGGTCAATCTCGCGGCCCGATTGGAACAGCTGGCCGAGCCGGGCACGACCTTCGTGAGTGGGACAACGTATAAGCTGACGCGCGATTTTTTCCATTTCGAAAAGGTGGGGCAAAAATTCGTCAAAGGCCATAAAGATTCGATCACGATCTACAAAGTTGTATCCACCCATCAGGAAGACCGCCGTTCACGGCTGGGCTCGGAGCGGATGATCTATTCGCGGCTCATCGGCCGACAGGGAGAGTTGGACCGGCTGGAGCTTCAACTGATGAAGGTAATCGATGGCCAGGGCTCCGTCATCAGCATCATCGGGGAAGCGGGAATTGGAAAATCACGCTTGGTGGCCGAACTGCAGCAGCGCGAGGCCATCCAGAATCGCGTGACCTTTCTGGAGGGACGCACCGTCGCCATCGGCAGGAATTTGGGCCTGCATCCGATCATCGATCTGTTGAAGAAATGGGCCGGCATAAGCCATGAGGACCCCAACACCGTGGCCTTCGACAAACTTCAAGCAGCCCTTCAAAAACTCTTCCCCGAAGAATATCGGCGACGGCTGGCCGTCGCCGCATCGCTGATGGGGCTGCAATCGGAAAGCCTGGATGACAATTGGGTCGGGGCCATCGAAGGGGAGTCCCTGAAAAAATTGATGCTGGAAAACGTGCGTGAACTGCTGTCGCGCACCGCACGGCAGATGCCCCTGGTTTTCATTATCGAAGATTTGCAGTGGGCCGATGCCAGCTCGATTGAATTGCTGGAGGCCCTCTTTGACTTGGCGCGATCCGAAAGGATTGTTTTTATCAATGCCTTTCGTCCGGGATTCAAAAACACGGGAGAGCGCATCCTTCAGAGCATCAACGAGTCGCTTTCCGCTTATCATCTCGAAATTGTCTTGAATCCTCTGGATGAGCAAAAATGCGAATCGCTGGTCAGCAACATGCTCAGCTATAGCGCCCTCGACCATGCCATCATGGCCCAAATTGTCAGTCGTGCCGGCGGCAACCCATACTTCATCGAAGAAATTGTGCGCGCGATGATCGATGAGGGCGCCCTGAGCGTAAAAGGCGGCATTTTCAAAGCCACGGACAAGATGTCCTCGGTCATCATACCGAATACGATTAATGACGTTCTCATGTCGCGCATCGATCAGTTGGAGGAGGCCACGCGGGATGTGGTCATGATTGCCGCCATTATCGGCCGTAATTTTAATGCTTGCATCATCAGGGAGGTGGCGGAAGGGATCGATGCCATTGACACGCGGCTTGCGTGTCTGAAGGAGATGCAGATCATCAGCGAGTGCCAGGGAACGGGAGAAATCGAATATCGCTTCAAACACGGTCTGGCGCAGGAGGCTATCTATTTCTCGATGCTTCCCGAGAAGCGTCGCAAGCTCCACTTGATGGTGGCCCAATCGATCGAAAGGAATTTTGCCGACAAGCTGCACGAATACTACGGCATTCTTTCTTACCACTTCAACAAGGGGCGGGATTTTGACCAGGCCGAAGCTTACATGTTGATGGCCGGAAACGAGGCCATGAAAATCTCCGCATCCAGCGAGGCCTTGAACTATTACCAGACGGCGATGGAGTTCTACATCAAAAAATGCGGCGATGCCGCGGATAAAATCAAAATTGCGGCGATGGAGGAAAATATCGCGATCGCTTTTTTCAGCAAAGGCAATTTTGTCGAGGCGGCTCAATATTTCGAACGATCATTGAAAAACCTCGGCGTGAAAAGGCCTCAAAATGCCTTCCAGGTTAAGGGCGGAACGCTCATCAACCTTTTACGAATCGTCAAATCGCTCTATATTCCGAGGAGGTCGAAGAAAAAATGCCCCAGCGACGCCGATATCAGGATCATGAACCTGAAATGGAAATTGGCCATGTCCCTATCCTATGTGGATATCAACAGGGTCTTTGTAGACAATATCGGCAACGTCCCCCAGGCTTTCAAGCTGGATATCAGAAAAGCTCCCGTTTATGTCGATGCCCTATTGGGATTGAGCGCTCTTTTCGCCGTCACGGGCATCTCCTTCAGTTTGAGCCGGAAAATCCTTCATTATGTCGATGAAACCCTATGCAACGAAGACCATGATGCCCGGGTGCCGAAAAATTTCTACCGCTTTAGCGAAAGTTTGCACAACTGCCTGATTGGCCATTGGCAGCATCCGTTCAATCCAGCCGATATCGAAAATGCGCTCAAGGTGGGCGATGTGTCCTATGCCTCCGGGACCCTTTTCTGGCTTGGCTATGCCAAACTCGAGCGCGGTGATTTGGAGGCCACCCAACAAATCATTGCCCGCGAGGAAGCGATCGCTCATCGCTACCATTTCGAAAACGCCAAGGTGGACGCCAACCTGTTGGCAGCGAAATTGGCGATCGTCAACGGCGATCTTTCCAAAGCGAAGGACCACATCGATGAGGGCTTTACGATACTGCTCAAGTTTGACCAGGACATGCGCAAAATCGAGTTCAACGGTCTCAAGATCAAGGTATGCGTTTTAGAGAAGGACTTGGGGGCCGCCGGCAAGGTTGTCAGGGAATGCGAGGATTTGATCATAAAAGTTGGGAAAAAGGCGATTCTGCCCAACTATTATGGCGAATACCTGATTGGCCATCTGCGGTATTGCCTGGGGAAACTCGAAGGGAGTATCGAACGCGACCACACGGCCGACTTCCGACATCACAAAACCCTGGCCATGGCCGTCGTCAGACAAAATGCCCGCCATTTCCGCAGGCGGATCGCGGTTGGGCGCACCGAGTCCTATAGACTCATCGGGCGGTATTACAGGCTGCTCAAATCCAAAACAAACGCAATGAAATGGTATGAAAAATCGATTCAGGAGGGACAGCGGCTGAAGGCTGAAATCGAACTGGCCAAGACGCTTGACGAGGTGGAGCGCATGCGGAACCCGACCCTACAATCAAAAGCATCTTCCCGGAATGATTAAGCGCCCCCCCACGAAAAAGATACTGATCGTCAATTGCTATTTCGACCCGCTGCGGCTGCCCGTCCAGCGCAAGTTCAAAATCCCTCCATCCATGGGGCCGGCTTATCTGGCCGGTGTCTTCTCATCCCGCCTCTGTCACATCCGGCTTTATGATGAAGTTTACAGCGGCCCCATGGAGGATGAGAGCCTGGCGGCCTTTCCCGACATGCTGGTCCTTACCGGGCTCACCGCCGCGCTCGATCGGATGCGGCATATCACCGCCTATGTCAAAACAAAGAAGCCCAAGGCAATTGTCGTTGCCGGCGGACCGGCCATGCGCGCCCTGTACCATTATTCGCGGCAATTTTTCGATTACTGCTGTCGGGGTGACCTGGAACAGCTGGCCGGAGTTGTCGAAGATGCATTCGGCCCCGAATATGTGTCGGAGGATTTCCGCGAAAATGGGTGGATCATGCCCCGCTTCGACCTGGCTTACTGGACGAAAATCATTACGCATGTCGAGTCCAGCCGCTATTGTTACTATCGCTGCAGCTACTGCTCCCTGACGGCCGAAAAAGGGGCCTATCGGCCTTACGACCTTGAATACCTGCGCAGGCAGATCATGGCCCTGGGCCCCAATCAGTTGCTCAATTTCCTGGACAATAATTTTTGCTCCAACAACCGTGCGTTCATGCTCAAGCGGTTTGAATTGCTGAAAGCGCTTCGTGCTCAGGGCTATATCTGCAAATGGGGTGCGGAAGTCACCTGTGACTTCTTTTTTGACGATGAAATTTTGGCGCTGGCCGTCGAAAGCGGCTGCGGCGGCCTTTTTTGCGGTATCGAGTCCTTTGATGGTCAAACCCTCGCCAGCTATCGAAAACAGCAGAATTTATGCCTGCCGCAAATCGAGCTGATCCAAAAAAGTTTAAGGGCCAACATACCCTTCCACTATGGCATCGTTTTCGACTTTGCCAAACGGACCATCGATCAACTGGAAGCGGAGTGGCGTTATATCCTCGCGACCCCTGAAATACCGCTGCCGTCCTTCATCACTGTGGCAATCCCGTTGTTAAAAACACCGCTGTTCTATGAATGCTTGCAAAACAAGCTTTTCCTGCCGCATTTACGGCTGCGCGATTTGGATGGCGATACCATCATCCTCAAGCCCCTGGACCGGCTGCCGCACGTCGTGCAATTTATGGATGACGTCAAAACGCTGAGAGGCTACAAATTAAAGGTATTGAATCACATCAACCGATTCCGCCGTTACTACAAGAACATCCTAAGCATACGTAATATGGCGCTGTCGCAATATGGCGCGTTCCTTATCGGCGCCCCAAGATTGTCAACCCTCCAGGCGCTACCCTCGACGGCAATGCTGAACCCGCTTGGACCGGTGCCGCACACGTTCGTCGGATCGCAGGCGCGACTGGATAGCGCCTACCACCCGGCATTCGCCATCGACGCCAAATATGGGCACTATTTCCAACCGACCCAGCTTACCGACGGCGAGGGTAACATCTGTGAGGCCCTGGAACCGGATTTATTGTCCAACGGCCTCCGTTGAGACAACGCCCTTCTCCTCATGCAGATCATCCTGCACCCCTTGCGGCCGCAGCGGCAACCGTCAGGCTGCCGCTGCAGCCATTGGTTGAATTGCTGCCTGTCGACAGGAAACGACCTTGCGAAACGAAAAAGGGGGCAGGTCAGACGGGAAGCTGGATGTGGGCGGAGATGCGCCGCTCGATGCGACGGAAGACGAACAGCACGCCGTAGACCATCACCAGATAAATCAGCGCGGCGGCGATGAACAGCTCGTAGAATGCGAAGCTGCGTGCTGCGATAACCCGCGTCACGCCGGTCAGATCCATGACGGTAATGATCGAGACCAGCGAAGTGGCCTGCAACAGAAAAACCACTTCGTTGGTGTAGGCCGGCCAGGCCAGCCGGAAGGCTTTGGGCAGAATGATCCGGCGGAACATCACGCGGGTGTTCATACCGCAGGCCCTTGCCGCCTCGACCTCGCCCCAGGGGACGGCTTCTATGGCGCCGCGCAGGATTTCAGCGGTGTAGGCGGCCGTGTTCAGGGTCAGCGTCAGTACGGCGCAGAAATAGGCCTGTTTGAAAAACGGCCACAAGCCGATGGTTTCGAGGAAATCGACGAACTGTCCACTGCCGTAATACACAAGAAAGATCTGCACCAGCAGCGGCGTCCCCCTGAAGTAAAAGCAGAAGAGGTAGCTGGGAACTGACAGCAAACGGTTGCGGGCCACGCGCATCAGGGCCACCGGGACGGCCAGGCACAGGCCGAGGAGCACCGACAGGCCCGTGATCTGGACGGTCACCCACGCGCCGCTCATCAGCCGCGGCAGACTGTCGACGACGATATCGGGGATCAGGGGCATGCCTTCAGGCCTTCCTTATGCCTTTGCTGGCCCATTTTTCAAGTTGCTGCTGCCCGGCCAGGGAAACGACGGTGATCGCGAGGTAAAAGAGCGAGGCCAGAAAGTAGCAGGTGAAGGGCAGCCGGGTTGCACGCGCGGCGATGTCCGAATTGCGCATCAACTCGGGCAACTGAATGACCGATATCAAGGCGGTGGCCTTGATGAGGACCATCCAGACGTTTCCCAGACCGGGCAGCGCGAAGCGCCACATCTGGGGCAGCAGAATGCGGCGGAAGCACAGCACACGTCCCATGCCGACCGAACGGGCGGCTTCCACCTGCCCCTTGTCGACCGCCAGAAAAGCGCCCCGGAAGACCTCGGTCGAAAAAGCGCCGTAGATGAACCCGATGGTGCACACACCGGCGAGAAGGGGATTGAGGTCAACATACAGGTCCACGCTAATGGAAGCGGCGATGTCCTGTACCAGGGTGGGGGCGCCGTAATACACCAGCAGGATCAGAACGAGTTCGGGTACGCCGCGCACGATGGTGGTATAGGTGCCGGCGGCGGCATTGGCCAGGCGCGAGCGCGCCAGCTTGCCCCAGGCGCCCACCAGTCCGAGCAGAATGGCAATCCCCAAGGAACAAACGCCCACCAGCACCGTCAGCTTGGCGCCGTCCACGAGCAGCGTTCCGTAACCCTGCAGGTTCAGAAAATCCGGCATGGAACTCCCGTTTCAGTCAGCGCTTCCCCGTGTTACTCGCCGTATAGGTCGAAATCGAAGTACTTGGCGTTGATCTCCTGGTAGACACCGTTTGCACGGATTTCCTGGATGGCTTGGTTGAACATCGCTTTCAGGTCGTCGTCCCCTTTGCGCACGGCGATGCCGATCCCCTCGCCGAACCATTTCTCGGCCGTAAAGGAGGGCCCGATGAAGGCATAGCCCTGGCCCGCGTCGGTATCCAGAAATCCGCCCTGCAGCACGGTCGCATCCGCGATGACCAGATCGACCCGGCCGGCGGTGAGGTCCATGTTGGCTTCGTCCTGGGTAGCATAGGATTTGATCTGGACGCTGTCGCCGAAATTGTCGCGGACAAAGTTTTCGTGGATGGTCGCCCGCTGGACGCCCACGACCTTGCCCTTCAGGCCTTCTTTGCTGACATCGATGCCGGCGCCCTTTTCAGCCACGAAACGGGCCGGCGAGACATAGTACTTGTCGGTGAAGTCGACTTTTTGCTTGCGTTCTTCGGTGATGGACATGGAGGCCACGATGGCATCGTACTTTTTGGCCAGCAGCCCGGGAATCAGTCCGTCCCAATCCTGAATCATCAGCTCGCACGCGACGCCCATCTGCTTGCACAGCGCTTTGGTGATGTCCACATCGAAGCCCTGCAGCTCACCGTCGCTGTCCACCGAGTTGAACGGGGGGTAGGCCCCTTCGGTAGCGATCCGTACGGTTTTCCAGTCCTTTGCAAGGGTCGGCGAAACCAGCATCATGGTAATGGCTAGGGCGGCCAGCAGCACAGTCAGTCTTATTCTCATCACTTCACCTCCTATTGGTTTTGGGTGGACGGAACATCGCCGGTTCTGTCCTGCCACAGAAAGCGGGACAGAAACTGACGACAACGAACCGAATCGGGAGCATTGAAAACATCTTCCGGCGCGCCCTGCTCTTCAACACGTCCTTCGTCCAGAAAGATGACCTGGGTGGAAACGTCCCGGCAGAAGTCCATTTCGTGGGTCGCGATGAGCATGGTGCGTCCTTCTTCCGCCAGCTGTCGCATGACCGCCAGCACATCGCCCACCAGTTCGGGATCCAGGGCGGAGGTCGGCTCATCGAGCAGCATGACGGTCGGTTCCATGGCCAGGGCACGCGCGATGGCGGCCCGCTGCTGCTGGCCACCGGAAAGCTGCACCGGATAGTTTTTCGCTTTATCGGCTATGCCGACCTTCTCCAACAACGCCATGGCCGTTTCTTTGGCCTCTTTTTTATTCTTGCCGAGAACGTGGACCGGCGCCTCGATGACGTTTTCAATGATGCTCATGTGGGTCCACAGGTTGAACTGCTGAAACACCATGCCCAGCTTCGTCCGAATGCGGTCCACCTGGTGACTGGATTTGGGGATGGTTTCGCCCTTCCGGTTGGTGGTCATCTCGATGCGTTCGCCGTTGACCCAGACGTGGCCGGAGTTGGGAATCTCCAGGAGGTTTATGCAGCGCAACAGGGTGCTCTTTCCGGATCCGGAGGAACCGATGAGGGAGATGACGTCCCCCTGATAGGCCGTGAGGGATATGCCTTTGAGAACCTCTAATGCGCCGAATCGTTTGTACAGGTTCTCGACTTCCAGGGCCGGCGGTTGGCTTGCGGTCGTGTCCTCGTGCATGTACCACCATGTTTGCCGTAAAGGTGAGGATCGCCAATCAGCTTGGTTCGTTCGAAGCCCATTGACCGTCGCTGTTCGACTGTAGCTTTGCATGGTGCAAAATGCAATCTCGAATTCCCCCGCCGTGGTTGTCTCGATAATCCCCGGAGGTCGCAAAAGATGAGGGAGCCGGTCATCTTACCAAACGTTTCAGGCGCCCTATTGCCGCAACCCGAACCGAAGGCGCTGGCGGTTCAATCTCTATGGCGATTTGGGTTTTTCGTGTTCGGGCAGGGAGTACGGAGACAGGGATTTGTACCAAATGTTCGTCGCGTGACGATTTCGGGCAACGGATTGAATATCCATGGTATCGTCCTTATTTTAGTGGCCATCCATAAAAGGCATTTTTGGGCCCGGGCCCCGCCGCCGACGACCACCTTTGGCGGACAAGCCGGCGTTCTCGCTCTTCTGAAATCCTCGCCGTAGCCCAGCTGCGCCTCCGGTTTCAGAATCACTGCGGCCTTGGCCCGAACCAGAATCTGCCATTTTTGGACGGGCCCTATTTTAGTTATTTGTTGGCGCCAAAGACAGCTTGCATCTCAAACCGACCCACGGTCCTGCCGGAGACGGTTTGATGTTTTTTGAGATCGATTCGGGCGTGCACCGGTCATCAGGGAGGCGTTTGGTCAATGAACAACAGCAAAAAAGCACCCAGCGGACTTTGGGTTCCCATCCTTTTTTTCAGTCTCTTGATCGCGGCCGTTTTCAGCGTGCCGTTATATCTGGGCGGGGCAGTCCTGATCGAAGCGATCGGCCCGGCGCTAACCACCGATGGGGGAACGGCCCCGCCGGTCTGGGATGCGGTCCTGAATTATCACGCGCGGTTCTGGTATACCGTGTTCCCGGCGATGATGGGTCTGGCCCTGCTGATCGGCCTCATTTCCTGGCTGCTGGTTCGCGCGGGCGTTAGAAGTCGTCTGCAAGATGGGCCGGGAAGCGAACCGGCGCGTGCCGCGCCGCCGGCCGTTGAAGATGCCAAGCAGAAGGCGCTGGCCGATCGCCGCATGTTTCTGCACCTTTTTGCGATGCTGCAGCGCGAGGGGCGTCTGATGGACTTTCTGGCCGAAGATCTCAACCAGTATGAAGACGACCAGATCGGTTCGGCCGTGCGCGCCGTGCACGCCGGTTGTCTGCGCGTGGTTCAGGAGTATCTCGATCCCCGGCCGGTCCTGGACAAGGATGAGGGCGGCCAGGTCGTGATCGGGAACGATTTCGATCCGGGCGCCGTCAAATTGACCGGCAAGGTCGTCGGTGATCCGCCATTCAGAGGTATCCTGCGCCACAAAGGCTGGCAGGTCGGCAAGTTGCAGCTGCCGACCCTCTCCGGCAGCCAGAACACCCGAATCATTGCCCCGGCGGAAGTGGAGCTGTAGCGACGGATCGGATGCGGCTCAGCCGTATCGGGATCGGGGTCGGGGTCGGTATCGGTATCGGTATCGGAATCGCGGAAGCGTTCGATCTGGCAAGGCTGCATCCCCGATATCTGCGGATTTGATTTTTTTGTGTCATCACCAACCTGAAGGAAAAAATGG
>CAYMQN010000141.1:0-10134 GCA_964392545.1 uncultured Desulfobacteraceae bacterium
CAGAAATGAGGATTTTTGGTCCTGATCAAGGCCCGAAGAGGGTTTGCGGTGAGGCGTACGCCGGTACGCCGCAGCCGCAAAACCCGATGAGAACGCCGATCAGGGCCAAAAAGACCATTTCTGGATGGATACCGGTCTACAAAATGTAGCGGCTGAGATCCTCATCCTCCTTGATGCTCTGCAGCCGTTCCAGCACGTACGCGCGGTCAATCGCAACGGTTTGGGTCGCGACGTCCGGCGCTTCGAAGAGAAGTTCCTCCAGCAGACGCTCCATCAGGGTGTGCAGCCGCCGGGCGCCGATATTCTCGGTCCGCGCGTTGACCTCTTCGGCAATGGCGGCGATGGTCTCCACGGCCTCGTCCGAAAAGGTCAGGTGGACGCCCTCCGTTTCCAGCATCGCCTGATACTGCAGCAGCAGGGCGTTGCGCGGTTCCTTGAGAATGCGGTAGAAGTCGTCTTTGCCCAGCGAACTCAACTCCACCCGAATCGGGAAACGCCCCTGCAGCTCCGGAATCATGTCCGAGGGCTTGATCGTGTGAAAGGCCCCGGAACCGATGAAAAGAATATGGTCGGTCTTGACCGGCCCGTATTTGGTGTTCACGGTACTGCCCTCGACGATGGGCAGAAGATCGCGCTGCACCCCCTCCCGCGAGACATCGGGTCCCTGGCGGTTGTCCGAGCCCACGATCTTGTCGATTTCGTCCAGGAAAATGATCCCCGACTGCTCCACTTTCTCGATGGCCGCCTTGACCACCTTGTCCATGTCCACCAGGCTCTGGGCCTCTTCCTGCACCAGGATTTCCCGGGCCTCGCCCACTTTCATCTTCCGCTTTTTGGTGTTTTTGGGGAGCAGCCCGCCCAACATGTCCTTGAAGTTGAAGCCCATCTCCTCCATGCCGGCGTTGGAGAAGATCTCCACCATGGGGGTGGAGCGATCGGCCACCGACACTTCCACCTCGCGCTCGTCGAGCTTGCCTTCCTTGAGCATGCGACGCAGCTTTTCGCGCGTGCCGGAAGAGACTTCCGGGGGCGGCGCGGGTGCCGGGGCCGCCTCGTCACCACCGATTTTGCCGAGCTGAAAGCCGCGCTGTTCCGACGGTTTGGGCAGCAGGATGTCCAAAAGGCGGTCTTCGGCCAGCGCCCGGGCTTTGGGCTGAACCTCTTCCTGGGCCCGGACCTTCATATGATTGATGGTCAGCTCCAACAAATCCCGCACCATGGACTCCACGTCACGGCCCACGTAGCCCACCTCGGTGAATTTGGAGGCCTCGACCTTGTAGAAGGGTGAGTCGGCGATCAGCGAAAGACGGCGGGCGATTTCGGTCTTGCCCACTCCGGTGGGACCGATCAGGATGATGTTCTTGGGGGCGATCTCTTCGCGCAATTCTTCCTTGACGTTTTGCCGTCGCCATCGGTTGCGCAGGGCAATCGCGACCGAACGCTTGGCCTGGTGCTGACCGATGATGTATTTGTCGAGTTCCCGGACGGTTTCGGCCGGTTTGAGTTTTTCCATTCAGGCTTCCTCGATGGTCAATTGGTGGTTGGTGAAAACACAGATGGCCCCGGCGATCTGCATGGCGGCCTCGACAATTTCCCGGGCGCTCATCCGGGTGTGGGTGATCAGGGCTTGGGCCGCGGCCTGGGCGGCCACCCCACCCGAACCAATGGCCAGCACCCCCTCGTCCGGCTCGATCACATCCCCGTTGCCGGAAATGAGAAGCATGTTCTCCTCGTCGGCGGCGATCATCAGGGCTTCCAGGCGCCGCAGGTATTTGTCCGTGCGCCATTCACGGGCCAGTTCGACGGTGCTGCGAATCAAATTGCCGTTGTAACGCTCCAGTTTGCCCTCGAGCTTTTCGGACAGGGTCAGGGCATCCGCCGTGGCGCCCGCAAATCCGACGATGATGCGGTTGTTGTAGATGCGCCGCACCTTGCGGGCGTGGTGTTTGACCACCGTATTGTTCATGCTCACCTGGCCGTCGCCGGCCACGGCCAGCCTGCCCTGGTGGCGCACTGCCAGAATCGTTGTGGATCGCGTTTTCATGATGACGCTCTATGCCCCCTTTCGGAGCTATTTACGCGGATGGGCCTTGTCATAAACCTCCATCAATCGGTCGATGCTGACGTGGGTGTATTTCTGGGTCGTGGAAAGGCTTTCATGCCCGAGCAGCTCCTGGACGGCCCGCAGATCGGCCCCGGCATCGAGGAGGTGGGTTGCGAACGTGTGACGCAGGGTATGGGGGGAAACCGGCACCCGCAGGCCGCAGGCCCGCACGAGCTGGTCCAGGCAGCGCGCCATGGAGCGCACCGTCAAGCGCCCCTTGAATTTGTTGAGAAACAGGGGACCGCCGTGATCCGGGGCGATGCCGGTTTCCCGGTGGAGATGCCCCCGGTAGTCCCTTATGGCCGCGGCCGCCTTGGAGCCCATGGGGATCAAGCGCTCCTTGTTGCCTTTGCCGGACACCTTCATGACGCGTTCCTCGAGATCGACATCCGTGGTGTCCAGGCCGGCCAGTTCGGAAATCCTGACGCCCGTGGCATACAGGGTTTCAAAAATGGCCTTGTTGCGCACGTCGTAGAGGCTGTCCTCCGGGGCCGCCGCCAGGAGCCGGAACATGTCGTCCACGGTAAGGTAGGACGGTATTTTCTTTTCCTGCTTGGGCGTCAGCACCGCGTCCGCGGGGCTGCTCTCAATCACCCCCTGACGCACGAGAAACCGGTAAAACGACCGCACGGCCGAAAGCTTGCGGGCAATGGAGGATTTGCGGTTTCGGCGGTACAAATCGGCCAGGTAGCCCCGGATGGCAAGGGCATCCACCTGACGCGGATCGAATTGCGCGGCCGCCTTGCCGCGCGCTTCCCGGGTGGCCTCCGCGCCCGGCCTGACGACCAGCGCGGCGAATTCCTGCAAATCATTGCGGTAGGCCCGAATGGTATGGGCTGAATACCCCTTTTCGGCGGACAGTGATTCGAGAAAAGACCGGAGCGATGATATCATCAGCGATTGCGTTTCCAATCTCGTGCCGGCCGGGACGGGGCCGATTAATCAGCCATCAGCGACGTGATTTCCTCCCAAGAGGAAACCTCCCGGAACGGGTGCGGGCTGCGGTTCCAGGGCTGCCGGAAAACAATCGGGGCGATGCCTTCGCGACTCAGTAAAAAACAAGTTTCCAGCCGATCCTCAACAAAGACCCGGATGCCCTGGGTATGCAGCACGTCGGCCTTGGCCTCGAAGGAACCGGTGGCGGTCACGTCGATCTGGTCCGGAGCCAGCGGCAGGGTGGCCGCCAGCCAGGTGCGGATCACTTCCTGGTTGGGGCGGGCCGTCACGAACCTCACGGCCTTTCCGGTTTGCCCGAAGCGCTGCATGGCGCGCCGGCAACCGGGGATATGCCGCAGCCGGGGGGCATGGGTCCCGTCCAGGATCTGGCCGATGACGGCCTCGATCACCGTCGGGTCCAAATCGAGGCACTGGTCGAGGTGGTAGGTCGTGATGTCCTCATACCGCAAGTGGTCGATGCCAAAGCTATCCCGCGCGATATCGATGAACAGCCGCATGGTATCGGCCACCACCCCATCCACATCGAAGGCCGTGGTTTGCGGGTTCAGGCCGCGAAAAGCCAGCTCCGCCGCCTCGACAGGTCCTTCCACCAAAGATGCTTCAAGCGGTGCGTCCAAAACGCTCCTTCCCTCAGGCGGCCCGTCGGGCGCGGCTTTTGAGCCGGGAAATCTGGCGCTTGCAAATCGTGGCCATGCGGCGATCGTCGGCTTCCAGGGCGGCCGCGCGTTTTTCCTTGAGGGCCTTGATTTTGGCTTTGATCTTGCGGATCGAGCGGTCCTTTTTGGCTTTGCCGGTATCTTCGATGCCCCGGGCGTTTTTGATCTCCGCCAGCAGCTCCCCCTTGTTCATGCCGTGGGCCCCCGTAATGCCGGGTGTTTCCATGGCCACTTCGCGCAGTTCCTTGGCCGTCATCTTTTCGATGGGTTTTTCCTTGACTTCTTTTTTCTTGCCTCCCATGCGTAGCTCCTTTCATCAAAGCAGGAGCGGAGGCCGGCAAGCCTCCGCTTCGAGAAGAATTATCCGCGTATTGCCAGTGGGTTGCCGGCGAATCGTCCGATGCGATAAAACGTTATCAATAAAACACGTGGCCGGCCGATGTCAACCGTGCCCTGCCGGACCACCACTGGCAGGGCCCCATACGATTACACGTCCCCGGGCGTTTCTCTACCGTCCGATCCGCGCGCCACGAGATCGACGAAGGGCTTGAACAAGTCGATCGGAATCGGGAAAATCGTGGTGGTGTTGTTCTCGCTGGCCATTTCGTTGACCGTTTGCAGGTAGCGCAGCTGAAGGGCGATCGGATATTGCGCGATGATGGCGGCCGCTTCGGAGAGCTTGTCGGCGGCCTGGCGCTCGCCCTCGGCATTGATGATCTTGGCACGCCGGTCGCGCTCGGCCTCGGCCTGGCGGGCCATGGCCCGCTGCATCTCCGAGGGCAGGTCGATGTGCTTGAGCTCCACCGTGGCCACCTTGATGCCCCATGGATCGGTGTGGGTATCGAGAATCTCCTGGAGTTCGGCGTTGATTTTGTCCCGCTCGGCCAGCAGGTCGTCCAACTCGGCCTGTCCGCAGACGCTACGGATGGTGGTCTGCGCCAGCTGCGACATGGCGTAGCCGTAGTTCTCCACCTCGATGATGGCCTTGACCGGATCCAAGACCCGAAAATAGATCACCGCGTTGACCTTGACCGAGACATTGTCCCGGGTGATGACGTCCTGCGGGTCCACGTCCAGGGCCACCAGGCGCAGGCTGACCTTGACCATCTTGTCGATGACCGGGATCAGGATGATCAGTCCGGGGCCCTTGGCCTTGATGACCCGTCCCAGTCGGAACACGACGCCGCGCTCGTATTCGTTCAGGATCTTGATGGCCGCGGAAAGGAAAAATACCGTCAGGACAACGATCAAAATGGTTGTGTACATGGGGTCTCCATCTCGCTTGTACTTCACTTGTTAAACAGCCATAAAGGGCATCTTGCGGCCCGCTGCGCCGCCGGCGGACCGGATCCCCGAACAGGGATACATCCGCTTTGGCGGCCATGCGGGCGTTCGCGCCGTGCGGAAAAGGTCAGTCGGCGTCCACGGCTTCCACGATCGCGGTCAGTCCCGCCAACCCCACCACCCGCACTTTATGCCCCACCGGCAGCACCGTTTCCGAGCGCGCTCGCCAGAGTTCGCCGTGGACGAAAATCTTGCCTTCGGGGTCGATGGTCTGCCGGACCGTACCGACTTCGCCGATCAGGCCTTGCTCGCCGGTCTGCGGGCCGGATACCTGGGCCTTGAAGGCCAGCGCGGCCACCACCGCGAAAAAGAGCGACACGGCGCCCACCGTGGGCACCAGCACGGCCATGGACAGGCGCACGCCATAGTCCGATCCCTCGTAGAGCATCAGTCCGCCGAGAAAGAGCGCAATGGTGCCCGCCACACTCAACATCCCGTAGCTGGCGATCTTGATCTCCAGGATAAAGAGGATGATCGCCAGGGCCATGAGCAGGATGCCCACGTAGTTGACCGGGAGCATCTGAAAGGCGTAGATGGCCAGGATCAGGCACAGGGCCCCGATAACCCCGGGGAAGATCGCACCGGGGTTGGTGAGTTCGAAATAGAGCCCGGCGGCCCCGATCAGAAACAGGATAAAGGCGATATTGGGGTCGCTGATGGCCTTGAGAACCTTGATGCGCAAGCCCTCGGAGACCGTCTTGAGCGGGGCCCCCGCGAGGTCGAGCACGCCCTTGCCCTTGACCGGGCGGCCGTCGATCAGTTCCAGCAGGGCGTCCAGGTCGTCGGCTACCACCTCGATCACATTCTGCCGCAAAGCCTCGGTTTCGGTGATCGAGACACTCTCGCGGATGGCCTTCTCCACCCAGTCCGCGTTGCGTCCCCGCTGTTCGGCCACGCTGCGGGCGTGGGCCACCATGTCGTTGACCACCTTCTCGCTCATGGTCTCGTCGATTTCCTTGCCGCCGGCCCCCACGGGATGGGCGGCCCCGATGTTGGTGCCCGGCGCCATGGCGGCGATATCGGCGGCCATGGTGATCATGACACCGGCCGATGCCGCCCGTGCCCCGGAAGGCGCCACGAAAACGGCCACCGGGGTGCGGGCCGACAGGATGGCCACGACGATCTTGCGCATGGATTCGGCCAGCCCGCCGGGCGTGTCCAGGCGGATCACCGCCAGAGCGGCGTTTTCCTGGTCCGCTTCCGCCAGCGCGCTGGACACGAAATCGGCCACGCCGGGGCCGATGGCCGCGGCGACATCGATGATATGGACGGCGGGTTTTTCCTGGGCGTGTCCGTATAAGGGCATCCCGGCCAGCAGCACCAGCACCGCCGTCAGGCTCAGCAATAAGCGTTCATGGCGCATGACCGTATTCCCTCATGAGCAGTTTCATGTCTTCCCAGACATCACGCTTTTTGTCCGGGTTTCGGAGCAGGTAGGCCGGATGGTATGTGGGCAGCAGACGCATGCCGTGGTAGTCATGAAAACGCCCCCGCAGCCGGGAAATGCGCGTTTCCGATCCAAGCAGGGTCTGGGCGGCGACCTTGCCCAGGGCCACGATGAACTCCGGCTGGATAGCGGCCAGTTGCCGCTCCAGAAACGGCCGGCAGGCGTCGATCTCCTCCGGCAGCGGATTGCGGTTGCGCGGCGGACGGCACTTGACGATGTTGCAGATGTAGACCTGGTCGCGGGTCAACTTGATGGCCTGGATAATGCGCGTGAGCAAATCGCCGGCCGCCCCCACGAAGGGCTCGCCCATAAGGTCTTCGTCCCGTCCGGGGCCTTCCCCTACGAAGACCAGCCGCGCCCCGGGATCGCCGGCGCCGAATACGATGTGCTTGCGCAGCCGGCACAGCCCGCAACGCTCGCAATGGCCGAGGTCCTTGCGGATGCTGTCCAGGGATTCCGCCCTGTCGGGACTCGGGCCGGGCGGCGCAGCCGGTCCAACGGGGTCACGCCAGGCCGCCATCCGGCCCCTCACGGCGGGGGCGCAGTCGAAGCCCGCCACGCCGCGGTCGCGATAGGCGTGGAGGGCGTGCAGAATGTCGTCCAGAACGGTCAGGACGTCCGGAGTGCCGAGAGTCATGTGCTATGCTTGCCGAGAAGTTAAAGGGTGCCCATTCATAAACGGCATCTTGGGCCACTGGCCCGCCGCCTGTGATCCGGGTCCCCGAATGGGGCTAAAACGCACCTTTGGCAGACAAGCGGCGTTCGCGCCGCCATTCAGACGATAAGGGGCCTTGCCCCTATGGCAAGGCGGGAAAAACCAGGCCGCGCCCTTCAACATGCCGCCGGCAGCATGGGGACAATGCGGTCCAGCAGGCGATGGGCCGCGTTTTCCTTGGACATGACCGCCAAAGCTTCGACAGTGCCGTCGGGACCGAAAAAAGTCACCTGGTTGGTGTCCCCTGCAAACCCGGAGTCCGGCGCGCCGATGAGGTTCCCCACGATGAGATCCAGGTTTTTGGCCTCGAGCTTCTGGAGGGCGTTGGCCTTCAAATCCCGGGTTTCCGCAGCAAAACCCACCAGCAGACGCGATCCCTTGCGCGAACCGATTTCCTGGAGAATGTCCGGCGTCTTTTCCAGTTCCAGGGTGAGGCGTTCGGTGCTCTTTTTGATCTTGTGCGCCGCCGGCGACAACGGGCGATAGTCGGAAACCGCGGCGGTCTTGATAACGATGTCGGCCTGCTCCAAATGGGCCATGACGCAGGCATGCATCTCCCGGGCCGTGGCGACACGATGGGTCTCCACATCGGCGGGATCCGCCAGGCCCACCGGACCACTCACCAGGATGACCCGGGCACCCCGCTGCCGGGCGGCCCGGGCCACGGCAAACCCCATTTTACCGGAGGACGGGTTGCTGATGTAACGCACGGGGTCAATGGGTTCCCGCGTCGGGCCGGCGGTCACCAGCACGGTCCGTCCGGCCAAATCCTGGGGCGCCATGACAGCAGCCAGTTTTTCCATGATATAGGCCGGATCCGGAAGTCTTCCCGGCCCTTCGGTGCCGCAGGCCAGTTGCCCCGCGTCCGGCGCTATCAGGATATGGCCGAAGCCCCGCAGGATCTCCAGATTGCGCTGCACGGAGGGGTGAGCGTACATGTTGGTGTTCATGGCCGGGCAGAGCACCACCGGAGCGGTCACCGCCAGCATGTAGGTGGACAATGCGTCATCGGCAATGCCGCCGGCCAGCTTGCCGATGCAATTGGCCGTGGCCGGGGCGATCACCGCCAGATCGGTGTTCCGGGCCCAGTCGATGTGGCGGATGGCCGCGTCCCCTTCCTCGAATACGCTGGTGCAAACCGGTTTGCCGGAAAGGGCCTGAAACGTTCCCGGCCCCACGAACCACCCGGCGTTTTCGGTCATGATCACCCGCACCTCGGCCCCGGCCTTGGTCAGCAGGCGCAGTAGTTCCACGGCTTTGTAGGCCGCGATACCGCCCGTAACCCCCAACGTGACGTTCTTACCTGCTAGAAAAGGCTCCATGCCCGTCCTTCGTCATCAGTCCGCCGGCCCGTCGCCGTAAAGCAGCCGAAGGCCGAATGGCCGGCGGAGGTTGCCTCTGGAAGATCGTATCGAATAAGCGCCTCCGAACCGTCAAGCACGCCGATATCGAATACACCGCGTTACTGCAGTTCGTTGTCCTGGAGCATACCGCTGCCGCCCCCGCTGACCGAGGGTGCCACGGCAATTTCGGCATAGGTGTAAATCCAGCCTTCATCAATGCTGATCACCGCGATGCGGCCGGCCTTCTGAAAAACAAGGATCGAACTGGTTTTGGGTGTGGGGGATTTGAAGGAGGCCAACTCCTGCCATTGGTCCCGTTGCATGGCGCTTTTGAAGAAGGTCATCAGCGAATTGCGATCCACCCAGCCCTTGATGGTCAAGATGCCCGTGGTCATCCCCGGACCTTCGACGATGTAAGTGCGCTTGGGATCGATTTTCATATCGTTGGGCAGCAGAATGTCGCTGAAGTCGCGGTAAACGGTGGGCGAGGCCGTTTTGGCGCCGCCGTCCGCAGACGAACCGCCGGAGGTGGCGTTCATGCTGGTGCAGGCCGTCAGGGCGATGCCCATAATCGAGAGAAAGATAAGGTAAGCCAGGGTCTTCCGCCACCGCTTTGCATCCATGATGATCCTCCGTAGCTGGGGTTGTCGGCCGCGTCTCAAGGCCGGTTCGGCAGCCGATGTGATCGGCCGGAATGGTCAAGCATAATGGAATCAAAAAGGCATGGCGGGCATGCCCCCGGTGAGCCTTTTCCAATGGCAGGGTATATAACACAAGGCTCTTTTGAAAGGCAATCGCAACTGCTTCAAGGACGGCAACAACCCTGACGCGGGCGGCCTTCGCCAAAATCTTGCTCAAGAAAGACCGGCCAACCGTCGATAATCGGAATAGAAGGTGCCAAGGGCCCCCCGATTATCTTGGCGTCCTTCAGGAGGGATAGGCAGGGGGCGATGCTCCTCGCGAGCGTTGCCTCCTGTCTCTCCTTCATTCTGCGCCTTTCGCCTGCCCCAGGTCTGGCAAAATGGACGACAATAGGCTATCCTCAATGCGTTGGCGTTGCTAGCGGCCCGTTTGATCGAGCAAGATGCTTCAACGCAAGCGTGTGCTGCCGAGTCATGCAACCTGAAGTTTCATCCGAGTCAACACCCACGAGGGCGCGGAGCTGAAAATGAACGAATCCAAGCTGGTCTATTCAACCGAGACGGGGCGCATGTGCCCGAAGTGCGGCAGGCCTCAATCCAAGTGTGCCTGCCAAAAGAAAAAAACCAAAGACGATCTCCGAAATGAATCGGATGGCATTATCCGCATCCGGCGTGAATCGAAGGGGCGCAAAGGCAAGACCGTGACGATCATATCCGGCTTTAGGGAAAAAGATAACGTAATTAAAGCGATCGTCTCCGATCTCAAGAACCGCTGCGGCACGGGTGGTTCTTTTAAAGATGGCATCATTATCATTCAGGGCGATCATAGGGAAACGGTCAAGATCGAATTGATCAGGCAGGGTTTCGCTGTGAAAATGGCGGGCGGATGATCGCGCCTGATGTAACAATTCACCAGACCCATGGATG
>CAYMQN010000142.1:0-2847 GCA_964392545.1 uncultured Desulfobacteraceae bacterium
GGGGGGATTGGAGCGGGCCTGGCCGGAGCCTATCTGTCCCTGTCCTACACCCCCGGCTGGAAGGAATCCATGACCGGGGGCCAGGGCTGGGTGGCCATCGCCATGGTCATTTTCGCCACCTGGAACCCCCTGCGGGCCGTCCTCGGCGCCTTTCTCTTCGGCGGCCTGACCGCCCTGCAGTTCTACTTCCAGGCCGTGGGGATGGAACTGATCCCGACCTATATCCTCAAAATGCTGCCCTACGTTCTGACCATCGTGGTGATGATTCTGGTCAACCTGGGCCCCGGACGGCGCTTCGGAGGGCCGGCCGCCCTGGGTGTCCCCTTCAGCCGGGAGGGCTGAGCGTTACTGCGTTCCGATAAAAGGGGGCCGAAAGCGGTCCTCTTCCCAGGTCAAAGCCTGGTCGACGGCTTCCAATAGGCGGTCCCTGTCATCCGGCAGTGAACCGGCCAGATTGAGATAGTTAGCGTGAAGAACCGTAGACCGTGATGCGCTCGAGCTCCGGGAAGCATTTCACGGCATGGCGGCAGATGGCGGCCAGCTCGCGCGTGGGCATGGCGATGGTGTTGCCGGAGGGGAAAAAAAGCGTCTTGACGTGCTCCCCGTATGCGGCGCGGGCGGCGTCGAGATCCTCGCAGATATCCTTGACCGGCCGCACCCGGTAGGGAGGCCCCTTTTTGTAGATCATGCAGAAGGTGCACTGGTTGTGCGGACAGCCCACGGTGGCCTGGATCAACAGGCTGTCGGCCTCACTGGGTGGACGGTAGATAGGACCTTCGTAGCGCAACGGAATGCGTTCCTCATTTTTTTGAATCGGCGGCGGCCTGTCGCCAACCCTAAAAATCCGTCAATCCCCAAGGTATCCCAGAGCAACCAGGGCATCGGCAACCTCGCCCAGATCGAGGGCTTCGATAAGCGTGCGGCGCTGACAGCCGGAAGCGGCCTCCCACCCCCGGCGTCGATAGAATTCATCGCGCATGGTCTGGAAGGCTTCCGGATCCAGTTAGACGCCATTTCAGGGCCCTGTGAATACGCATATTCAAGTACGCAAGATTAAGCGGGACAATCAATTGGGAAAAATCATCGTAAAAATTGAGCCCTCACCCTCTTCGGATTCGAATGTCAATCTGCCGCCGGATTTCTCGACAAATTTTTGAACCATTGCCAGCCCGAGCCCCGTCCCTCGCGATCCCTTCGTCGTGAAAAACAAATCCAGCACTTTTTCCTTGTTGCTTTCAGGAATGCCGCACCCGTTGTCGGCCACACTTATCACCAGGTTTCGATCGCTGGACACGGATGTGCCGATCACAACGCGGCGGATGCCCTGACGGTCTTTCAGGGCATCCGCCGCGTTGATGACGAGATTCAATAATGCCTGCTTGAGTCGAACCTCGTCCATGGACCATAGCGTATTTTGGTCGGTCAAAGACATCTCCAACTTAGCACCGCCGCCAGACAAGCTGCTTTCGAATACGGAACGGCTGTCGGATATGAGGGCATTGATGTCGATGGAGTAGGGTAGAAGATCCTCGTCTTTAACAAAGTCGAGCATATCGGTTGATAATTTGCTGATGTCATCGAGGCTGTTTTTGATCCAGTGCCATTTCTGTTCGATGCGGGAATAGTCATTTTCATTAATGTAGCTGTCCATCAGCTGAATGGCCGTTTGATTGATCGCCAGCAGATTCTTGAGGTTGTGGGCCAGATTGCTGACCGTCAACCCGACAGCCGCCATACGCTCGTTGCGCAGCATTTCTTTGCGAAAGCGGATATTGTCGATATTCAGGGCAATTTCGTTGGCCACGGCGGAAACGAACTTGGCATCTTCCTTGTCAAAAGGGCTCACCAGGTTGTTGGCCTGGGCATACAACAGACCGATCACATGACGTTTCCCACTGATCGGTGCGCATACGATGGACCGCAGATCGTTGATACTGATGGATTCCGACTCCTGAAAACGCTGATCCTCGGTAAGATTCTCGCTCACCAGGGTCACGCGCTCGGTGAGCACCCAGTCAAAGACCGTGTGGCTGAGGGGGATGGTATCGCCTTTTGCTTCTCGCTGATCAGCGAATTTGAAGGTCAGGATGTTGAAGGCGTCCCTGGATGTCGATCTTTTGGCAACCAGCGCGTATTCGGCCGCCGGCATCGCTTTCATGATGAGATCGATCCCTTTTTCATAGACTTCCATCGCATCGCTGGTTTCCCTCAGGCTTTCGCTCAACTGATACAAAAGGGAAAGTCGCGTGTGCGCCAGGTCCGCTAGGTGCTCCGATGCGGACAGGTGCGCTGCGTCGCGATGCAGGAACCCGCGGGCGGCCCGATCGGCGTTTTGCGCCCAGACCTCGGAGAAATCGATGTCTCGAAGACGGATGTCGATGATCCGGTCCGAGGTGCCGGAAGAAGGCGCGGACAACCGATCGCAGGTGGCATCCGGCTGCAGCAAAAAAAGGTAGGTCAGGCGGCCGATGGTAATCTTGTCGTGGCTGCCAAGGGGGGCCTTTTTGATAGGCGCGTTGTTCAAAAAGGTGCCGTTTTGCGAACCGAGGTCTTCAATAAAAAACTGGCCGCCTTCGAAAGAAATACAGGCATGCTTGCGCGAAACATGCCTGTCGTCAATTTGGATTTGAATCCCGTCGACGTTGCTCCTTCCAATATACGTCCTTCGATTGTCGATTAAAATGGGTTTTGCAAAGGACTCGATAGGGTAGGCAATCAGGTAGGCGTTTCGACTGTCATCCATGTATTGTGTCATCTTCCCGCTTGGGCGACGCGATGAGGGCATGTCATTTTGATGGGCGCTACAACCTTTGCAATCCTATTTCAAAAAAGGGGGGCTGTCAAAAT
>CAYMQN010000142.1:2947-8766 GCA_964392545.1 uncultured Desulfobacteraceae bacterium
ATCGACAGCGCGGAAAATCGAAGTCTTTTTCGATGAAGACGAAGCCGTTGCATGGTTGAATGAATAGGCTGCGCTACCCATCATGCGGCCATGCCGGCGGCCCCCGGAAGGCGGTCGCTCACCTTGGACGCCTTCTGATTGGATGTTGCGCGATGGCCTCGTAGACGGACAGCGTCCGTTCGAAAACACGCGACCAGGTATAGGCGGCGGCAATTTTGTCAGCCTCGGGATCGTTCAGGTCGGGAAACCGTTGGGCCGTGGCGATCATCTCGACCAGGTTCCCGGCGAGAAGGTCCACCAGACGGGCCTCGTCTTTACGATAGGGCCGGTCGATGGTTTCCAAGGGGGGCAGCGGGATCAGACGGACCGTGGCGCTACTGGCGTTGCCGAATATGTCACGGAACCCGGGCAGCTCGGTGGTGACGATGCGGCATCCCGAGGCCAGCCCCTCGAAAAGCACCAGGGGCAGACCCTCGAAAAAGGAGGGCAGCACCTGGATATGGGCCTGTTTCATCAGTTCGGCCAGGCGATGGTGGCTGACATACCCGTGCACGGTCACCCGGGCGCCGAGGTGCCGGACCAGGTCCATGCATTCGTCGTATTCCGGCCCGCTGCCGCTACCCGCCAGATGAAGATGCCAGTCCCTGTCGGTAATCGTCCTGAGCGATCGCAGCAGCCAGGGGACGCCCTTGCTGCGGTTCAATTTTCCGGCATAGAGGATCTGAACCCTTCCGGCGTCGCGCTGGGGGCCACGATTGAAGAGGGCATCGTCGTATCCGCCCCCGATCACGGCAATGGACGCATCCGGAACGTCATACACACGACGGATCGCCGCTTTCTGATCGGCACTCAGGGCAATGATCCTGTCGATTCTCCGGCAATGCGTTCGCACGAAACCCCTCAAATGGGGGCACAGCTCGTACTGCCTCAGATCGGTGCCGTGGCAGGTGGTGACCATCGGCACATCCGGAAAACGTTGTCTGGTCAAGGCCGACAATAGGAAAAGGTGGTTCGTATGCAGGATGTCCGGACGGCATCGATCCACGGTTTCCGCCAGCACCCGGGTGAATTCCGCCTTGTAGGCCGTCAGTCGCCGGCCTTTTAAATCTTGGAACCGCGAACTCCGATAGGGCATGACATCGGACATGCCGACTACCGGGAAATCGAGGTGCTCCGACTCGAACACCACATAGGCCCCGTCGACGGCGGAACCAACCGGCGTGAGGTTTAGACGTCCTGCAGGGACGCCGGCAATCCGACAACAGGAAATCCCGTGCTTTTGGGATTCCCGCATCAGGGCTTCCAGGTAGATCCCGCTGCCGGTCATTTCCGGACGCTGCCCGAGAATGTGCAAGATGCGCAAAGCTTTCACTGGCGTGGACGGATCCCTTCTTCCAATCCCGTTTTAGCCTGCTGTGCGGCCGCCGCATAGGGTGCTATTGCGCCCTTGTTACAGGGTTGACACTATTTACGCAATCATCAGGCTCGATTATCTTGAGAACGGGTTGACAAGTACCCTGGGGAGCTTTTAGGGTTGGATAAGAAGCAATGCAGGGGACATGGTTGCCCTGCGGTACAATAGAATTGATCGCCGACCGGGGTGGTGATGCGCAGCCGGGTTGCTGCCAAGCTTCGACAAGTCCCCGAAGATGCCGTTTTCATGATTGCAACAACCGTCTTGTTGAGTTTTGGTTTGGCTGGCGTGCTGCTGGCGGGGTTTTATCTGGTTTTTCGGTTCAGCAAAGAGAAAAAGGGCCTCTACCGGCTCTATGTGCTGGTTTTCCTGGCGGCCTGGTCGACGATTTTGTGGAGCCAGCCACATGAACCCACCACGGCCCTGCTGGTGGGATCGGTGGCGATCGTGGCGGTATTGTGGGCTCTGGCCTTTGTCGAGCACCGGCCGCCCCGCAACCGACACGAAACCAAAATGCTGCTGGAACATATGCAGGGTGAAAAACAGGTTGAAAAATTCTTCTCATCCTACGGTGATCGCCTTTTTTGGCCGCTGCTGGCCGTTCTCCTCCTCTCGGTTTGTTATCGGCTGCTGTCCTTTTACGATCATATGAAGGTCTAGGTTTCCGTCGAACGGGCGGTGTTGGGTGCAAGGCCCACCGTAGATGCGACACAAAAAGGAGATCGAAACCGCTATGGTGCCACACATGTGCCGGGCCTGTGGGCATGTTTTCGGAGAAAACAATGCCTTTGTCCTCAAGAGCCACTGCTGCCCGCAATGCGGGGCAAAAGTATCCATGAAACGTAAAGGACCGCAGCCATGGAGGGGGATCGCCGTGGCAGCGGGCCTCCTGGTCGTCATTGTCACGGTCTATGTCGTCACCAGCAGTCTGCTGCAACTATAGCCAAGGAAGGTCTTATGAAACTTGCTGACAGCCACCCCCACCTGATCGCAGCGGCCATAGCGGCGACCGGTGGCCTTTTTCTAATCGCCGGGATTATCGAGTTTCCTTTTCTCAAGGCCGATCCGCCCAGGGCCTATTTTATGATGGGACTGGCCGTCGCCTTTATTCTCGGCGGGGTCTACTTCCTGCTCAAGGCCCGCCAAGGGGATCTGGAGCCCCGGGGCATCACCGTCACGGACGTTCGCAAGCAGGCCATCGAGAAGATGGAAAGCCCGGAGCTGTTGAGGCAGATCGCACGGGAAGACCCCAAACCCGAAGTCCGTAAAAAGGCCATGAAACGGCTGGAAAAAATCGCCTCTTGAGTCAGGTCGGCATGCCGGCTCGAC
Organism: uncultured Desulfobacteraceae bacterium; assembly: GCA_964392545.1. Lineage (GTDB taxonomy): Bacteria > Desulfobacterota > Desulfobacteria > Desulfobacterales > UBA5852 > JABZFP01. Next base: position 5,691 of record CAYMQN010000142.1, read on the forward strand.
AGGAAAACCAACCGAAGGGAGGTGAACATCCATGAAGTTCAGGGATTTGTTTCTGCCCAAGATAGCGCATTCGAATCCTGACGTGCGCATTAAAGCGATCAAGGACGAAGAGGATGTCGAACTGCTGAAGAAGGTCACGAACAACGATTCTGATCCGCGTGTGGTCAAGGCGGCGCAAAGTCGGATTCAAGCACTCGAAGAAGAGGTCGTCTAAAACGCCCGTTGCGCCAGCCATGCGTTGGGGGCAGGATGCCCCCGCCGAACGGATGCGGTGTCATCGCCGCAGAAAGGGGAGGTTGCGCCCTGAACACCCCTTCGCAAGCACCGCCATTCCAGCCCTGCTCCTGTTGGCAATATCCGTTTCGGTCCAGGCCGACACCGGGCACCTCGTCCAACGCATGCGGGACGGGGGGCACGTTCTGATGCTGCGCCACGCATACGCGCCCGGCACGGGGGATCCGAATCATTTCCGTCTGGGCGACTGCACCACCCAGCGGAATTTGAACGGCCGCGGCCGTGCCCAGGCCGGGGCCATCGGGGCATGGCTGCGCGAGCGGGGCATCACCCGGGCCCGCGTGTTTTCCAGCCAGTGGTGCCGCTGCCTGGAAACCGCCGAGCGCCTCGCTCTGGGGCCGGTCACCCCGCTGCCGGCCCTCAATTCCTTTTTCGAACACCCCCGGGACCGCGAACCCAACCTGGCCGCCCTGCGCCGCTTTCTGGGCGATCAGCCCCGGGACGGCGCGCTCATCATACTCGTGACGCACTTCGTTACCATCGCCGGTATCACCGGCGACGGGGTTGGCTCCGGGGAGGGCGTGGTGCTTGAATTGGACGACCAGGCGGCCTATCCCGTCATCGGGCGGCTTTCCTTCGACAGGTAAGGCCTTGTGCGGCAAAGAGCAACGGTCAGGCCCCCCCTTGCGATTGCTTTCCTCCCGCGTGCGGGCCTCGCGGCAGCCGATGCCACCGGAGACAGAGGTATTGGTTTGGATCAGAGCGTGTCGAGGGCGACTGTGTAGACTTCAGCCTGGTTCAAGAGGTCGCGTTGGGCGGCCTCCGTCATCCGGTCCCAGGTGCGGTACATCATCCCTACCCGGGGATTGCCGGCCAGGCGGTCGCGGTGGCGGTGCAGAAAAGCCCAGTAGAGGCTGTTGAAGGGGCAGGCCCGCTCCCCGGTGCGCCTGGCGGGATCATAGGCGCAGTCGCTGCAGTAGTCGCTCATCTTGTTGATATAGTTGGCCGAGGCGATGTAGGGCTTGGTGGCCACGAGGCCGCCGTCGGCAAACTGGCTCATCCCGCGGGTGTTGACGATTTCCACCCATTGGACCGCATCGATGTAGATTCCCAGATACCAGGCGTCCACCTGATCGGGGTGCACCCCAGCCAGCAGGGCGAAATTGCCGGTCAGCATCAGCCGCTGGATGTGGTGCGCATAGGCATGCTCGAGGGACTGGGTGATGGCCGCCCGCAGGCAGCGCATCCCGGTTTCGGCAGTCCAGTAGAAATCGGGGAGACGGGCGTCATGGTCGAAATAGTTCTGGTTCTCGTAGTCCGGCATATGGGCCCAGTAAATGCCCCGCACATACTCACGCCACCCCAGGATCTGGCGCACGAAGCCCTCCACCTGTTCGATCCCGATGGCATCGCCGGCCCGGGCAGCTTCCACGGCCGCATCGATGACTTCCCGGGGATGCAGCAGCTTGATGTTGAGGGCAAAGGACAGGCGCGCATGAAACAGGGACCAGCTCGCGAGGGTCATGGCGTCCTGATAGGTGCCGAAATAGGGCAGCCGTTGCTCCACGAACTCCTTGAGCTGCGCCAGGGCCTGGCGGCGGGTGACGGGCCAGATGAAATTCGCGGGCTGGAGCGTGCCGATGGTCTTCACCCCGCAGGCCTCGATCATGCCCACGATGTCGCCGACATCGTTGCGAAAGGTCTTGGGCCGCGGCAGGGGTACGGCCCCGTCGTAGCGGTTGCGGTTTTGCCGGTCGAAATTCCACTGGCCCCCGGCCGGCTGGTCTTCCTCCATCAGGATGCCGTGCTTGCGCCGCATGCGGCGGTAGAAGGATTCCATGAGGTAGCGCTTTTTGCCCCGGAACATCTCCTCGAGCTCACCGCGGGCGGTCAGGAAATGCTCGCTGTCCACCGCTGTGCCGGGCACCGGCAGGCGCTCGGTCAATTCGGCCAGTTGACGATCCAGGCGGTATTCGTCCGGCAGCAGGTATTCGAAGCGGGTGGCCTTCCGGGTGCGGATCAGGCGGCGCAGATTGGCCTCCAGATCCTGTTCGTTGCCGGGGTCGTCCAGATAGAGATAGACCACCCGGTGGCCCTGGGCGGAAAGTGCTTCGGCAAAGCGGCGCATGGCAGCGAAGAAACCGGCCACCTTCTGGATGTGGTGCACCACGTAGTCGGTCTCCTGGCGCATCTCCATCAACGTGTACACCACGTCCTGGCGGGGCCGGTCGAACCAGCTGTGCCGGATGTTGAGCTGATCGCCCAGAATCAGACGCAATGCGATTTCACGGGCCATGGCCAAAAGGGACCGGGCGGTTTGGATTGGAAAAAATCAGATCACGGTCGGGATGCCGACCGCGGGAAAAACGGTTGCCGGAGCGGTGGTAGGCTCCGGCAACACTGTCAAACCTCATGCTGGTGCTGTTAACAGGAAGGGAGATGAACCAAGCCCTGCACCGCGAGTGTCGATCACATCGAATGCAGGGCCTGTCTACCCGCCGATGATGACTCCGGCTAGCCGGGAACGGATACCGGGGAGGATTTTCCGATCTCCTCCATGGTTTCTTCGTACTTGCTGCGCATGTCCACGTGCCCCTCTTCGATTTCCTTTTTGATGGGGCTCCAGTCGCTGGGGCACTCGGCCCTCAACTGTTCCAGCCGGCCGCTCAACTCCTCGACCACCATGTGCAGATCCTCGATCTTGGGCTGGATGCGCTCGCGCTCGGCCGTGCCGAGTTTATCGAACTTGCGCCAGGTGTCGTAAAGCTTGGCCTTCCAGGCAGTTAACTCCATCTCCATTCCGGAACAAAAATCTTTGACATCCATTGTAGCCTCCTTTGGG
>CAYMQN010000142.1:8866-10131 GCA_964392545.1 uncultured Desulfobacteraceae bacterium
AAAAGAAAGCTGGCATAGGAATTGGTCTGCAGGTTGGCATGCGTGAGGCGATCGCGCATGATGAAAGCGACGGTGCCGTCCTCCATGAAGTGCGGCCTGGAGTACACGGCCGTGTCGACTTTACCTTCCTTGTCGGCCGTGGCAAGCACGCCGAAGCCCTTGGCAGATTCGAAATAGTCGGCAAGTTCCATAGGATTTGTGCTCCCGTGTGAAAGATCGTGAAATGTCATGCATAGCGCCTATCCCATACTAATAATCATTCTTGTCTTATTGGGAAGAGGTATGCCAAAAAGACCTCCCGGCAAACGTGTACGCCCCAGGGATGAGGATTTTGGGTGCTGATACGGCCATTCATGCACAAGGGGTTGTCGGTGAGGCGTACGCCGGTGCGCCGCAGCCGGCAGCGCCGCGGAGAACGCCGACTTGCCCGCCAAAGGTGGTATGATCCACCGACGGCGGGGCAGCGCCCAAAAGACCTTCCCGGCAACACGTGTTCGCTCCAGGGATGGGATTTTTGGTGCTGATCAAGGCCGCACAAGGCGTTGACGGTGAGGCGTACGCCGGTACGCCGCAGCCGGCAACGCCGCGGAGAACGCCGAGCAGCGCCAAAAAGACCATCCCTGGAGCGTACACTACTTGAAGGTGCGCAGGGCCCCCATCCCCCCGTCCACGTGCAGGATCTGACCCGTCACCCAGGCGCCGGCCCCCTCCAAAAGGAAAAGTGCCGCTGCGGCGATGTCTGTCGGACGGCCGATGCGTTTCAAGGGATGGCGTTCGTCGGCGGCCTTGCGCTTGGCCTCATTGCCGAGGAGGTCGCCCGCCAGGGGAGTGTCGGTTAGCGAGGGGGCCACGGCGTTGACCCGGATCTTGGGCGCCAGTTCGGCCGCCAGGGACCGTGTCAGGCCCTCCACGGCACCCTTGGCGCTGGCGATGCTGGCGTGAAACGGCATGCCGGTCTGCACGGCCACCGTGCTGAAAAGCACGATCCCGGCGCCGTCCTCGGCCTTCTTGAGCGCCGGCAGGCAGGCCTGGATCGATCGCACGGCTCCCACCAGATTGATCTGGAAATCAGACAGGAAATCCTCCGGTTTAAGGGCTCGGAAGGGGCGCAGGCGGATAGTTCCCGGACAATAGACCATGCCGTCCAGCTTTTCGGGCAGGGCATCGGCGGGAAGCGCGTCTGCCGTGGCATCCCAAGCGACATGGCTGACACCGGAGTGCGCTTCCATACCTTCGGCCGCTCGTGACCCCACGATCACGTTGTG